>CAMTOO010000042.1 GCA_947074185.1 uncultured Negativicutes bacterium
AACATAACATTCTACCTTTTTTCATCGCCCTAGCACACCCAAGTATTTCATTAGTTCCCCTAGAAAAAATTTCTTGACCTACACTTGTTCTTAACTCGTTAAGAAATTTACTGTATATTCTATTCGGTTGTGGTTTTTCAACTGAACTTAAAGGAAATCCATTTAGTGCAACTGATGCACCAAGCCACTCCCAATTATCCATATGACAAGCTACCATTACAGCACCTTTTTTCTTATTCAAGACATCCCACAAAACATCTTGTTTTTCAAGATTAACCAAGCCTCTAATATTATTTTTATTTAAAGCAGGCATATAAAGAATTTCTAAAAATGTTATTCCTAAATTTATAAATAATTCCTTAATTGTTTTTTGTGCTAACTCATCATCATAGCCCAATCTATCTTTAATTGTCGCTTCCGCTCTTAGGCGTTGCTTCTTGGCAATTATATGATAAAGATGTCCAACACCGATACCTAAATTGACTAACAATTTGTAAGGCATCAAACACACTATAAAACTAATTGCTTTTAATAAATAATATAGCCACATTACTGCTTGTCTCCTAGACCTTTTTCTTTATATCCTTCTACTATCAAATCCCAAACACCTTTAACAGTTAATATCTTTTCTATCACTTCTCTAACTGCCCCAGCGCCACCAGATTTTTCAGTTACATAATCAACAATATTTTTCACTTCTTCTACTGCATTATTTGGTGAACAAGAAAATCCTGCTTTCAATAACGCTGGAAAATCATTAAGGTCATCACCCATATATGCAACTTCTTCTAAAGAAAGTTTGTATTTTTGAGCTAGTTCAGCTAAAGCAAAATCTTTTTCCTTAACATTTTCATATACATCTATAATTCCTAATTCACTTGCTCGTTTTGTAATAGCACCACTCTTACGCCCAGTTATAATTGCCACAATAAAACCATTTCTAATAGCAGCGCTTATCCCTAGTCCATCTTTTGCATTAAAAGTTTTATAGACTTCTCCATTTTCACTAATATGCAAACTTCCATCAGTGAGAACGCCGTCCACGTCTAGTGCCAATAATTTAATTTTATGGATTTTAGCAGAAATATCCTGCATTATACCACTCCTTGTCTAACTAAGTCAGTCATATGAATAAGACCGATAACATGTTTTTCAGCATCCACTACAGGTAATACTGTAATAGGTTTTGGATGATTGCTTTCCATCAAGTGTAATGCTGCTGCTGCCAATTTTTCCTTAGTAATAAACTTAGGATTTCTAGTCATAAGCTCAGTTACAGGTTGCTTTAAGAAATCAATACCCTTACTTAAACCACGACGAATATCACCATCAGTTAAAACACCTTGCATAACACCTTTATCATCTACTACAGACACAGCACCAAGTCCTTTATCCGTAATAACAAAAAGTGCATCTTGTACAGTCATTGTACCAAGTACCACTGGATTTTTATCACCAGCATGCATGACGTTTTCTACTGTTAATAAAAGTTTGCGTCCTAATGATCCACCTGGGTGGAACACTGCAAATTGACTTGCAGTAAAATTACGTTTTGATAATAAAGATACTGCTAAAGCATCTCCAAAAGCAAGAGTTGCTGTGGTACTTGAAGTAGGTGCTAACCCTAAAGGGCAAGCTTCCTGTTCAATACCGACGTTTAAAATAACATCTGCATTTTTCGCTAAAGTAGAGTCTGCTTTTCCAACCATAGCAATAAGCTTAGCACCTATTCTACGAAGAGACGGTAAGATATTTAATATTTCACCGGTTTCTCCACTATTTGAAAGAGCTATAACTACATCTTTTGATGTTACCATGCCTAAATCACCATGAATACCTTCAGCAGGATGTAAATAGAAAGATGGAGTACCAGTGCTAGCAAGTGTAGCAGCTATTTTTCTGCCTACAATACCTGATTTACCCATACCTGTAATAACAGTACGGCCTTCACAAGCAAGTATTAATTCTATTGCAGCTTCAAAACTATCATCTATTCTAGGTAAAAGTTCTAAAATTGCTTCTGCTTCCATGCGCAATACTTCCTGCGCGCGCACTCGTACATCACTCATCCTAATTCCCCTCCTATTTTCTAACTACTTTATCAATTGCTAAAACATCTGTTAATACTGCTTCTAATTTATCTAACGCTACCATATTTGGTCCATCAGATAGAGCTTCTGCGGGATTATCATGTACTTCTAAGAAAAGTCCATCTATACCGATTGCAGCTGCAGCTCTTGCCATGTGAGGAACATATTGGCTTTGACCACCACTAGTAGTTCCTTGACCGCCAGGTATTTGTACACTATGAGTTGCATCCATGATTACCGGATAGCCTAATTCACGCATAACAGCCAAACCACGCATATCTGTAACTAAAGTGTTATAACCAAAACTAGAACCACGTTCTGTAAGCATAATATTTTTATTACCAGCTTCTTCAATTTTAGCGATAACATTTTTCATATCCCATGGTGCTAAAAATTGACCTTTTTTAACATTTACTGCTTTTCCAGTTTGTGCTGCTGCATATACCAAATCAGTTTGACGGCATAAGAATGCTGGTATTTGTAAAATATCAAGCACTTCTGCAGCTTTTTCAACTTGATAAGGTTCATGTATATCACTAACTACTGGTACATTAAGATCTTTTTTTATTTGAGCTAAAATTTCTAACCCTTCTTCTAACCCAGGTCCTCTAAAAGAATTATAAGAGGATCTATTTGCTTTGTCATAGGAAGCCTTAAAAACATAAGGAATACCTAATTTTTCAGTTATTTTCTTTACTTCTTTACCTATTGCGAGGCTTCGTTCATATCCTTCTAATACACAAGGACCAGCTAGTAATATCAACGGTTTACCTTCACCAACTTCATAAGGGCCAACTTTTACAATGTTCATATTTGCCTCCATGTAATCAACCTTTAATTTTTAAGTTTTTTAAAAAGGGCATCTACAGCTTCTAAATCTTCAGGCGTATCTACACCAATCCCTTTAAAATCACTTTCTAACACTTTTATTTTATAACCATTTTCAAGTACTCGTAATTGTTCTAAACTTTCTGCTTGTTCTAAAGCAGTGGTTTCCCAAGCTGCATATTGCAAGATAAAATCTCTGCTATAAGCATAAATACCAACATGTTTATAGACTTTGTACTCATCAGATTTATTTCTTGGATACGGAATTAAACTTCTAGAAAAATACAAAGCATATCCATTATGATCAGTTACTACTTTTACAGCTGCTGGATTATCGTAATCTTCTTCATCCATCAGCACTTTCATCGTTGCCATTTTTAAGTCTTTTTCATCTGCAAAGGCTTTTGCTAAACGATCTATTATTTCTGGTGGAATCATAGGTTCATCACCTTGAACATTTACGATTACATCAACATCAGGATAATTCAAAGCAACTTCAGCAAGTCTATCTGTGCCACTAGGATGTTCTGCACTAGTCATAATAGCTTTACCATTAAAACTTTCTACTGCTTGATATACTAAATCATTATCAGTCGCAACAATAACATCAGCTGGAATAGTCGCTTTGCAAGCTTGTTCGTAAACATGTTGAATCATCGGCTTGCCAGCTATTAATTTCAAAGGTTTGCCAGGCAAACGAGTAGATGCATATCTTGCTGGAATAACACATAAAACCTTCATTGCTTTTACTTCTCCTTTGTCACCACATCCATAATTGTCTTTTCAAATTGATCTTTACCATCTGTAATCATAATATCCATATTCAAGATATATAATGGAATTTCCCTATTAAAGTAAATAAACTCTGTAGGTATTTTAACCGCATCTTTACCAGTAGCAACTAAAGCTGCTGCTTGTAAACTTGCCGCTCTTTCACTAATATATTGCATTTCTAACATACCGTAATCATGATGATCAGGGTAACGAATAGCTTCTAAGATATCCAATCCACAACTTGCTAAGGTTTGTTCGAAAGAAGATGGATTACCAATTGCAGAGAACACCATTACTTTCTTACCTTGTAATTCAGATAAATCTTTGACATTTTCATTAATGCCTTTATACCAATCCGCAATTTCAACAAAGTTGTTAGGATGATGGATACTTTCAATTACTGGAGCATTTTTATTATATTTATCAATTTTATCTCTTAAGTTTTCTTTGCTTAACTGAGAACTTTGATCTGTTTTAGTTAGCAAGAACATGCCTGCACGATTTAAGTTGTCTAATGGTTCACGCAATACACCACGAGGCAATACACAACCATTACCAAACATACTTAAAGTATCTACTAAAACTATGTCTAAATCACGGCAAAGTTGCCAATGTTGGTAACCATCATCAAGAATGATAACTTCTGCTTTTAACTCATTAACAGCATATTGACCTGTTACTGCACGGTTTTTACCAATGACAACAGGAATTCCCGGTAAAGTCTTCGCCATTAAATACGCTTCATCACCAGCTTCATAAGCTGTCATATAAATTTTCTTACCATCAGAAACAACACCAATTTCTTTGCCCCAATGAGAACGATAACCACGGTTAAGGATTACTACGCGATAGCCCATATTTTTAATCATCGTAGCAATTTTTTGAGCTGTAGGTGTCTTACCTGTACCACCTACTGTAATGTTACCGATAGAGATTACAATTGAATTAAGTTTTGTAGATTTTAATACTCCGGTTTTGTATAGGAATAACTTACAACGCACACCAAATTCATAAAGGTAAGATAATAATCTTAAAAATACTAAAAGTACCCAGCCTAAAAATGGTGTATTTGGTCCATGAGCCAATTGGAATAAGTATTGGATAATTGCATCTCCATGTCTTAAACCATCTTCGTTGAAGTTACGAGTATTTATGGTATAAGTAGATTCGCATCTTAAAGCTACACTGTCTAATTCTAAAAGATTTTCTAAGTAATCAACACTACGAATTGCAGCACCACGATTTGCTTGAATTACAGCTAAGGAAGCATCTCCCATTTCTTTTCTTAAAGAATCATTTTTAACTATATCCATTAAGACCTTTGTTAACTCATTAGAGTTAGCAACCATCTTACATGCTCCTACTTTGCTTAATAAAGCATAAGAATCTTTAAAGTTTTCCATGCTAGGACCAACTATTATTGGTTTTGCATGAGCTGCTGGTTCTAAAATGTTATGTCCACCATGTTTAATCAAAGAACCACCAACAAATACTACATCACCAACAGCATAGATACGGCCTAATTCACCTATCGTATCAAGTAATAAAACTGGATAATGCTCACTATTGTTTGGTTCTTGTAGTTTTGATCTAAAACCAACTTCGTAACCATAATTTCCAGCTAACTTTTTAATTTCATCAACACGTGCTATTTTTCTAGGTGCAATAACTAGTCGCGCATTCGGAAAGTCTTTTTTTATACTTGTAAAAGCTTCTAGTAAAGCTTTTTCTTCACTAGGATGTGTCGAACCACCAACAATTACTGGAAATGCATCTTTTATTCCTAATTCTTTTCTGTAATTTTCTAAATCCTCAGGAGTTACTTCTGCATATGTTTGGTCAAATTTTGTATTACCAGTAACAAATATTTTTTCTGGATTTGCACCTAAATGCGTAATATAGTCCGCATCAATTCTAGATTGCATACAGAATCTACTTACCGTTTCTAACATGTCATCCCAAATACCAAACAAATAGCGGTAATTTTTTACGGATTTCTCAGAAATACGTCCATTAACCATCATAACTGGAATATTTCTTTCTCTGATAGCCCGTAAGAAGTTTGGCCATAACTCTGTTTCAACTGGTAAAAACACACCTGGTTTAATACGTCTAACGATAGATTCTGCTACTAAAGGCATATCTAGCGGGAAGTAAATAATAGCATCTGCTTCTGGAATAATTTGCTTCGCCATATTATAACCACCAACAGTAAACGCAGACACCAAGACTTTCCTTTCAGGAATTTCTTGTTTCATTTCTTTAACTAATGGGCTTGTTGCTACAATTTCACCAACGGATGCCCCATGTATCCAAATACAATTTTGTTGTGCTACTTTGGCAATTTCTTCGTCATGAAAGAAACCCATACTCTGTCTAAATCGCGTGCCAAAACCTTTTTCACACACTAATCGATAAAGATAATATGGTATGACAAAAAATATAAATACTATTGTCGCCAAAATATTATAAATTATATACATTTGTTAACCTCATTTTGTTTCGCTACTGCGATACTGTATTTGATAAAGGTTTGCATACAAACCTTCAGCTGCTAATAATTGATCATGAGTGCCATCTTCAACAACACTACCATTTTCTAAAACTAAAATTCTATCTGCTTGTTTTATAGTTGATAAACGGTGAGCAATAACAAAAGATGTACGCCCTACCATTAATCTATCTAATGCATCTTGTACTACACGTTCACTTTCAGTATCCAGTGCAGATGTTGCTTCATCCAAGATTAAAATACGAGGATTTTTTAATATTGCCCTAGCTATAGCTATACGCTGTCTTTGACCACCGGAAAGATTAACACCTCTATCACCTAACATAGTCATATATCCATCAGCTAAGCCAATAATAAAGTCATGGGCATTTGCTGCTTTAGCAGCTTCTTCTAATTCTTCTTTTGTAGCATCTAATCTACCATAGAGGATATTATCATAAACTGTGCCGTTAAATAGCATTGTCTCTTGCGGAACAATACCAACTTGTTCTCTTAAAGAATCTAGAGTAACATCACGAACATTAATTCCGTCAATATTTATTTCACCTTGATTAACATCATAGAAACGAGGTAGTAAGCTCGCTATTGTTGATTTACCAGCGCCAGAAGGTCCTACTAAAGCAACTACCTGACCTGGATTGATGGAAAAGTTTATATTTTTTAAGATTGGGCTTTCTGCATTGTAACCAAAGGTAACAGCTTTAAATTCTACGTTGCCATTAACTTGAGGTAAAATTTGCGCATTTGGAAGTTCTTCGATTTCTTCTGGCAAATCTAGTACATCAAATACGCGCTGACCTGCTGCCAATGCTTTTTGAATATTACCCATAGATCTTGTTAAACGCTTAATAGGATTTGAAATATTAACAGCATATACTAAGAACGCAATCAAGGAACCGGCTGTTATATATCCTGAAATAACATTATGTCCGCCATACCATAAAATTAAAGTAACACCTATTGCTGCTACAAATTCAATACAAGGAGTTAATGTAGCCATATATTTTGCATTACGCATATTTGCATTAAAATTAGTCATATTTTCTTTTTCAAATCTGCTAACTTCATATCCTTCTCTTACGAAAGATTTGATAACTCTAGCAGAAGAAATAGTTTCTTGTAAAACAGATGTTATATCTGCTGTTGCTTCTTGGATTTCTCCACCTGAGCGACGGATTTTCTTACCAAAAAATCTCATAAACCAAAGTACTATTGGGAAGGTACAAAATGTAAATAATGTTAATTTCCAATCTAAGTACACCATTGCACAAATAGAACCTAAAAGAATAAACCCTTCTGTAACTAGTTCAATAGTATTTTCAACCATTGCAGCTTGCAACGCGCTAACATCATTTGTTACATAACTCATAATAGTACCAGTTTTGTTTTTATCATAAAAAGACATTGGCAAACGTTGTAATTTTTTAAATACTTCTCCACGAATATCAATTACCACATGTTGACCAACATAACTCATTAAGTAATTTTGACCAAAGAAAAATAATCCTCTAGCTGCAAAAATTGCTATGATACCAAAAGCAATTAAGTTCAGCATCCCTTCATTTTTATCTGCTAGAACTTGGTCTACCATGTCTTTAATTATCCACGGTATATATAAATTCCCGGCTGCCGCAAACACTGTACATACAAGTGCCATGACAAGTGTATATTTATATGGTTGGATATATTTTAAAATCCTTAAATATAGCGTCATCTTTTATCCTCGTTTTTATTATTTATTATTAGCAACTCGAAGCACTAATTCAGCAACCCTTTTTACTGCACCTGCTTCACCAAGTTTTGCTTTTACTTCTTTCAAATCTTCTTGCATTTTTGCAAAACAATCTTTTTGTAATAATTGAACCGCTTCTTTTGCAATAACTTCAGGAGTACAATCATCTTGTAGTAATTCTGGTAATATTTTTCTACCTGCAACTATGTTAGGCAAACCAATATTAGGAATATTAACAACGTGTTTAGCAATAGTAAAAGATATTGCTGATGATTTATATAAAATAACTGAGCCAAGGCCACATAATGCTGCCTCTAAAGTAACTGTTCCGCTAGTAGCAAGTGCTAAATCAGCAATGCTCATAACATCATAATTGTCACCTTCAGTAATTTTAACCTCTATTCCTACTTCTTTAATTTTAGCCTCTAGTACTTCTTTAGAAATAGAAGATGCTCTAGGCATAATAAACTTAACATTAGGTATTTTAGCTTGAATAAGTTTTGCGCCCTGCAAAATTGTTGGCAATAATCGCTCTATTTCCATTTTTCGACTACCTGGCAATAATAAAATCAATATGTCGCCAGATTTTTTACCAAATTTTTCACAAGCAGCTTCTTTAGACATGCTAGGCTTTACAATATCAATCAAAGGATGTCCTACAAATTCAATATCTGCACCTGCTTCTTTGTACACATCATATTCAAAAGGAAAAATAGATGCTATTTTCGTAGCTAATTTCGCCATAGTTTTTGCTCTGCTTTTATGCCAAGCCCAAGCAGAAGGTGCAATATAAGATACTACAGGAATATTTTTTTCTTGAGCCACTTTTGCTAATCGCATATTAAAACCTGGATAATCTACTATTAACAAACAATCAGGTTTGCGTTCATCCATTACTTTAGCAAAATCACTGCGCAACTTATAAATAGCCGGCAATTTTTTTACAACTTCTACAAATCCCATTACACCATGATCTTTTATATCAAATAAAACTTCACCGCCTGCAGCACGCAAAGCATCGCCACCCATACCAAACACTTCGGCGGATGGTTCTAGTTCTTTTATTGCTTTTGTTACTGAGGCTGCATGGAGATCTCCAGATACTTCACCAGCAGAAATTAAAATCTTTGTCATATACCTAATCCTTTGATGTTTTTACACATAAACTGTCACATTATATTATAACACAAAAATAGAGTAAACACACGTGTTTACTCTATTTTTTTTCAGTTTTAATTATTTTATTTTGCCACTATTACAATATCATTTTCTTCTGCCATTTTTATTGCATTTTCTCTATCTACCAGTAAAGTTCTTTCGGCTTCTATAACTAACCCTGTAGCGCCTGCTGCTATCATGGTTTTCAAAGTTGCAGTGCCCACACTCGGCATATCAAAACGATTATCTTGTGCTGGTTTTGCAGTTTTTGCTACAATAACCCCGCCTTGACCTAAAAAACCACCACGCAAAATACAAGCATCTGTTCCCTCAATAGCTTCTACAGCCATAAGAGCTCTGTTTTTAACAACAACAGTTTGTCCTATATCTAAACGGCCTATTTCTTTTGCCATTTCAAAGCCAAATTCCATATCTGCTAGTTCATCAGCTGTAGGCTGCCTCTTTGTGGTGATAACACCAGCTTTTGGCAATAAAGGTGTAATAAGTTCTGTTTGATCCATAACTACAAAACCTTCGCCTTCTAGTTCCTTTACTAGCGCCATCATAATAGTATCATCTTTTCTATCTGGTAGAGATGCTAATATTTTTATTGTCCTTAAATCAGGAACTATTCTTCCAGCTTTATATAAAACTTCTTTTGTTACTTTACCAATCATAGTAACAAAATTAACATTTTCTTTTTTTAATGTTTCAATGATTTTTCCCACTTTTCCTACATGAATATCATAAAAAACATCCACTTGTTCCGGAAGTTCAGGATCTGTTTCAGGTACAACTGCAACAGCTACAACCCTATATCCTAAGCTTTTTGCTGCTTTGGCAACATCAACAGGAAGATGACCTACTCCAGAAATTAATCCAAGTGTTTTCATGAAGCCACCGCCTTAATTTTTACGTGTTCTAATAATTCCGCGTTCAACATTACGTAAGAAACGCATCAAATGTTCTACTGGTTCGCTACTAACAAGATCTTGTTCCATGGTATCAATAGCTTCTTGTAGAGGTAAGCCTGAACGATATAAAATGCGAAATGCTTTTTTTAGTTCACTACGAACTTCAGGCTCAATACCAGCACGTGCTAAGCCCACGCTATTTAATCCAGACACGAAAGATGGATCTCCAGAAACAATCATGAAAGGTGGTACATCTTGCGCAACACGCGCCATTCCACCAACCATAGCATTTCTTCCGATTTTACAGAATTGATGTACAGCAGTTAACCCACCAATAACAGCTCTATCTTCTACAACAACATGTCCTGCTAAAGTTGCTACATTAGACATAATAACATTATTTCCAACAATACAATTATGAGCTATATGTGTATAAGCCATCATCAATAATCCATTGCCAATTCTAGTTTCATTACCTTCGCCAGTTGCTCTATTTACAGTAACACACTCACGAAAAGTACAATTATCACCGATTACAGTGAAAGTTTTTTCGTCAGAGAATTTCAAATCTTGCGGATCAGCACCAATAGAACAGCCTGGGAAAAATTTACAATCTTTTCCTACAGTAGTCCATTTATGAATAACAGCATGTGCCCCAACCACACAACCATCACCTATTGTAACTTCTGCACCTATAACAGCATATGGCCCGATTTCAACGTTCTTTCCGATTATCGCCGTTGGATCAATAATCGCTGTTTCATGTATTTTTTGTAAAGGCGTAATTCCTAAACTCATTTTCTAATCCCCCTTGCTTTAATCCCTAGATAACATTTTCTTCTTTGCGTGGCATTATAGCAAAGAAGCAGTCACATTCAGCCACTACCACTCCATCAACTTTGCCTTCACAATGAATTGTTCCCATATTGCCTTTTGTTTTAGTAACAACTGCTGTTGTTACTACTTGATCACCAGGCACTACTTGTTTGCGGAAACGAACATTATCTATTTTCCCAAAAACAGCAATCTTACCTCTATTTTCCTCTGGGTAAAGCATTGCTACACCACCAACTTGTGCCATAGCTTCAATCAAAAGTACACCAGGCATAATTGGTTCATTAGGGAAATGTCCTAAAAATTGAACTTCATTTGCTGTTACATTTTTGATACCAATCGCCATTTTCATAGGATCAATATCCAAAATACGATCAACCAAAAGCATTGGGTAACGGTGTGGTAATATCTTCTTAATTTCATTAATATCTAATACGATAGCCATTTAAATCTCTCCATTTCTATACTTTTGAATTTGTTTTGCTATTTGCGAATTATAAGCATGTCCAGTTTTTACTGCTATAATATGGCATTTTAGATGTCCTAAAAGATAAAAATCTCCTACTACATCTAAAATTTTATGCCTAATTAATTCATTTTCAAATCTAACCTTTGATAAAATCTTATCCTTATCAAAAACTACCACATTTTCTAAGTTTCCACCTAGTCCTAAACCCATTTTTTTCATTTGTTCTATTTCATCCACAAATGCTACGGTTTTAGCTTCTGCAATTTCTTTCAAAAAGTTTTCTTCTGTAAGCTCTATATCAAAAAATTGTGTCCCAAGCATCGGATGGTCATTTATTGATGTAAAAGAAACTCTAAATCCATCATAAGGTAAAACAACTATATATTTATCTCCATCATAAACAGAAAACGCTTTATCAACACTATATACTTTCTTTTCTTCAGCTTGTTCTATACGACCAGCTTTAAGAAGTATATCGCAAAACTCTATTGCGCTTCCACCTGCTACTGGTGGCTCTGGTGAAGACATGCTAATTCTACAATTATCAATCCCTAGCATCGATAACGCTGCTAAAAGATGTTCTACTGTAAATACTTCTGCATCATTTTCACTTAAAGTTGTTGCTCTAACTGTTGATGTAACATTTTCTGCAATAGCACGAATTTCTGGCTTGTTTTCCAAATCAGAACGTACGAAAACTATACCTGTATTCACGTCTCCAGGAGAAAACACTATTTCTACCTCTTTACCTGAATGTAAGCCTACACCCTTACAACTAATCTCTTGCGATAACGTTATTTGCTTCGACATACGTTACCTCCTTTTTTTGGCAATATTACTTTTTAAACCGCGCCTTGCCATCTTTCCATCTATCATGAACCCAAAACCACATATACGGATTACTTCTAATCTCATTTTCTAATATAGCTATAAGTTTTTCTGTAGCATCATATATGTCTTTATCTTTATCTTTACTCTTTTCAGTATAAATTGGCGGATAAATTTTTGCAATAGCTTCTCCATTTTCATGATAATGCATGAAAATAGGTAAAATAGGAGAACCGTACATTCTTGACAAAATTGCAGGTCCTGCTGGGGTAATTACATCCTTGCCAAATAATTTAATTTTAACGCCAACATCATTAGTATCTTGGTCAAAAATAATTCCTAATAGATTCTTTTCCTTTAACATTCTACTAATAGCTAATATTTCATTACCGCCTCGATTATAAGCTACTTTTTGTCCAACCATTTCTCGATATTCATTAATAAATCTATCCATTGCACCATTATTTTGTTTACGTGCAATAGAGAGCATTGGATACCCATGTAATGCAACGGTTGCACCTAAAAGTTCCCAATTGCCAAAATGACCAGTAGTCATTATAACACCTTTGTGCTGATTATATGCTTGTTCCAAATATTCCAAGCCTTCAACAGCAACTATTTCATCAATATTACTAGAGTTAAGCTTAGGAAACCTCAAAACTTCAACTATTAATCGCCCAAATTTTTCCATACTTTTTTCAGCAATTATTTGAGATTCTTCTGGTGATGTGCCTAAACACTCAGCAATATTACCTGCTGCCATATCAAGACGCCATTTAGGAGTTGCTAATACAGCTATTTTGCCTAGAACTTTTCCAATAAATAAAGCTACTGATAATGGTAATATGCAAAATATTTTACTTATAATTTTCATTGCATAATAAGCAATCACTAATCCTACACCTAACTTTCACTTTTTAAAGATTCTAACTCTTTTTCTAAAACTTTTACTTTTTTTATTAAATCA
>CAMTOO010000043.1 GCA_947074185.1 uncultured Negativicutes bacterium
TTAATTAATAAATATATTTTATATTTTTTCATCTTGTACAACTGACAATATAGAATTGATTTTATCATACTTAATATAAGACTCTTTCACAGATAAAGCTCTATATTTAGCTTTACTACAAGAAAAAGGCTGTTGTCTAATAGTTGTATCCTGTTCGACTTTATTACAGTCACCTAAATAATGTTTATCACCTTCAGTTATTTTATGTTCTTTCCCTTGACGGATTTTATTTACGATATTTTCCCAGTCTTTTTCTATAATTTTCAAATCATCTATATGAAAATTAAAAAGTTCAACAGCACTAATGCAATATTCCTCTTTGCTAATCTCAGTTCTATGCTCATAGGCCATAAATAAAATAGTTTCGCATTTTTTCCAAAAACTGCTAGTAGAGAAAGTATATTTATATTCTTCCATATAGTTGATAATATTACAAACAACTCTTTCCTTCGCTTTTAATCCGTGCTTAGCTTTAATATATGGAATTACTTTTAATTCTACACCAGCCTCTTCAAAATCAGGTGCAGATTTACTATTTACTTTGTATTCAAACCAAGATTCCTCAATAACTGTTCCTATAGCACCTTTACCAGTTTTAAGCCTCCCAGTCTTATCTATTTCTTTTAAAGGTATACCTATAGCTTCTTTTCCCTTAATCAAAATCTCTTCTTTTGTCTCATAAACTACTTTAGTCATATTCCCTCCAAAATTTTATCAACATTTTTCTTGATCTTTTAACGATATTGATGTATAATTATATCATGCTTCAATTAAAAGAAACAATTATCATTAAGATAAATCGAAAGGTAATAACCATATGAAAAAGACTGTATGCGAGTTGTTCGCTGGTGTTGGTGGATTTAGATTAGGTCTTGAAAAAGCATCTTCTAATTGGAAAACTGTTTGGTTTTCACAATGGGAGCCAAACAAAACTAATCAATGGGCTCACAAATGCTATGTTTCCCATTGGGGAGATATAGATGAATATACAGGAATAGATATTTCTACTGTTCCTAAAAAGAAAATCCCTAGCCACAACCTACTTGTTGGCGGATTTCCTTGCCAAGATTATTCTGTTGCTAGACCACTTCCTGGAAGCAATGGTATCGATGGAAAAAAAGGCGTTCTTTGGTGGCAAATAAGAGATATTTTAGAGACCAAAAAAAGTCCTTTTGTTTTATTAGAAAATGTTGATCGCTTATTGAAATCTCCTGCGAGTCAACGCGGACGTGATTTTGGTGTAATGTTAGCATGTTTTAATGACTTAAACTATTCTGTTGAATGGCGAGTAATAAATGCTGCCGAATATGGCACTGCCCAACGCAGAAGACGTATTTTTATTTTTGCGTATAAAAGCACTACAAAATATAGTAAAAACATAAAAGCTACTCCTGAAAAACTATTAACTAAAACAGGCTTTTTTGCTAAATCATTTCCTGTAGAAAAAGATGTTAAAATAGATGAAACTACCCTCCAATATAAAAACATTCATGACATATCTACAAGTTTTTCGTTCGATTTTAAAAACTCAGGATATATGAAAAAAGGTAAAGTTTATACAGCTAAAACAATTCCTATTTTAGAAGATGCTATTCTATTACAAGATATTCTAGAAAAGAAAGTAGATAAAAAATACTATTTAAGTAAAGAAGCGAAAGACCGTTTCGAATTTTTAAAAGGATCAAAAAGAATATCCCGAACTAGTAAAGATGGTCATAAATACACGTTTTCCGAAGGTTCTATAGCTTTTCCTGATCCAACAGACTTGCCTGCAAGAACAATGTTAACATCAGAGTCTTCTCTCAACAGAAGTACACATGTTATCAAAGATCTTAAAACTAAAAAACTTCGCTACTTAACACCAGTTGAAGCTGAACGGATTCAAGGCTTTGATGACAACTGGACAAATACTGGTATGCCAGAAAAAGCTAGATATTTTATTATGGGAAATGCATTAGTAGTTCCATTAGTGACTAGAATGGCGAAAAAACTAGAAAGCATTTTAAACAAGGAATAATAACATAATTATCACATACAAAAAAGCCTCCACAATCGTGGAGGCTTACTTTATTTTATTAACCTTTCATTACTGCTGCACAGCGTGCACATAAGGTTGGATGATCAGCATCTTTACCTACTGTGTCGCTATAGATCCAGCAACGTTCACATTTTTCACCACTTGCTGGTGATACTGCTACTTTAAGATCTTCTCTTGTTGTTGCTTGTGGTTCTATTGCACCTTTAATAATTTCTGCCATTCTCCAGCATTTATCTTCGTTAATAGCATCTGCATGCACTTCGATAAGTTTTGCTTCAGATACGATTAAGAGTGTTGCCAATTGATCTTCAACAGATTTTAAGATTGCAAGTGCTTCTCCTGTTGCATAAAGTTCTACTTTTGCATCTAAGGAGTTACCAATAGTTTTTTCACGGCGTGCACCTTCTAAAACTTTTGTAATTTCACTTCTAATTTCAATGAAGTTATCCCATTTAGTTTCGAGTGCTTCGTCTACATATTCAAGTTTAGCTTTTGGCCATTCCATCATTTGTACGCTTTCTGGTGCATTAGCAGGTTTTTTCATGAACTGCCATACTTCTTCCATAGTGAAGCTTAACACTGGGGAAAGCATTACTACTAAGTCTAAAAGTATTTCATGCATTGCTGTTTGCGCACTGCGACGAACTTTTGCATCTACTTTATTGGAATATAATCTATCTTTAATAATATCAAGATAGAAGCTACTCATTTCTACTGTGCAGAAGTTATGGATTGCGTGATAGAGTACGTGGAAATCGTATGCATCGTATGCTGCTTCTACTTTTTGTTTGAGAAGTTGCATGTGCATCAATGCCCATTTATCTAACTCTTCCATTTCTGCAAATGGTACTTTATCTGTTTCGTAATTAAAGTCGTTAGTATTACCTAAAATATAACGAATTGTATTACGGATTTTACGATATACTTCAGACAATTGTTTTAAGATTTCTTTAGAAATTCTAATATCTGCTTTGTAATCACTAGATGCAGCCCAGAGACGAACTACGTCTGCGCCGTATTCTGCAATAACGTCTTGCGGCGCTACTGTGTTGCCTACGGACTTAGACATTTTACGTCCTTCCCCATCTACTACGTAACCATGTGTCAATACTGATTTATATGGTGCTTTACCAGTTACTGCTACAGATGTTAAGAGTGAGGATTGGAACCAACCTCTATGTTGATCACTACCTTCTAAGTACATATCTGCTGGCCAAGCAAGTTCTGGTCTTTCTTTGCATACTGCCATATGAGAAGAACCGCTATCGAACCAAACGTCCATGATATCACTTTCTTTAGTGAAGTGTTCATGTCCGCATTTAGGACATTTTGTACCAGCTGGTAGAATTTCTTCTGCTTCGTGAGCCCACCAAGCGTCTGAACCTTCTTTTGCAAAAAGTGCTGATACTGCGTTAATAGTTTCATCGTTTACAAGGTACTCGCCGCAATCTGCGCAATAGAAAATCGGAATTGGCACGCCCCATACTCTTTGGCGAGAGATACACCAGTCGTGGCGATCTGCTACCATGTTATGGATACGTGATTCACCCCAAGTTGGAATCCATTGTACATCATTTGCAATTGCGTGTAATGCTGCATCTCTAAAGCCATCTACAGATGCAAACCATTGTTCTGTTGCACGATAAATGATTGGGTTTTTACAACGCCAGCAATGTGCATATTGGTGACGGATATTTTCTTTACCAAGTAATCTACCTGTTTCGATTAAATATTTCAAAATAGGAATATTAGCATCGAATACAAACATTCCTTCAAATTGTGCTGCTTCTTTAGTAAGTTTACCAGCTTTATCTACTGGAGAGATTACAGGTAATTTGTATCTCATACCAGTCTCAAAGTCTTCTTGACCATGTCCAGGAGCTGTATGTACGCAACCAGAACCTGCTTCTAGTGTTACATAGTCTGCTAAAACTACTTGAGAAATGCGATCGATAGTTTCAAATGGATGCTTGCATTCAGCAAATTCCATGTCTTTACCTTTGCAAGTACCAATAATATTACTTAAATCTTTATCACAAGTTTTTCCTACTGCTTCAAGCATATCTTTTGCCATGAAAAGAATTTCGCCATCACACTCTACCCATGCATATTCATAATCTGCGTGAAGTGCTACTGCTACGTTTGCAGGAAGAGTCCATGGTGTAGTTGTCCAAATAACAATGTATGCATTTTTCCCTTTTGCTGCTTCAGGAAGCATGCCATTATCTTTTACAAGTGGGAATTTAACGAATATTGCTGGTGATTTTTGTTCACCGTATTCAATTTCTGCTTCTGCTAGTGCTGTTTCGCAACTTGGGCACCAATATACAGCTTTTAAGCCTTTGTAGATATAGCCTTTTTTAGCCATTTCTCCAAATACTTTAATTTGTTCTGCTTCATACGCGTGATTTAAAGTGATATATGGATTTTCCCAGTCACCAAGTACACCTAAACGTTTGAAGTCTGTTCTTTGTGCATCAATCCATTGTAATGCGTAGTTATGACATTCTTTACGTAATACTAAAGTATCTAACTCGTGACGATTTAAACCTAAGTTGTTAATCGCTGCATGTTCAATTGGCATACCATGAGTATCCCAACCTGGAACATAAGGAGTGTCGAAACCTTGTAAGTATTTATATTTAATAATAATGTCTTTTAAAATTTTATTTAATGCAGTACCCATATGGATACGACCATTTGCATAAGGAGGTCCATCATGAAGAACCCATTTAGTTCTTCCAGCGTGTGCTTCTTGTTTCTTCCAATAAGTTTTGTTATCTTCCCAGAACTTTAAGAATTCTGGTTCTCTTTGCGGTAATCCCGCGCGCATAGGAAACTCTGTTTCCGGTAAATTTAGCGTTTTGCCATAATCCAATTTATGTACACCTCCAAAAAATTAAAAAACCTCTATAGCTACTACTCGCATGCAAGTATTAGTTAACTTCCATATTTGAAATCAAAAATGCCATAATCTGTAGTTTCATCTTTATAAGTAACATCGTTAAGTTTAAAGATGGCGTGTTCATGCCATTTGTTAATTCCAAGCACTGTTACGCTTGCTGGTTGAATATCTACTGAGAACACTAAATCATTTACTGTTTTAATGTCTAAGCCCATCCAAGCGAAAATTATATTTTGAATCGTTCCTTTGTGAGCAACAATAATAAGATTTTCTTTATCCCAATCTACAAGTGCTTTAAGCCCATTTACATTACGATCAAAAAATTCTTTTCTTGTTTCTCCTTCAGGATAATTTCTATGATGAATTTCTCGCAAAGTCGGTGGTTGTTGGTAAAGTTTACGTGCTTCACTTTCTAAAAGGCCTGCTGCTTTACCATTATTTTTTTCACGCAACGCTTGCATTTTTTCCACATGCACACCATTGCCTAAAACTCTTGCTATGATTTCAGCAGAGTCAGCTGCTCGCTCTAAATCACTGGCAAGAATTCTATATTCAATGTTTCTACCTTGAAAGTCTTTAGCGAGCTTTTTAGCAACAGAAAGTAACTGGCCTTTACCTTTTTCAGTCAATGCTGAATTGGTCCAACCGCCAGTTAAATGTTCTGTATGATGTGTTGCTTCACCGTGCCTTACAAGTATAATCATGTTTTAATCCGCCTTATTCAGGTTTATCACTATCATCATGCTTGAAGTTTTTTAAGAAATCTAAATGTGATTCTATCACATTCATCATTTGACTACGATGAGCTTCTGCTTTTTTAACATGTTCTTGATATATGTTTTTAGCCATATCTGCTTGTTTTTCTGCTTCAAACACCATTTTTCTAGTACGGTTATCTGCATCTGTAACAAGGTCATGAGCTTGCTCTCTTGCACTTGCAAGAATTTTAT
Source organism: uncultured Negativicutes bacterium (assembly GCA_947074185.1). GTDB lineage: Bacteria > Bacillota > Negativicutes > Acidaminococcales > Acidaminococcaceae > CAMTOO01. The sequence continues at coordinate 5,894 of CAMTOO010000043.1, forward strand.
TAGATTCAGCACGAGCATTTTCAAGCATATTAGATACTTCTTCACGTGCTGCATTAACTGTTTGAGCTGCTTCTTCGCGAGCTGCATTTAAGGAACTAGCCGCTTCTTCGCGAGCTGCATTTACTGCATTAGCTGCTTCTTCACGTGCAGAGCTTAGGGAACTTGTTGCTTCTTTACGTGCAGAGTTTAATATATTAGCTGCTTCTTCACGTGCTTCTGCTAAGGCTTTCTTACCTTCATCTTCACTAGTAACTTTGAATTTTGCCACTTCAAGTTCTGCTGTACTACGCATTTTTTCAACAAAAGCTTTTGTTTCACCTTTGATATTTTCTACATAGTTATTTGTTTCAAGACGTAATTGATCTGTAGATGAAGTTGTTTCTGCTTTTAAACGTTCTGCTTCTGCTTGTGCATCTGCAATAAGTTTTGCAGCATATGCTTCTGCTTCTGCTTTTTGTTTGTTGCATTCTACTGTAGTTTCGTTAATAAGAATATTAGCTTTTTGCTCAGTAGCTCTTTTTACTTCGTCTGCAGTTTCTTGTGCAACTACTAAAGTGCTTTGCATAGTAGCTTCCATTTGTTGGTAATATTCTAATTTAGCACTTACTCTTTCAACAGTATCTTTAAGTTCTACATTATCTTGATATAATCTTTCGTAGTCTTTTGCAACTGTTGCAAAAAATTCATTTACTTCATCTGCATTATAACCTCTGAAGCTTTTTGCAAAAGTCTTACTATTAAGATCTAACGGTGTTAACATGTCTGAATCCCCCTAATATATTTAAATTTTATATATACCTTTTTAAAGTTACTGCTGTGCGTCCCTTCTTAGTAGTTCCGCGTATTTCTGCGACTTCTACTCGTCCACGACCTCTAAAGGAAATTACATCTCCTTCATTAACTGACTGGGCGCCATTTTTAGCCTCTTTCCAGTTTATCTTTACGTTTTGTCCTTTAATCTCATCTGCCATACGTGAGCGTGACATTCCATAACCTGCTGCGGCAATAGCATCTAGTCTAAGAGTTGCTACTGTTGAGCTGATTACTTTTACTTTTTCTTCTTTAACAAGTAAATCGCTTTCTGCTATTTCTTCTAAAGAAACATTTGCTGAAGCAATGCCTGTTAAATTACTTTGAATAAAGTTAGCAAAGGAGCTATCTGCTACAAACTGAGCCCCATCAGGTACAAATACTATATCACCTAATATCTCTCTTTTGCAACCTATTCCCATAAACGCTCCTAGCACATCTCGGTGAGATATTTCATAATAGCGTTTATCCCATTTTACTAGAAAACAGGTTAGTTCAAAGTCTACTGTGCCGCGATACTCTTCTGAAATAAAAGCTACTCTTTTTCTTTCCGCCCCATTAAAGCCTCCGTTTGCCTCTACTTTGATATTATCAAAGTTTGCAGCTATTACTTCAGCTACGTTGTAACCATGAGGGTCAAGAAATTCGCTTACTTTATAACGAGAAGTTTTCTTAGCAAATTCTGCTATATCTAAAAGTCTTGCAGCAAGTTCATCATCGCCACTAGCTTTAAAATATCTTAATATCTTTTCTCTATCTGCCATTCACTATTTTCCTTTTAATTTTTCACTGCGAGCAAGCACTGCTTGTACTGCATTATACATAGCTGCTCTCACAGAACCTTTTTCTAAAGCATGTAGTCCTGCAATTGTTGTACCGCCTGGTGATGTTACTTGATCTCTTAGCACTGCTGGATGTAGGCCTGTTTCAATAACCATCTTACCGCTACCTGCAAAAGTTTGCGCAGCAAGTTTAATAGCAAGGTCACGTGGAAGTCCTGCGTTTACGCCTGCATCTGCCAAAGCATCGATAAGCATAAATACATAACCTGGTCCACAACCTGAAATTGCTGTGATTGCTTCCATAGCACTTTCGTCTACTACTACTACTTCACCGCAAGCGCCAAAGATGCTTTTGATTTTTTCAAGCATAGCTGCTGTTACGGTAATATCTGGTGCTAAAGCTGTCATACCAGAACCGATTGCAAGTGGTGTATTTGGCATTGCTCTTACAATGCTAAACTTTGGTAAAACTTTATGTAATTTTGCTAAATCTACTGAGCCCATAATAGACAAAATAGTAGCCTTAACATCAATACTAGCTACTAGAGTTTTAACTATAACTTTATCTACCATTTGTGGTTTAATCGCAAGCACCACAAGCTTGGCATCTTTTACAGCTACTTTATTATCAGCAGTAGCTTTAATGCCATAAGTTTTAGTTAAATATGTTCTTCTTGTTGCATTTGGTTCGCCAACAGTAATATTTTTCCCATCTACCATTTTTGCTGCAAGCATTCCTTTAAGGATTGCTTCTGCCATCATGCCTCCGCCTATAAAAGCGATTTTGTCGGATATTTTTTTCGTTTTTTCCATAACTATCACTATCCTTTATCAGTTGTGAAGTTGCCCCCTGCATCGATATCTACGTTTTTAGGAGCACAAACTAAAATATTTGGTCCGATTTTCTTTAAGTTACCACCTAATGCATAGATAGTACCACTAATGAAATCTACCATTCTCTTTTTAACAACTTTATCAGTAGCTTCAAAATTCAAAACAACCGGTTGATTATTGCGTAAATAATCTGCTACTTTTTGGGAATCATCAAAGTTTGTTGGCTCAATAACCACAACTTTAACTTGTTTCTTAGTAAGTGGCATATTTACAGTCTTTTTACTAGGAGTTGCTGCTTTTTTACGAGAGAACAAAGATTTCTTTTCTGGTTCTTCTTCTTTAACAACTTCTTTTGTAATAGGTGTAACTTTTTTAACTGGAGTAGGTTTTTTTACAGGTTCTGGTTCTTCTTCTAATTCTTCGTCTAGAAATTCATCTTCTTCTGCATACAAACCAAGAGTTTCAGTAATGCGATCGATAAACTTTTTACTCATTTTTTTACACTCCTTAATTAATTTTTAGAATAGTCTCTTTCTCCAAAAAGGGTTGTTCCTAATCTTACAAGATTAGCGCCCTCTTCAATTGCAATATGATAATCACCACTCATTCCCATAGATAAGTAATCTATATGAGAACGAAGCCCTTTAAGCTGGCAGAAATACTGATACGCCTCTTTAAAAATAGGTCGTGCTTCTTCTGCATCTTGAAGAGTTAATGGTGCAATAACCATTATACCACGAATACGTATACTTTTAAAAGCATCTAATGAATTTTTTATTTCTTCATATTCATCTGGGCTAAAGCCGCTCTTTTGCTCTTCTCCAGCTATATTTATCTGCAAGAGAATATCTTGCACTTTATCTTTTTTCTCGGCTTCTGTATTTATAGCTTCTAAAAGTCTGCTGCTATCTACTGATTCGATAATATCAAAAAGCTCCACAGCTTGTTTAACTTTATTTGTTTGTAAATGCCCAATTAAGTGCCAAGTTCCATTATGCCCAAGATCTTCTTGCTTATGTTTAGCTTCTTGAACTCTATTTTCACCAATATTCATTACTCCTAAAGCTTGAATATCTGTGATAACTTGAGCTTCATGGTTCTTTGTTACCGCAACCAAAGTAACAGTATCTCCTGTCTCCTTAGGTTCAGTGCGCTTACTTAAAGCTTCTGCTATTTTATTTTTAACGTGATTTAAATTTTCTAAAAGCAATGTTATTCTCCTAACATTATTTTTTCTAAAAGCATATTTATACCGTTTATACATGTCTTTGTTTTACGCATGTATATTTATGGATATTTATACATTAGTTTATTTTATCGACACGCAAACGCCCATACGACCAGTCTTTCCAGCTTCTGCTCTGTAAGAACAAAATAAATCATGATTATCGTTGGTGCATATATTAGCAAGTCCAATATTACTTTCATTGAGTCCTACTTGAAGTAATTGCGCTTTATTTACGCCCCACAAATCTAGCCAATACTTGCCCTCACCTTTTGCTTCAAAGAACTGTGTATAGCTAGGTGCTTGATCTCTTACAAAGTCATCTACTTCATAACAACAAGCTCCTATGGAAGGTCCTATTCCAGCGAGGATATCTTCTGGATTGCAACCAAACTTTTCAATCATTACCTTAGCGGTCTTAACGGCAATTTCTGCTACCGTACCGCGCCAACCTGCATGTGCAATACCACACACTTTCTTAACAGGATCTGCAAATACTACAGGCACGCAATCTGCGTAAAAGAGCATTAAAGGTACATTTGGAATATTAGTAACTAATGCATCTGTGCCTTTAATAGTATTTTGAAAGTCTAATGCACCGCTACCAATAAGCGCTTCTGTAATTATCGCAACTTCACTACCGTGAACTTGCTCTGCAGTTGTTATCTTTTCAGCCTCAATGCCTAAAACTTCTGCAAAGTCTTTTCTATTCTCTAAAACAAAATTTTTGTCATCTCCTACATGTAAAGCAAGATTTAATGTCCCTGGTACGAGTACACTTTTACCATTAACTCTACAAGAGAATCCGTTAATAAAGCCTGCAGCCTTTAGGTGCTCAAAATAGCCAATTTTTATTTTTGTTTGTGACGTCACTTTGAAATCATTTTGACATTCAGTATTCATGAACACACTCCACAACGGTTACAACCGTCTTGACACATTGGAGAAAATTCTCCTTTTTGTGATTTCATTAGCTCTGTTTTGAGGTATTTTTCAGTAACTCCTACATCTAAATGCCCCCAAGGAAGCATTTTGTCTTGATCTAATTCTCGTTCAGCGTACTCCTGGAGTGAACATTTCGAATTATCCCAAGCGTCTTTAATACTCATATCTTCTAACACTGCTTTTGCTAAAATAGGAGCAATTCTTCTTTCTCCTCTAGCAAGTACAGCTTGGATTACAGTTTCTTTTAAAGATTCCGCATTAAAAACTATGCGTTTTTCTTTTTTAAGCTTGTCAGACAAGATTTTCAAACGTTTTTTTAATACTTTTACATTACATAATGGTTCCCATTGATAAGGTGTGAAAGGTTTTGGCACAAAAGCATTAACAGAGATTACTAACTCTCCTTTATTGCCTTCTGTATCCATTTTTGCTCTGACTTTAACAATCATCTCAGCCATTGCTTCAATATCTTCATCTTCTTCACCAGGAAGTCCAATCATATAGTAAAGCTTTATATTACGCATAGAGCTTTTTGCTGCATACTCTATTGCGTTATATACATGTTCTTCTGTAATACCTTTATTTATGGCTGCACGCATTCTTTCGCTACCAGCTTCTGGTGCAATAGTCATCGTGCGTTGTCCACTTTTTGCTAAAGCATCACTTAGCTCTTGGTCTAAAGTATCTGCTCTTAGAGATGCAACTGTAAAAGGCACTTCTTTTTCAAGAAGCTCTCTAGTTAGTTCTTTTATTTGAGGATAATCGGAAATTGCTGCTCCCATTAGACCTACTTTTTTAGTGGTTTCAGGGCGATTTTCTATATCCTTAAGTATTGCTTCTAATTTGCGATTGCGAGGCTTTCTAAAGCAATATCCTGCCATGCAGAACCTGCAATGTCTGCCACAACCTCTTGCTACTTCTACAATGTACATACTTTCAAATTCTGTTTCTGTAGTAATAATAGCAGAAGCATGCGGATGCGCATCTAAATCTTTTACCCATTGACGTTTAATTGTTGCAGGAACTTTTGCATTAGCTTTTAGGCTAACAAAGTCCCCTGCTTCATCATAACTTGCATCATAAAACTTAGGTACATAAACCCCAGCTGTATTAGCTAAAGCCAAAAGCTTTTCTTCGCGGTTTAAACCTTTGCTATCGCAGTCATAAATCACGTCTAAGATATTATTTAAAGTTTCTTCACCTTCACCTATAACAAAAACATCTACAAACTCTGCTAAAGGCTCTGGATTAAATGTAGCGCAAGGTCCACCCATAACTACTAAGGGATCTTTATTTCCTCTTGCTTTTGCATCAAACTTGATATGACCAAGTTTTAATAGCTTTAAAAAATTAGTATAGTCCATTTCAAATGACATCATTACGCATATTACAGGAAAATCCGCTAAGACTGTCTGTGTTTCTAAACTAAGTAAAGGTGTTTTACTTTTTATATGTTCCTGAACTGTAGCTTTATCTGGCAAAAAGAAACGTTCGCAAGCGCTATCTTCACGCTTGTTAATCATTTGATAAAGAATGTGTAGCCCTAAGTTACTCATCCCTAAATTATAGGTATTAGGGTATAAGAAAGCCACGGGATGACGCAATCCTTTTGGAAAGATTTGTGTGCCAACTTCTTTAGCCAATATTTCTTTTAACTTATTTTTTATGCTCCAGCTCAAGTTTTACCTCACTTACCTAACTTTTTTTCTAATGCTTCTATTACTGTTTTTAGAACTTTAATGCGTGCGAAGTTTTTGCTATTTCCTTCTACAACTGTCCAAGGAGCATAGTCTGTACTTGTTTTTGCAAGCATTTCATTAACTGCTTTTTCATATTCGTCCCACTTTTCGCGATTACGCCAATCTTCGTCTGTAATCTTCCAAGTTTTGTATTCGTTAGCTTGACGTTCTTTGAAACGTCTTTCTTGTTCATCTTTATCAATATGCAACCAAAACTTAACAACAACTACATTGTCAGCTACCCATTGAGCTTCGGTTTCGTTAATTTCATCATAAGCACGTCTCCAGTCTTCATCTGGAGTGAATTTTTCAACTCGTTCTACCATTACTCTGCCATACCAAGTACGGTCAAAGATTGCTATTTCACCGCTTGCTGGAACTTTCACCCAGAAGCGCCATAAATAGTGGAACATTCTTTCTACGGCATTTGGTGCTGCAACAGGTGTAACTTCGTAACCTACAGGATCTAATGGTGCTGTAAGACGACGAATTGCTCCGCCTTTGCCGCCTGCATCCCAACCTTCGAAAGCAACAATCGTAGAGATACCTTTTTGAAAAGCCTCTACTTGTAATACTTTTTATTTTTCTTGATATTTATCTAGTTTTTTTTTGTACTCATCTTTATATTTTTCTTACTCATGATTATACTTTCTCTTTCCTTCTTATTTTTTTTT
>CAMTOO010000044.1 GCA_947074185.1 uncultured Negativicutes bacterium
GTGTTGACGACTTTCATATAATAACACCCTTTCAAAAAGATGTCAACACTTTTTTTAAAAGTTTTTTATTATTTTTTTATAATATTCTCAAACACTACTTGTAGCTGCATTTGAATCAACTTTTACTTTGTCGCTTTCGGCGACTTTTCATATAATACCATCATGTAATTTATATGTCAACACTTTTTTAGGTTTTTTTACAAATAAAAAAACCCAGGATAAAATCCTGGGTTTAAATAAGCTTTTAAGACTTATGACGCATGTGTGGAAAGAACAATACATCACGAATAGAAGAACTATCTGTCAAGAACATTACTAAGCGATCAATACCTATACCTAAACCAGCAGTTGGTGGTAAACCATATTCTAAAGCATTAATGAAGTCTTCATCCATCATATGTGCTTCATCGTCACCAGCATCTCTTTCTTCAACTTGTTTTTGGAAACGTTCTTTTTGATCAATAGGATCATTTAACTCTGTGAAACCATTACAGATTTCACGAGAATAGATGAAGCCTTCAAAACGATCAGTAATTTCTGGATCAGCTACACTGCTTTTTGCAAGTGGAGAAATCTCTTTTGGATGTCCTGTAATAAAAGTTGGTTGAATAAGCTTTTCTTCAACATGTTCTTCAAAACACGCGTTGACGATTTTACCTACACCATAAGAATCTTCTACTGGAACATTAATTGCTTTCGCCATTTTTCTTGCTTCATTTATGTCAGTAATATTAGTAAAGTCTTGTCCTGTAAATTTAGCTACTGCTTCAATCATAGTCATGCGATTCCATGGAGGAGTCAAATCAATTTCTTGTCCTTCATAAGTAATCTTCATGGTACCTAAAACTTTTTGTGCTGTTTCTGCAACAATAGTTTCAGTAAGTTCCATCATATCTTTGTAATCAGCAAAAGCTTGATAAATTTCTACAATAGTAAATTCTGGATTATGTTTAATATCAATACCTTCATTACGGAATACGCGACCTAGTTCATAAACTTTATCCATACCACCAACAACAAGGCGTTTTAAATAAAGCTCTGGAGCAATACGCATATATAATTGCATGTCTAATGCATTATGATATGTAACGAAAGGACGGGCTGCAGCACCACCTGCAATACTATGCATGATAGGTGTTTCAACTTCTAAGAAATCTCTATTGTCGAGAATCTCTCTAACACTTCTAATAATTTGACTACGTTTAATGAAGGCATCACGCACTTCTGGATTTACAATTAGATCTACATAGCGTTGACGGTAACGTAACTCAACATCTTTTAAGCCATGCCATTTTTCTGGCAATGGGCGTAATGATTTAGATAAAACTTCTAAAGCCGTAACTTTAATAGAGATTTCACCCATATGAGTTTTAAATACAGTACCAGTTACACCAACAATATCGCCAATGTCCATCATTTTAATAATGGCATAGTTTTCTTCACCTAATGCGTCTTTACGAACATAAAGCTGAATGCGACCTGTTTTATCCATCATATCTAAGAAACAAGTTTTGCCATGACCACGAATAGCCATAACGCGACCGCATAATTGAATTTCTTTACCTTCTTCTGCTGCTAGTACTTCAAAATTATCAGCTACATCAGTAGCACGATGAGTCCATTCAAACTTACGTCCAAATGGTTTCCACCCTGCTGCTGCAATTTGATTCATTTTGTCAATGCGCACTTGCATTTGTTCATGTATTTCACTTTCAGTAAGAGGCTCTTTTTCAATTTCCTCTTGTACAACATTTTTTTCGTCAGACATATTTTTACCTCAAATCAATTATTTTACTTTTACAATTTTGTAGTTATGATCTCCACTTGGAGTACGAATAGAAACAACAGTATTAACTTTTTGTCCTAAGATCGCTGCGCCTAATGGTGATTCGTTAGAAATACGATGAGCAAATGGATCTGCTTCTGTTGTACCAACAATAGTATATTCTAATACTTTATCTTCTTTAAATTCTGGTTCTAAATCTTCAATAGTAACAGTAGAGCCTAATCCTACTACACCTTTTTTCTTATTGCTTTTATCATCAATAATTGTAGCCGTATTGATCATTTGTTCTAATTCTAAAATACGACCTTCAATAAATGCTTGTTCATTTTTAGCATCATCATACTCGGAGTTTTCGCTAATATCACCATGTGAAATTGCTACTTTAATACGTTCAGAATTCTCAATACGTTTAACCGTACGAAGATTTTCTAATTCTTCCTCAAGCTTCGCTAAACCTTCTGCTGTTAAAATAGTTTCCTTATTAGCCATTTTGCTTCCTCCAATAAATCAAATTTATATTCTTTTAAAATCAAATATCTTCTTATTTCATAAGGTCAATTATAATTTTTTAGACCTTCATTGTCAACCTGCAAAAACTTATTAGCTATGTACATGTTGCTGAATAAGTTCAATTTCTTTAGCTGTAATAGCTTTTTCAAAATTTCTAAATCCAGCTAACCTAAATTCATGCTTTTGTGCTAAAGCGCTGATTTCTTCTATTTGAGTAATAGATAAATTTCGTCCTAGAGAAAAATTTTCATACTTTTGCTCTAAAGCAAGTATCATTGTTTCTGCCATACAAGCATAAGACGTTTGTGGTGGGAACCCAAAGTTGAAATTAAATTCAACATTTCCTGGGACATGAATTACGCCACCTTCTATTACTAATATATCATTACGTTTAGTTGCTACATCTTTAGATACATTTCTTGGTCTAGCAACATCGCATACTATAGCTCCTGATTTTAAATCTCCTGGATCTACCAAGAAATCTACTGCACTAGTTACCGCAAGAACAACATCTGCATTTCTTAAGCTATTTTTTATATCACTAGAAACTTCAAAAACTGCACTAGAGCATTTTTGCAACTCTTGCGCTAGTTCTTCTAGTGGTTCTAAATGTCTTGCTACTAAATGGATATGTTTAGCTTCTTTGGCTAAAATCTTTGTGCAGGCTGCACCAATAGATCCGCTTGCTCCAATAATAACAATTTCTAAATCTTCTATCTTTTTACCCATAATGCGGGCTGCTTCTTTCGTACCTTCAATTGCTGTAGCAACTGTATAGCTATTTCCAGAAGTAACTGCAATATTTAAATTGTTCGCAACTGTTATCCCTGCATCGCCTACAATAGATGTAAATGCACCTAATCCTAAAATTTTTGCACCTAACTCTTCTGCTATCTTACCAGTTTCAATAATCTTATCAACTACATATTCTTCCGGTAAGGTCACCATTTGTTTTGCCGTTAACGGGCAACCTACAAACCAGCCTTCTGCTTCTGCATATGGGCTTTTCACGCCTGTAATATGAGAAACTTTAAAAGGTGTCTTCCCTTTTAAAGCCATCTCAATCATTTTTTCTGGTATATATTTGAAAACTGGTGATACACGAGTCATGTCTGCTATAGACAAAGGATGTATCATGAACGCAAATTTTTCCATTTTGGTTAAAAGTCTCCTTAAAAGCTCTCAATAGACGCTTCTATTTTATATTCATTCAATAATTCTTCGTATTCTTTAGATTCTAATTGTGTAGTTCCGCCTTTTATTGCAACTAAAATTGCTTCTAAAACATTTGTGCCGAAACTACGACCAGTTATCTGCGGAGTTGTTGTTATTAACATTTTCACTCCAGCAGTAATTAATTTTTTTCTGTCAGCTTCAGTTACTGTGTTTGTAATTATTATTTTTCCTGACATATTATCTGGCATATAACGTTTAATTAAATGAAAATCACCAGCAATAACATCGCTTTTTTGAAAATATTGTGGATATTGTACCACTGTTTTATCTTGCTCTTTACCTATTGGGTAAAACCATTCAATAGGTAACCTAGTAATTATAGGCCCTAAAACCTTAGCAAATCGTTTCAGCGTTTTAGTAGACTTTATTGGATAGTTAACATTTAAACCATACAAGAAATCCCCTAAGACAAGTTTACAACCTGTTGTTTCTAGTGCCTCTGCCATTCCAAATCTGTCTACGGCACAGACTAATAAAACTTGCTTATTTTTAAAATCAATAATTCCTTCGTCATTTAGCTTAATTATCAATTGACGTTCTAAAGAGTTTTTGATTCCGCTACCATCCACTACTGGAGTGTGCTTCGCATTAGAAACCATCTCTTTTGATTCAGAAAAAGTATATTTCTCATCCCCAGCATACAAATATAAATCTGTTCCGCCAAGTCCGATTGCATCAATTTTCCCATCATAGAAATTTATTAATTCTTTTAATTTTTTCTTGTCGCCATCAGTTCCAATTCGTTGAACTAGTAATTTATATTTACCTAAAACAATCTCCGCTTCATGATTACGCAAAGATGATCCTAAGCTAACACTTATGACGTGTTTATTTACTAGTTCTTCGTAAGCCTTGTCCATTTTACACCTTCATTAACTATTTCTAAAATGTAATTTTATCACATTTAATAATTAACAACAACTAAATTTACTTACCTAAATTAATTAGTTCTTCTTTATATATATTTAGTAACTCATCAAACTCACTTAAAGTAGTTACTTGATGGAATTTACTTCTATAACTAGCAGAGTTAGGAAGCCCTTTTATATATGCTGAAATATGTCTGCGCATCTCTTTTATAGCGATACGCTCACCCTTATGCTCAATAAGCATTACTAGGTGTCGTCTTGCAGTCGAGAGTCTTTCCTCAATAGTCGGAAAAATTATTTCTTTTCCTTCAAAAGTTGCTTTAAGCTGACTAAATATCCAAGGATTACCATCTGCGCCACGCCCAAGCATTAGTCCATCGCATTTTGTTTCTTCAAACATACGTAGTCCATCTTCTACAGTAAATATATCACCATTCCCAAAAACAGGTATACTCACTGCTTCTTTTACAGCTTTTATAATATGCCAATCGGCTTTTCCCTCGTAAAACTGATCTCTTGTTCTACCATGAACAGCCACAGCAGCTATGCCAGCTTTTTCTGCTAGCTCTGCAATTTCCACTGCATTTTTATGAGAATCATCCCAACCTGCGCGAAACTTAACTGTTACTGGTATATCTACAGCAGCTACCATTGCTTTTAAAATATCATATGCTAATCTAGGATTCTTCATGAGAGCTGAGCCTTCGCCATTATTTACTATTTTTGGCACCGGACAACCCATATTAAAATCAACCATGTCAGCTCCTGTTTCTTCAACAATCTTAGCTGCTCTGGCTAATTCTTCAGGTACGGATCCAAAAAGTTGTAGGGCAGTTGGTCTTTCCCCATCATCTATTCTCAACATATCAAATGTTTTTTTGTTTTTATATAACAAACCTTTAGCGCTTACCATCTCGGTTATAGTAAAACCACAACCCATTTCACGACAGATTAACCTAAATGGCAAATCCGTAATGCCTGCCATCGGGGCTAATGCTATTGGAATGTCTACTTGCTTATTTCCAATCTTCATAAATTCCTCATTCTCTTTATTTATAGTAAGAAAGCCCGCTTAAGCGTGCTTATTGCTTTAAACTATTTTTTATTCTTTTCATGAAGAATACGTAATCCTTCAAGCGTTAAGTATGGTTCTACTATATCAATAGATTTAGAACCTGCTGCCATAGTATTTGCAAACCCACCAGTAGCAATAACTAAAACATCACCACCAAGTTCTTTGCGCATATGTTTAATTATGCCTTCCATTTGTCCAATAAAGCCGTACATAGCACCTGCTTGCATTGCTGTTACTGTATTAGTGGAAATAACTTTTTTAGGTTTGAGAAGTTCAATACGTGGTAATTTTGCTGTTCTTTGGAATAACGCTTCTGTTGAGATGCCTATCCCAGGAGCAATTGCACCACCTAAGTAAATGCCTTCTGGCATAAGAGCACAGAAAGTTGTAGCTGTACCAAAGTCAACGATAATCATTGGTTTCTTCTTAGAAGCATATTTTTCATATGCAGCTACAGCATTAACTATTCTATCTGCACCAATTTCTTTAGGATTTTCATAACGTAATGTGATATCTGTTTTAATTCCTGGTTCAACAACCATAGGTTTAATTTCAAAATATCTTTCGCACATATGGCAAAGTGGAACTAATACTGGAGGTACAACACTAGAAATAATAATATCAGTTATTGTATCCATAGGTACTTTACTGTATTCAAACATACTGCTAAGTACAATTCCAAATTCATCGGCAGTTTTAGATCTGTCCGTAGAAAATCTCCATTGTTTTTTTATTTTTTTCTTATCATATACACCAGCTACAATATTTGTATTACCAACATCAATTACCAATAACATTATTCTTCCTCCTAAGATATATATCTTAAATTGTTTGTATAAGTTAAAAGCCTTTTATATTATATCAAATGTAAAAAAAGGCGCAAGCAAAATTTTATTGATAGTTTCTTCCCTCAGCAGTAGCCGGTCTTACGGACACATCTCCTGCTAATACTTTAACTACTGTACCATCTTCTTTTTTTACTACCAACAAGCCATCTTCATCAATATCTATAGCTTTACCATAGTAGGTTTCGTCTGGAGCTAAAACTTTTACCTCTTGATTTAAGGTATTAGTATATTTTTTCCATTCTTCTAAAATAGGTTGAAAGGAATCTTTAATAGCTATTTCGTATAAATCTTCCATATTTTTAAGAATGTCTGTTAATAAATCTACCCGATCTATTTTTTCTTTAGCACAATCTGCTATGGAAACGCTTAGTGGTTTTAATTCTTCTGAAAGTATTTCTTTAGGAACGCTTACATTAATACCAGTTCCAATGATTACATAATTTATTTTTCCAAACTCTGCACTCATTTCTGTAAGTATGCCTACTAATTTTTTACCATTTAGCAAGATATCGTTAGGCCACTTAATTACTGCATTTACACCTTTGTATTTGTTAATAGCTTTCACAACTGCTACTGCTGCCAGCAAAGTACATTTAGATGCTTCTTGTGGTAAAAATGGTGGTTTGAGCATAACTGAAAACCAAATTCCATGACTATGTGGTGAATACCAACCACGTGATAATCTTCCTTTACCACCTGTTTGTTCTTCAGCTACTACTATTGTTCCATTCTCAAAATTTTCGCCTGCTATGGTCTTTGCAAATTCATTAGTTGATTTTACACTATCTAGATAATAAACTTTATGACCAAAGTATTTGCTTTTGAGTTTTGCAGCGATTTCTTCAGGACGCATTTTATTAGTAACACTTTTTAAAACGTATCCTTTTTTCGCAACAGACTCAATTTCATAGCCTTCGTTTTTTAATGCTTGTATATGTTTCCAAATAGCAGTTCTTGAAACTCCAAGAATATTGGAAATTTCTTCTCCTGATACTGCCTCAGATGTATTTTTTCTTAATATCTCTAAAATGCGCTTACGCATATACACTACCTCCAAACTTTTTGTCACCCATAGATTAGCACTAGGTTAACCAAAAGTCAAGTAAAAAAGGAACTACGCGACCTTTATAAGCCTGTAGTTCCTTATTTTTATTGTTGATTTTGTTGATTGTCTTGATTAGGTGCTTCAGTATTTTGATTTACTTGCTGCATAGAATCAGTAGCAGCATGAGTTATACCAGTATCTTCTGAAGGGTCTAATTTATCAACACTTGCATCCATCAAAGCTTGTTCATCTTCAACAGTAGGTAATGCGCCAACAGTCATTAAAGTTTCTAATTGTTGTGCATCTAAAGTTTCGCGTTCAAGCAGAGTTTGAGCAATCAAGTGCAACTTATCCATGTTATCAACTAAAAGTTTTTCAGTAGCTTGGTAAGCTTCATCCATGATACGTTTTACTTCGCTATCAATAATTGCAGCTACGTCATCACCATAATCACGGTCTCTACCAATATCTCTACCTAAGAAAACTTGTTCTTGGCGATGACCAAAAGTCATTGAACCAAGTTTATCACTCATACCATATTCACAAACCATACGTCTTGCTATTTCGGTAGCGCGTTGTAAGTCACTACTAGCACCACTAGAAACATCTTTAAGTACAAGTGCTTCCGCAACTCGACCGCCTAATAACATTTCTATTTCCTTAATCATATCAGTTTTTGTGATATAGTTTCTATCTTCATTAGGAACACTTAATGTATAACCACCTGCACCACCACGTGGTACAATAGTAACTTTTTGAACAGAAGATCTAGTTTTTTGCACTAAGCCAATAAGAGCATGTCCTGTTTCATGATATGCTGTTAAGCGTTTTTCATCATCACTAACAACTCTACTCTTACGTTCAGGTCCCATCATAACGCGTTCTGCTGCTTCGGATAAAGTATCCATTGTAATGCTTCTCGCATTTTTACGAGCAGATAACAATGCAGCTTCGTTAATCAAGTTACCTAAATCAGCTCCAGTAAATCCTATTGTTTGTCTAGCAATAACGCCGAAATCAACACCTGGTGCAATTGGTTTGCCTTTTGCATGTACTTCTAAAATAGCAAGGCGACCTGCCATATCAGGACGATCTACAACGATTTGTCTATCAAAACGACCTGGGCGTAATAACGCTGGATCTAAAATATCTGGTCTATTAGTTGCTGCTATCATGATAATACCTTCGTTAGCACCAAAACCATCCATTTCAACTAATAATTGATTTAAAGTTTGTTCACGTTCATCATGACCACCACCAAGACCTGCACCACGTTGACGACCAACGGCATCAATTTCATCGATAAAGATAATACATGGAGCATTTTTCTTTGCTTGGTCAAATAAATCACGTACACGAGAAGCACCAACACCTACAAACATTTCAACGAAATCTGAACCTGAAATGCTAAAGAAAGGTACGCCGGCTTCACCTGCAACAGCTTTTGCCAATAGAGTCTTACCTGTTCCTGGAGGTCCATAAAGTAAAACACCTTTAGGAATTTTTGCTTGTAATTTATTGTAGTGTTCTGGATTTTTTAAGAATCCAACTACTTCTTCTAATTCTTGTTTTGCTTCATCAGCACCAGCAACATCTTTAAATGTTACTTTATTTTTGTCATCATACATTTTGGCTTTACTTTTGCCAAAATTCATCACTCGATTGTTACCGCCACCTTGTTGCATCATCATAAACCAAATACCAACAATTAAAAGTATTGGTAAAAGTGAGCTTAACAATGTAGTCCACCATGGTGGTTGAGGCGGTAATTCTGCCTGAATTTCTATATCACGAGCACGCAATGTAGGAATCAAGGATTGATCATTAGGTGCTATTGTAGAGAAGTCTTTGCCATTTTTCAATTTACCAGTAATAATATTTTCTACTATCGTTACTTGCTTAACTTCATCTTGTTGCACGTATTTCATGAAAGCACTGTAGTTAATTTCGCTAGTTTTTACATTGCTTGCTGAGTAGTAATCAATCATCCAGATTGCGACTATGACTATTAATAGATAAAAAGTCACATTCTTAAAAAATTTATTCAAGGATTAAATCCTCCCTTCAACTATTAAAAAATATACCTTGTAATTATAATACATATACCAATTTTATTCAATTAAAAATTATGTACGTGCATATACACTTGGTTTTAAGATGCCGATGTAAGGAAGATTTCTATAGTTTCCTGCATAATCTAATCCATAGCCAACAACGAAATTGTCAGGTATTGTAAAACCAACATAATCTGCTTGTAGACCATTAATTCTACGCTCTACTTTGTCACAGAGTGCAGCAGTTTTTATGCTTGCAGGGTTATGTGATTTTAACAAATTAATAATTGTAGCAAATGTAGTTCCAGTATCAATAATATCATCAACTAGAATAACGTGCTTACCAGCTAGACTTTCTTTAACATCTAAACTAACAACAACGCAACCACTTGTTTGAGTTCCATTACCATAGGAAGATGCTACCATGAAATCTAGTCGTAAATTACTATCAATAGCACGACTTAAATCTGTTGCGAAATAAGCTGCACCTTTAAGTAGTACTACCATAACGATATCTTTGCCTACGTAATCTTTTGTGATTTCTTCACCTAACTCAGCTACTCTTTTGCTTATTTGGTCGTCTGTTAATAAAATTTCTTTGATATCTTGATTTATCATTTTCTACCAAACCTCTCTATTTTTATAATTATATAAATCTTATTTTCTATTTCAACTTTATTATTTACTAGCTCTGGAATAGCTAATACATTACCAGCAATTGCAATTAGTAAAAATTCTTCTCGCTTAGCTATTGGTATCTTTTTATCAATAAAGTATGCTTTTAACTTTTTACGGCTATCGCTTGCTCCTACAAAAACGTCTCCATCTCTGCGAGTGCGAATTGTAAACCCATTACCATATTTTTTTGCGTATTCAATAGCACATACTAAATGTTCATTTTCTTTAAGTGTTGTTGCCTTGCCAGCCCTTAGAGTTAAAGCGAACTTTTTAGTTTTAATCTCAATAGGAACTCTCAAATCTTTTAAAGCATAATTCACTTCAAGTAGTTTTTTTGTCTTTGGTTTTTTTGTTTCCTTGGCTGCTTTTCTAAAAACTAATTCGTCATAAGCATATAAAGCTTCCCAGCCTTTTGCTAAAACAATCTTTTTGCCACTTTTTCTAGACACACACAAATTATAAACAGCTTCTAAATGTTTATAAGAAACTTCAATATCGCAAATATGCATTTGATTTTTTAAGCTTCGCATCTGCAAAGACTTAGGTAGAGTATACCAATCAATTAAGGCATATTTATGTCTTTGACCAACTTTTTTTAAATGTTTTTTTAATTCCACCTCAACGAAAGAATTTAAAAACTCTTCTTCTTGTTGTAAAATCTTACTTTCTCGTACTAACGTATCTACGATATTAGGATTAAATTCTTTTTCTAATAACGGTATCAATAGATGACGTACTTTATTACGTGTATAGTTTAAATCAGTATTAGTAACATCTTCGCACCAATTAAGCTTCATGGCTTTACAGTATTCTTTTAGGTCCTCTGAATCAATATCTAGAAACGGACGCAT
This sequence comes from uncultured Negativicutes bacterium, assembly GCA_947074185.1. Lineage (GTDB taxonomy): Bacteria > Bacillota > Negativicutes > Acidaminococcales > Acidaminococcaceae > CAMTOO01. Next base: position 10,953 of record CAMTOO010000044.1, read on the forward strand.
GATATCTTCTTTTACTACTAGCATACCGCCAAGTCCATCTCGACCTGCGCCACGCAATAAACTTATAAGAAATGTTTCTGCTTGATCATTTTTATGATGTGCAGTAACAATGAAATCACATTTTTCTTTTGCTTTTATATTTCGTAAACTTTCATAACGCAAATTTCGTGCCGCTTCTTCGACAGATAATTTTTCTTTCTTCACTAATGCTGAAACATTTACGCTTTCAATATAATATTTGATTTTATTGCTTCGGCAATATTTTTCAACAAATAAAGCATCTGCAATGCCATCCTTACCTCTCAAACCATGTTCAACATGACATACAACTATTTTATAGCCCGCTTTTAGCATTATGTCAACTAATGCCATTGAATCCGCGCCGCCACTACAAGCAACTAGATACTTTTTATCTAGTTCCAAATGATTATTTAATTCTGCTTGCATTTTTTTATTTATATTTTTCATTTTCTTACCTCTTAAAACAAAAAGGACACTCCAAAAGAAGCGTCCTGTTAAGACTTATCTACCATGACTAGCCCCACGACCACCACGTTTTGATTCCGTATTGCGTTTTAAATCTAATAATCTATCATCACTATCTTTCATGAATCTAGATAATTTATCTTCGAACGTAACTTCTGTTGGACGAGATACTGGTTTAATATCTCTCATAACTGGTTTAGCTGGTCTTACTGGTGCAGGTGGCGCTTCTTCTAATTGTTTCATAGAAAGCGCTATTTTTCCGTTTGCATCAACGGATAAAACTTTAACCTTTACCTTATCTTTTTCTTTTAAAAAATCTTTTACATCTTTTACATATGCATTAGATACTTCTGAAATGTGAATTAAACCTATTTTTCCTTCAGGCAATTGCACAAACGCACCAAAATTGGTAATCCCTGTAATTTCGCCTTCAAGAATCGCACCTACTTCAACTGACATAGAGTAAAAAATCCCCCTTAAATATATGATACAAGGCTATTATACAACCTATTTGACCTATGGTCAATAACAAATCTTTAAAGATTTATTGCTTTTTTTCTTCTTCTTTAACTGCTTCTTTATCTTTAACAATAAACAACGGTACTTCGCCTTTACCTACCATGTTATGTTCTTCACGTGCTAGTTTTTCAATATATTTTAAATCGCTTAAGCGTTTAGTTTCTGCTTCAAGATCTTCTTTTTCTTTCTGCAATACCTGAATGCGTGATTGTGTAGATTCAATTTCTTTTCTTATTTGATAGATTTTGAATTCTTGCCTACCAATTACTGCTAAAAAGATAATTACAAAGACAACTAATAACCAACGAAAATCACTTCTTGTTTTTTTAATTCGTTTCTTTTTTTCCGTCATTACTAGTTCCTCCTTTTCTTCCAATTTTCTTTAATTTTTCTATCTTATTACAATTTTTTCGTAAACTTAATAAAGTTGATAAAAACAAGTAACAAATTTTATCATCACTTAAGCTATTTTTTATCTTTTTTTTTTTCTATTTTATTGTTTACTTCTTCTTTTACTTATTTACTACATTTTATGTTTATCTCGTTATGAGCAGCCACTTCTGTTCTCTGTTTATTTTGGTGGTTTTGTCTCTTACTAGCTTTACGATTACGAGCTTCAAATGTACCGAAACCGATCAATTGAACTTTACCTTTTTTAGCAACTTCAGCAACGATTGATTCTACTAAAGCTTTTAAAGATTTTTCTACGTCTTTCTTAGTTAAACCTGCTTTTTCTGCTGCAACAGCAATGAGTTCTTGTTTGTTCACAATAAAATCCCCCTTTTAATTTGCGCACCACATCAAGGTTTTCAATATTTTCGTATTCGAGAATATAGTTCCCAAGCCATGTAATGCATTTTAATTTGGCACTATGGCTTATATTCTCTATAAAAACAAATATTCATGCTAAAATTTTATTTTATATTGGAAGAGCACC
>CAMTOO010000045.1 GCA_947074185.1 uncultured Negativicutes bacterium
AAATAGTGAACGAGTTAAGATCAATTGAAGGTGAAAAACTTTGTTCTAGGGGAAGATATGACAGACTGGGTTGTGCTAGGGCGAGGAAAAAAGGTAGAATGTGATGTCTTGTGGCAGATCAAGATGGTGGATATGATGGTATTTTGAATCCGTTGTTAGGAAAGATGGCAGCATCACCTAATGGGCCTGCATATTTCGCAAGAAAATTCAATGCACCAATAATACCAATCTTTATTGTAAGAAAAGAAGATAAATACGGACATCAAACAATAGTTAAAGATCCAATTTATTATGAAAATACCGGCGATCAAAAAGCTGATGACTATAATATAACTTTAAAAATGACTCAAGCAGTAGAAGAAGTTATTAAAGAATATCCAGATAATTGGATTTGGTTCCAACATCGTTGGAATACTCCTTACACTGAAGAAAAGGAGGCATAAAATGAATTTCAAAAAAGGAATGCCTTGGATAATTGCAGGCGTATTAATAACAGCAAGTATTTTTGCTTGGTTGTTTTATGGCAGTGAAATTGCAAAACCAGTTGAAGTAACAAATAACGAAATGAAGGTTAACATGAAAGTGCTTAATACCAATATTCAACAAGATGATAATGGGAAAAAAATTTGGGATTTCAATGTAAAGGAAGCAGAATATATCGGCGATAAGATTGTAGTAACAGGAATAAAGGGTAAAATATATTTAAAAGATGGTGAGATCATAGATGTTGACTCTGGAGGAGGCACCTTATATGGCGCAACCAATACAATAGAACTTTCAAATGGTGTTACTGCGGTAACTAAAACAGGACGTAAGCTAGTTTCAGAAAAAATTTATTGGGATCGCAACACTAATGTGATAACTGCTGAAGGTGCTGTAAAAATATTAAGTGAAGATGTTCTTGCAACAGGTGATAAAGCAATCACTGATGGTAATATTGAAAAAGTGAAATTAGTGGGTAATGCAATGGTAGAACAAGGAGGCAACTATGAAGGTAGAATTTAAATGTACAAAAATAATGTTATTAATAGTTAGCATTATGTTAATGTGCAGTGTTGCATTAGCAAATGAATCTCCTTTTAGTGTAAAAGCTGATGAAATCGAATATGATATGCAAACTGGCGATGGAACAGCTAAAGGTAATTTGGAACTTCGTAACGATGGTGGTCTTGCAACTGCAAAAGAGGCTACTTTTAATGGCAAAAATAAATCAGCGCACTTATATGGTGGAGTTGAAAGTGTGCGTGGAGATGAAAAATTAACCTCCAATGAATTGATTGTTCATAACGAGAATGAAATGTCGGCAGTTGGAAATGCCTTTCTTACTAAAGGCGATAAAACTCTCAATTCAAACAGAGTAGATTATAATAAAGCTACAGGAATGATGGTGACCAGTGGAAGTACTGCTCGCTTAACAATGACTGATGGCAGTGTATTAAATGCAGGCAAAATTACTTATAATTCTAATTCAGGCCTTGCGAATGCTACAGGTGGTGTTGATATTAGTAGCCCTCCAAGAAATCTTACAGCTAGCTCCGATACAGCTGTTTATGAAACAAATAATACTGGATACATAGAACTCATTGGTAATGCGAAAGCTACTCAAGATGGTAATAGTGTTGCTGGTAATAGATTACGATTAAATAATTTAAGTGGTAAGTCTGAGGCGGAAGGAAATGTACGTATTGTTTATATTCCTAAACCTGAAGATTCTGCTAATCTAAAACAACCTGTTGCTGGTGAAAAACCTGCGGTGAAGACGGAGGTTGCATAGTGGTTATTAGGACAAAAAGTTTAGTTAAAATTTATAATGAAAGAAAAGTTGTTAATGATGTCAGTATCGAAGTAAAACAAGGTGCTATAGTAGGTCTTTTAGGACCAAATGGAGCTGGTAAAACAACAACTTTTTATATGATAGTTGGTATTGAAAAACCTGACGAAGGTATGATTACTTTAGATGATGATGATATAACAAATTTACCTATGTGCGATAGAGCAATTAAAGGTATTGGTTACTTGCCACAGGAAGCATCTATTTTTAGAAAAATGACTGTGGAAGAAAATCTAAAGGCTATTTTAGAAACAACAGAGTTAAATGATGATGAACAACAAGCAAAGATAGATGCTTTAATTGAAGAATTTAAGATTGGTCATATAAGAAATAGTCTTGGTACAGCACTTTCTGGCGGTGAAAGACGCCGTGTTGAAATTGCACGAGCTTTAGCGACAGACCCAGCGTTTATCTTATTAGATGAACCATTTGCAGGGATTGATCCTATTGCTGTTGCTGATATACAAGGGATGATTGCCCATTTAGCAAAACGTGGTATAGGTATACTTATCACAGATCATAATGTTAGAGAAACATTAAAAATAGTTGATAAAGCTTATATTCTTGCCAGTGGTGAAGTGTTATTAGAGGGTGATCGGGATAAAATTGCTAACGATCCGATTGCAAGAGAATATTATTTAGGCAAAGACTTTGTTTTATAGGAGGATATAAATGCGTTTACGTTTATTAGATAAATACATACTTGCAGAATTGATATATCCTTTTATATTTGGGGTTGCATCTTTTTCTAGTATTTTTATTGCTAGTAGTATGTTATTTAAGATAACTCAATACATTACTACATATGGAGCTTCTATATATACAGTTTCCAAAATGTTTTTATATAGTTTACCAGAAGTTGTTAGTTACACTTTCCCTATGGCTATATTGCTTGCAGCACTTATGGCATTTGGTAATCTGTCTGGTAATAGTGAAATTGTAGCTATGAAAAGTGGTGGGGTGAGTTACTATAGAATAGTTGCCCCAGTATTAATAGTAGGCTTTTTAGTAAGTTGTTTTTCAGTGGTTTGGGTAGAAAAAGTTGTTCCTGCCGCTAAAACAGAGGCGAATAGAATACTCAATGAAGAAATCCGAGGAAATCTTACACCTTCATCACAAAAACATGTGGTGATAAAAAGTCTTTCAGATAATGTTCAAAGAATTACATATGCAAAATCATTTAATCAAAATACAGGTCGTATGGAAGAATTAACTATTGAAGAGTTAGAAGATAGTAAACTTGCTCGTATCCAAGTAGCTGAATATGCTATTTGGGACGGCGGTAAATGGCATATGTATAACGGATATGTTTATGAAGTAGATTCCTCGAATGGTGTGACCAATAAAGCCTTTTTTAAAGAGCAAATTTTGCCTTTAGATTACACACCTAAGCAAGTTTCGTGGGAACAAAAAAATATTGAAGAAATGACAATTAGTGAATTACGAGGTTATATAGAGATCCTAAAAGCAAAAGGAGAACCATATAGTCAGCCAGAAACGGAAATGTATATGCGTTTTGCTATTCCTATGGCGAGTTTCTTTTTTGCAATGCTTGGCGCTCCTTTAGGCACACAAAGACAAAGAACAAGTTCTTCTATAGGGTTTGGTATAAGTGTTATTGTAATATTTATTTATTATGCTATAATGGCCTTTTGTTCTGGGGTTGGTAGAGGTGGAACGCTGTCACCGCTTCTAGCAGCAATGTTACCAAATATAGTTTGTTTTGCAGCAGGAATTTATTTATTAAAACAAAAAAATTATTAATAGAAAATACATAAGTTAGGAGGTGAAGTATGTTTGGTGTAAAATTAATACTAGTTTTAGCTGTAATGGGTGGCGTAATAGCTGTTATTGCAGATAAACTAGGCAGCAAAATAGGCAAGAAGAAAGTGTCTGTTTTTGGGTTAAGACCAAGAGATACTTCAACTCTTTTGACAGTTTTAACTGGTGTTTTAGTTGCTGCTGCTACGATAGGAGTTCTGTCACTAGCATCTCTTAGTGTAAGAACAGCTCTGTTTGGTATGGAAACACTTAGAAATGAAATCAATTCTATCAGTGTTGAACGAGCTCAGGTTGAGCAAGCTCTCGAAAAGCGAAACTTAGAAATAAAACAGTTAGATGATAGGTTGAGTGAAATTCAAAAAGAAAAAGAAACTATGGAACTGGAATTATCAACAGCAAATGAACGCTATGAAGAAGTAAGTAATCGATTAAGTTCTTTCCAAAATCAAGTTGCAACATTACAAGCAGCAAGAAATGCTTTAAATGGAGAAATCGAAAATTTAGAGAAACGCGCAGCGACTTTACAAGAAGGTCTTACAATAGTTCGTGGTGGGCAAGTGCTTTATAGAACTGGAGAAATTATTTTTTCTGGTGTTGTTGATGGAACGGAATCTTCAGATGAAGCAAAAAACAGATTAGCTTGGGTTTTAGATAGTGCTAATATTGCTGTGTTTAACCGAATGGGACTAGAAAATCCTAATAATATTCGTGCAATTTGGGTGCCACAAGAAGAGGAAGAAGCAACTATTCAAGCATTGCGTTCTAGCAAAGAAGATATGCTTATCAGGGTTCGTTCTGTTGCGAATATTGTTGCAGGAGAAACAGCTATTTGCCGGGTTGAAGCTTTCCCTAACAAATTAATTTTTAAAGATAATGAATTAGTGTATCGTAAAATCATAGACTTAAATTCCCTTAAAACAAATGAAGATGATGAATTCATGGAATTTTTAGCTGATGTGAATAAAATTGCTGTAGCCCGTGGTATATTGCCAGATCCACTTACAGGTGGTGTGGGTGCCTTTGACGCAGCAGATATGGTAGAAACTATTAGGAGAATCAAACGCTTGACTGGAAGAATTGTTGTTTCAGCATATGCAAAAGGGCCTATTACTACCGCAGGACCAGTAATGATTAAAGTTAATGTGGAGAGACTTGTTAATGCACAAGAAATTTATAGCAATTGATCCAGGAAGTGAAAAAACAGGATTAGCAATAATGTCTTTTAATGGAGATGTTATTACTATTAAAGTTGTCCCTACAAAGGAACTTGCTGAGTTAGTGCAGATAGATTCTGCTGGAATTAAAACTTTGGTAATTGGTAATGGAACTAACAGCAAAAATGTAATAGCTGATTTGACAAGTAAGACAAATTTAGAAATTATTGTTGTAGAAGAAAAACATAGTACCGAAGAAGCGAGAAATCTCTATTGGAAAATGAATCCTCCTACAGGGATAAAACGATTACTTCCTGAAGGATTACGTGTTCCTGGTGAGCCAGTAGATGGATATGCAGCAGTTGTTTTAGGTAAAAGATATTTAGCTAATTTATAAAAGGTAATGAGGTGTAATATGAGCCGTTCTATAAAAAATCAAGAGATAACAATTTTTATGAATGAACTTTTTTCTGAGTCTGCAACACCAGGAGGTGGAGCTGCAGCAGGTGTTGGAGGGGCTTTAGCAGCATCTCTTGCTGCAATGGTTGCCAATCTTACCGTAAATAAAGAAAAGTATGCAGAAGTACAAAAAGAAATGGAAGAAGTATTGAAAACTGCAAAAGAATATCAAGAAAAAATGTTGTTCTTAGCAGATGCAGATGCAGAAGCATTTTCTCTTTTTATGTCTGCGTATGGACTACCTAAAGATACAGAAGGTGAAAAAGAAGAGAGAACTACTGCTATTCAAAGAGCTTGCAAAAAAGCAGCTACAATTCCATTAGAAACTGCAAAAGTAGCAGTTGGTATTATGGAAATAACAAAAGTAGTTGTAACTAAAGGTAATCCAAGCATAGTTACAGATGGTGCCGCTGCAGCATTATTTGCAAGAGCTGCATTAAGAGTATCTGCATACAATGTAAGAATTAATCTTAACTCTATAAAAGATGCTAATTTTACAGTTGAAGCAAAAAATATTTTAGAACAATGTGAAAATAAAAGCGAAGTTCTAGAAAAAGAAATTATTGAAGCTACAAACGCAGTGCTTGGTGTTTAAAAAAGAATAATTGACATAACGTTTGCTATAGAGTATAATTATGAACGTTACGGAGAGGTGGTCGAGTTGGTTTAAGGCTCTAGTCTTGAAAACTAGCGTGGTGTAACAGCCACCGTGGGTTCGAATCCCACCCTCTCCGCCAATAATAAAAATTAACTCCTATCTGAGAATATTCAGATAGGAGTTTTTTGTGAAATAATTGCGAAAATTTTAAAAAAAAGATATAATATACTAAAGAAAGCAATCTGTGTATAATGTCAAGTTTTGCAGGAGTGATTATTGTGAAAAAGAAATTTGGTTTTACAATAATTGAAATAACAATAGTAGTAGCTATTCTGGGAATATTAAGCGCAGTAGCAATTCCTCGAATAGTAAGTTTTAATGCGCAAGCACGCGGAAGTAAAATCGTCAGTGATATGCGTACTATTGATAGTGCAATAACGATTTATCACGCAAAAACAGGTATGTTGCCTGCAAGTTTAGATAATCTTGTTACTTCTGCACCAAATAATTATCCACCGTCTTACAGATTGGTAATTGTGGATAAAGTGCCAAATGGAACAAATTTTATCGTAACAAAATTAGATGGAAAAGAAAAAGAATACAATGTTGCTAGTGGTACGGAATATAAAGTAACAGATGGGTTGGCAACATATGGTGGCAACGAGAAAACGTTGAGTTGGTATTTAGGTGGTGGTAGTGCACTTGATACAATGCTTGGAACTATTCGTGATTGGCAAAATGGATTTACGACAACAGCCGCAGTAGGTGAGATGTACATGAAAGGCCAGTACGCATTTAGAGATGCTGGTTTAACACATGAATTAACATCAGCTGAGCTTAGTACATTATTTCCAGGAATCACAATCCCTTCAAGTTTTGATGGACAAAGCGCTGCTAACGCGGGAAAACTTTTCTTGAAATCAGCTACGGTTGCTTTGCCAGACGGAACAATGGCTGACGTACAAATGATTGTCGTAAATCAAGGTATGGGAGCAAATAGACCAGAACAATATAGGTCAGTAGGATTTATAATTAATGGTAATGTGTATGCAAGCGTTGACAGTAGTAATACTTTAAAGGCGGTATATAATTTACCTGGATCAGGATTTTCTAGTATAGCCCAAGCTGTTCAGCATGTAGCAATGGGAAAAAATACTGTTGCTGGTTTGGAACAGGCATTAATTACTGGAGGGTTTAGAGCTATGAATTAGTGATAGCAATAGCCATTTTAGGAAATATTAGGAGCAGTAGCAATTCCGAGAATGGTAAGTTATATCTAAAGTCTGCTACAATGGTTCAGCAAGATGGGACTTTAGCTGATGTTCAGTTTGTATCAGTAAGAGAAGGGTATATTGGTACGAATAGAGAAGAAACTTATAGAGCAGCGGCTTTTGTAGTTAATGGTTTTGTGTATGCTCGTGTTAGTTCTGCTAATAATTTAATTATTACAATATAAAAGACCGTCCTAAGACGGTCTTTTTTTATTTGTTATTTTTCAATTGCTCAATTGGAATAGCAGCATTTAAAACATCTTGAGGAATAGTAATGTTTCTTTCTACAACTGGACCAATAGAGAAGGTTAAAGTAGATCTGCCAGTAGCAAATAATCTATGTACAACCCAGCTACCAAGAGCTCCGTCTTTTTGTTTTTTGCTAAGATCATTTACAATAACATCATCAAAAGCTTTAACAGGTTTTGTAATGTCGATAACCGCATGAGTGATGCGACCATGTACGATAGTTACTGTCGCAGGAATATCTCCGCATTTTTCTAGATTAACAGAAGTTTTATCTAATGTTTTGCTATCAGAACCTGTATTAGAAGAATACAAGTTGTTTTTTACAGCGTTATTAGAAAATAATTTAGCACTATCAAAAACTACATTCAAGGTTTGAGTAGCACCATCATTAGCAGTTTGAGTTACACTTTTTACAGAATCAAGTAATACAGAAGGATGTAAGGAATCAATAGCATTTCCGCCACCTTCAAGAGGAGTATATTTATATACCCATTGTTTTTTTGCGTCCGTACCGTGCCCAATTGTTTCCATGTCATAGGATTTAAGACGATTGCCTTCTTGCACTTCGTAGAAAGTATTCGTGCTATCAGCCTTACCTATCTTAGTGTGATTTTGATTACGTATGATAAAAGGTTTTGCTTGAATATCAAGTACATTGTCACTAGTTAATTCGCCCAAAACTGGAAAATGAATATGCATATTGATAATGTAATGACCTTCTGGATTTTTCCAGTTTTCTAATGCTGCAGCAAGATCTTCTCTTGGAGCAGCTTCTACTGCTACAGAACTAAGCATTAAAACTGATGTACATAAAGCTAAACATGTTTTTTTCATAAACAACACTTCCTTTTTATAATATAAATTAACTAATATTCTATCATAAATTTGATTTATGTAATAGCATTAAAAAAAAGAAAAAGTATTATAAAAAATACCTTGCCAAGAGGTGTGATTTAAGCTATAATATCATAGTAACACTGGAGCGATACTCAAGTGGCTGAAGAGGACGGTTTGCTAAATCGTTAGGGGTGTCAAAGCTCGCCAGGGTTCGAATCCCTGTCGCTCCGCCATTAAAAAATAAAACCTTCGAGATTTTATCTCGAAGGTTTATTTTATTTGCGTTATTAAGAAATATTTTATAAATAGGAAAAGATAAATCAAAAAAGCTTGACTTGGAGTCTCCTCCAAGAAATATACTTATTTTAAAAGGAGGGTCATCATGAAATTAATTACAATTATAACATTAGGGTTAGCACTGATTTTAGGTAGTGTAGGTTGCAGTGATACTATAGCAAGAGAAAACAAAGTTTCTCAAAAAGAGGTTGTAGTTCAAAATAACTCTAACCAAGAAGTGAATCTGAAAATTAACGATAAAGAATTTAAAGCAAGCTTAAATGACAATGTAAATACAAAACAAATTTTAGAAAATTTACCTATAGAAGTAAATATGACACCTTTAGCTAGAGGTAATTTTCTTTACGGTGGTAACTTCAAACTAGCACAAGGTGGTTTTCAAACGAATTTTAAAAAAGGTGACATTGCTTTGTGTAAAGCTAATTATATATTAGTTTTTTATAATGATATTCCAGCAAATAATGATCAAGAGTATTATTATATTGGGAAGATTACAGAAAATCTTAATGAGTTGGATAAAATAATGACAGGCGGTATTTTGCGAATTGAAGAATACAAAGGGAATGCTAGTTTAGAGCAAGATAAAACTAAGGAAGTTCTTGAGCAACAATACAGTGAAATGTGGAAATATATGACGAGTAAAAATATTGAACAGTTAGCTGCACTTATGTCAGAAGATTTTACTTTGACGCACATGACTGGTAAAAAGCAAATAAAAGCAGAATATTTAACTGATATAAAAAATGGAGAACTTAATTATTATAATGCTAAAATGACTAATCTTACGATTAATATAAATGGCAATAAAGCAGAAATGGTTGGTGAATCCGAAGTAGAAGCAGCAGTTTATGGTGGGAATCGTCGAACATGGCCACTAAGACTGAGTTTTACTTTAGAAAAAATTAATAACAGTTGGATTCAAACAAGTTGTGTTGCATCTATGTATTGATAATAAAACAAGGAGATTTTAATTATGAATAATAAGGAAATAGTGTTCTTGGTTGGAGCAGGACAAATTGGACTTGCGATTGCGCGTAGAGTAGGCTTTGGCAAAACGATTATTGTAGCTGATAAGAGTCAGACTAATGCTAATGCTATAACAGAAGTTTTAACCCAGGCAGGCTTTAGTGCGATTGCTACACATATTGATTTGGCAAACCGAAATTCCATCTTAGATGCTATTGATTTTGCTAAAACTAAGGGTGCGATTACAATGTTTATTAATGCAGCTGGAGTTTCACCTAGTCAAGCATCTGTAGAAACTATTCTAAAGGTAGATTTGTATGGCACAGCTGTTTTGTTAGAAGAGGTTGGTAAAATCATTGCATCTGGAGGTGTTGGAGTTACAATTTCTAGTCAATCTGGATATCGAATGCCTGCACTTTCAACTGAAGATGATGAGAAACTAGCGACTACACCTCCGGAAGAAATTCTTTCTCTTGAAATATTACAAGAAAAAAACATTCGAGATACCTTACATGCTTACCAAATGGCAAAACGCTGCAATGCAAAACGCGTAATGTATGAGGCGACAAGGTGGGGGAATCGTGGTGCACGTATTAATGCAATTTCGCCAGGTATTATTGTAACGCCATTAGCTCTCGATGAATTTAATGGACCACGTGGTGATTTTTATAAAAATATGTTTGCTGCAAGTCCAGCAGGTAGACCAGGAACAGCAGATGAAGTGGCAAATGTAGCACAACTTCTTATGTCGTCACAAGGAGCATTCATTACTGGTTCAGATTTTTTAATTGATGGTGGTGCAACAGCTTCTTATTATTATGGAGCATTAAAGCCAAACAACAAATAAATGAATAATATTATATTGAAAATGTTCAAATAAGAACAATAAAAAGGTATACGCTTTTTGCGTATACCTTTTTTAGTTAAAGTTGAATCATAAGTGATTTAATTTTAGGAAACTTTATTTATCTTTTTCTTCAGCGTATTGTGCTAAAGATTTACCACCAACGCCCCAGTCTTCTAATTCTACTTCAGTAATAACAACATAAGTTGATTTAGGATGTTTTCCTAAAACATCAGATAAAACTTGTGAAACTCCATGGATGAGAGCTCTTTTTTGTTCTTTAGTAGTTCCATCTTTTGTAATCTGAATATTAACATATGGCATAAATACACAACCTTTCCTTACAATTAGATAAATTTATTTGGCAGAGATCCATAACCGATTTTTTCAGCAGCAGTTTCAATAGTTTGAAGTCCTTGCACGACCAAAATCTTAGATGTACCTTGAGATAAGAGTCTACCGTTTTCGTCTGTTACAGTTGCTTCAGCCAAACAAAGCGTTTTTCCTAATTTAATAATACGACCTTCGGAAATTAACTTTTTAGAATTGCTACTACCTACAATATTTACATTTAAATCTATGGTAGTTATACCAACACCTTCCTCGATAGATGCATAGGCAGCCCAGTAAGTTGCTGTGTCGAGAAGTGATGCAAGAACCCCGCCATGCGTTGTACCAAAAGGATTATTAAGTTGATTAGTAACTACTGTTTCTACTTTGCAATAACCGTATTCAAACGCTGTGATTTGCATTGGTAAAAGTTTTAAGTAGGGGCCTTCATTGGCGATATCCATTAAGGCAGTTAAATATTCTGGATTAACTTTTTTCATATAAAAAACTCCTTTCAAAATTTATTGTTGTTTTCTTGTTAATTATATGATACCTTATAATTGCAATAAAGAAAAGCGATTATAACAAATTGCCGTAATCGTTTTTGTCGATAGGAGGAATCGTAATGGATTTTGAAGATATAATAATTTTTAGAGAAGTTGCAACTATAGGTTCTATGACACAAGCGGCAGAAAAACTTGGTTATGCGCAATCTAGTATTACAGCTCGTATTAGGGGCTTGGAAGATGAATTTAACACCAAGCTTTTTTATCGTACAACAAAGGGCGTGCAATTAACACAACCAGGTAAAATTTTATTTGATCATAGCATAAAACTAATTAGGAATATAGATGAATTACATTTACTATTAGATTCTAACTATACTAAGACAAGCCAATTACGCCTTGGATCTATGGAAACAACAGCGGCTATTCATTTACCAAAAATATTTAAAAAATTTAGTTTAGAGGATAAGAATACAGAAATATTTTTACAAACTGGAACGACTACAGAGTTAGCTCAAAAAATTCTTGCATATGAATTAGATATAGCTTTTGTTGCTGCAACACTTAATCATCCCGAGATAGAAGAAATAAAAATGATTGAAGAAGAATTGGTCTTAGTAGGAAATAAATCTGATGCCGGTCATACTTTAGAAGAAATTCTAAAGAAGAGAGCAATTATAGTTTTTAGGGCAGGATGTTCATATAGACTACTATTAGAAAGATATTTGAGCGAAGAAAAAATGGTTCCGCTAAAACGTTTTGAATTTGGTTCAGTGGAGACTATAATTGGCGCAGTTGAGGCAGGAATGGGTGTTACTCTATTACCGAAATCTGTTGTTGAAAAACGGGTAAATAATGACACTATAAAAACATTTAACTTACCAAGCAAAATACGTAAATGTAATACTTATATGATTATGAATAAGAATGCTTTACAAACCTTAGAAATGAAGAAATTTTTAGATATAGTAAAAGATTTGACTTAGAGTTGACTAGAATAAATATAATATTAATAAGGGAAGATATGAAAATGAACCAACAAAAATTAACTTGAGTGTTAAGGGCTTAAAAAATTAAAATTAAAACACCTCGAATATATAAACATTCGAGGTGTTTTTTATTTGACTTTTTATCTAAAACAAAAGATAATATTAACATAGACAATATATTTCTAACCAAATTAGAAAGGCGGAACGGTTTATGGATCAAAGAATTTTAAAAATGTACTCTAGATTGATAGAAGGCAAGGTTCTTTATAAAAAAGAAGAGGCAGCAATTTGGGGTGTTTCAGAACGTACCATTCAAAGAGACCTTGAAGAGTTAAGAACATTTTTTGCCGATTCAACACCAGAAACTGGAGTTGAAAGAGAAGTTTTATATGATGCTAATATGAAAGCTTATAGATTAGAACCGCCAATGAAGTCTGCTCTTTCTAACGATGAAATTTTTTCTATTACAAAGATTTTATTCGACTGTCGTTCTATGAAAAAAGAAGAATTACGACTTATCTTTGATAATTTAGTAGTTTGTTT
>CAMTOO010000046.1 GCA_947074185.1 uncultured Negativicutes bacterium
CTATAGCGTTTCACCAGTCCGCACTTGCCATTCTGGGTGATTGGCGTGAAGGGATCAAAAGCTGAAAGTAAAGTTTTGACTGTTTATACTGCTCGTAGTGAAAGCCTAAACAATGCTGTAATTCCAGGATTCGAAAAAGAAACTGGCATTAAAGTTAATATAGTTGTTGCTGGTACTGGCGAAGTTGTAAAAAGAGTAAATTCCGAAAAAGCTAATCCTTTAGGAGATGTTCTTTGGGCTGGCAGTGAAGCTATGCTTGCTTCTTCTAAAGATTTATTTATGGACTATGTTTCTCCAGAAAATGCTAATATGATGGATGATTTCAAAAATACAACAGGTACTTTTACTCCTGCATTTTCTGATCCAACTGTTATGATTGTAAACACTAATCTTAAAGGCAATATGAAAATAGATAGTTTTGCTGACTTAATCAATCCAGAACTTAAAGGTAAAATTGCTTTTGGCGATCCTGTAAACTCTAGTTCTGCATTCCAATCTCTTGTTGCTATGCTTTATGGTGTTGGTAATGGCGATCCATTCAGCACAGAAGCTTGGAGCTATATGGACAAATTTATTGCAAATCTCAACGGAAAAATGGCTAATAGCTCTAGCCAAGTTTATAAAGGTGTTGCAGGCGGCGAATATGTTGTAGGTCTTACTTGGGAAGATCCAGCAGCTAATCTTGTAAAAAGTGGCGCTCCTGTAGCAGTAGTTTTCCCTAAAGAAGGTGCTTTATATGCTCCTCAATCTGTTCAAATCATCAAAAACTGTAAAAATCCAGAAAATGCTAAAAAGTTTATTGACTATATGCTTTCTGAAAAAGTACAAAACTATGTTGGTGAAAACCTTACAGTTCGTCCTTTACGTAAGGGTGCAAAACTTGCAAGCTACATGACTCCTGCTGATCAAATCAAATTGGTTCCAAAATATAATGAAAAATGGGTAGCAGAAAACAAAGCAAAATTCACTAAAATGTTCAGCGAACACATGGAAAAATCCATGTAATACTACACAACATAAAAAGGACTCCTCGGAGTCCTTTTTCTAATACTTTACTATTAAGGAGTTTCCTATGAGCGTTTCTATCACTGTTGATAATGTAACAAAAAGATTCGATAAATTAACTGTTATCGATGGACTATCTTTAAAAATTAATCCTGGTGAATTTTTCACCTTGTTAGGACCTTCAGGTTGCGGAAAAACCACTCTTCTTAGAATGATTATTGGTTTTAACTCTATCGAAGGCGGTACTATAAAAATTGATGATAATGTTATCAATAATATTCCAACCCATCTTCGCAACATGGGTATGGTTTTTCAAAACTATGCAATTTTTCCACATATGTCTGTTGCAGATAATGTAGCATTTGGTCTAAAAAACAGAAATTTTTCAAAAGACGAAATCACAAAAGCGGTAGACGAAATACTTGAAGTAGTGAAAATCACTCATCTTAAAGATAGAATGCCTACCCAACTTTCAGGCGGACAGCAACAACGTGTTGCTTTAGCACGTGCCATCGTTATACATCCACAAGTTCTTTTAATGGATGAGCCGCTTTCCAACTTAGATGCGAAGCTTCGCGTGGAAATGCGTAATGCAATCAAGCATATCCAACAAAAAGTAGGTATTACTACTGTATATGTAACTCACGATCAAGAGGAAGCCTTAGCGGTTTCAGATAGAATAGCAGTCATGCACGATGGTGTAATTCAGCAAACTGGTTCTCCTATTGAAATTTACCAACGCCCTGCAAATTTGTTTGTATCAACCTTCATAGGTCTTTCTAATATTCTTAAAGGCACTATTAAAAAGAATGGTGAAGTCACAGAAGTTTCATTTGGAGACTATTCTGTAACCATGAACAATATTAAAACTACTGTTTCTAATAATCAAAAAGTAAGTGTCTCCGTTCGTCCAGAAGAATTCTTTATTGAGGAAAATTCTACTACAGGTATTCCTGCTCTTGTAAAAAACAGTGTGTTTTTAGGAGTAAATACTCACTATTTCTTAGAATTTGAAGATGGTCAAGAAGTTGAAGTTGTTCGTCCATCTGAAACTGGTAAAGTTATCCCTAAAGAAACTCCTGTTAAACTTTTACTAGATACGAAAAAAATTAATGTGTTTGTAGAAGATGGTAGCTCTAGTCTTATAGAAGAGAGTAGGTAAGCTTATGAAGAACTTTTCAATTTGGAAAATAATATCTTTTACGCTGCTTGCATTTTTCATCCTATTTGTAGTTTATCCATTAGCTTTAATTTTATACCAAAGTGTTATTGACCCAGAAACCTCTGGTTTTACACTTTCTTATTTTTCCAAGTTCATGGAACGCAAATATTATTGGAGCACTTTAATTAATAGTTTTTCGGTAACTATTTGTGCTACACTAGTAGCCACAGCAATAGGCCTTCCAATGGCTTATGTTTTGCGAAGTGTAAAAATACCTGGCAGTAAATATTTAAATATTTTAATAGTTATTTCTTATCTTTCACCACCATTTATTGGTGCGTATGCTTGGATCCAACTACTTGGTAGAAACGGATTCTTAACCAAAACTATCAACTCAACCTTTGGTCTTAACTTTGAAGGTATTTATGGTTTTGCCGGAATCGTATTGGTATTCTCATTACAATCATTCCCGCTTATCTATATGTATGTAGCAGGCGCTTTAAAGAATCTCGATAACTCTCTTAATGAAGCAGCTGAAAGTTTAGGTTACACCCCGCTTCAACGGGTTCGCATGATTATTATTCCACTAGTTATGCCATCTCTACTTGCTGGCGCATTACTAGTTTTCATGCGTGTATTCTCTGATTTTGGTACGCCTATGTTGATTGGTGAAGGCTTTAGAACTTTTCCTGTTTTAATATATACCCAATTTATGGGAGAAGTCAGTACGGATGATCATTTTGCAGCAGCTCTTTGCGTTATAGTTATCCTTATTACACTATTTTTCTTCTTCTTACAACGTTATATTTCTAAAAAATATGCGTATTCAATGACTGCATTGAAACCTATGAGTCCTGTAACTGCAACTGGTTCAAGAAAATTATTCTCTTATGCATTTGTTTATGGTATAACCTTAATTGCTATGCTTCCACAAATGACTGTTATTTTTACTTCATTTTTAGAAACAGCTGGTGGCTCAGTTTATACCGGAGCTTTTTCCCTTATGAACTATGAAAACACCATCTTTGCTAAAGATAATCATTCTATTTTGAACACATATTTATTTGGACTTGCTGCTATTAGTATTGTTGTTGTTTTTGGTACTCTTATATCCTACTTAACAGCTCGCAAACCTTCTTTCTTAACTAATATTTTAGATACCTTAACCATGTTCCCTTATATTATTCCTGGTTCAGTTCTTGGTATCGCGCTTTTATCTAGTTTCAACTCTGGTTGGCTAGTACTTAGCGGCACAGCTATTATTATGATAATTTCTCTAAGCATTAGGAGAATGCCTTATACTATTCGCTCAAGTACCGCTATCATTTCTCAAATTAGTCCAAGTATGGAAGAAGCTGCGGTAAGTTTAGGTTCAACAGAATTCCAATCTTTTAGAAAAGTTATTGTTCCAATGATGTTACCAGGTGTTCTTGCTGGTGCTATCATGAGTTGGATTACTCTTATCAGTGAATTAAGTTCCAGTATTATCTTATACACAAGTAATACTAGCACTTTAACAGTAGCAATTTATGCCGAAGTTATTCGTAGTAACTTTGGTAATGCTGCCGCTTATTCCACAATATTAACTCTAACATCCATTATTTCTTTACTAATTTTCTTTAAAGTAACTGATAATCAAGATATTAGCGTTTAAAATCAAAAGACCGATTTCCTAAGAAATCGGTCTTTTTTATTTACAAATTTTATTTTTCTAAAATACGTTCTAAAATTTCAGAATTAACTTCGTGTATAGATTTAAAAGGTTCTGGTGGTTCTTCTGGAATTGCAAGACAAATCCCCATCCAAATTAAATCTAGCCAACGATCAAATTTATACCCTGTTTTTGGAAAAGTAGCGATATAAGAAAAGCCTGCTTTTTGGTGCATACTTACACTGATATCATTTTCTCCTGTAATAGAAGAATATACATTACGTACTTTTTGTAAGCCAAGCATTCTAATTACTTTGTCATATAGTTTGCTGCCTACTCCGCCATAACGCTTATTTTTATCTACATATACAGAAACCTCTGCATCCCAAGTATACGCTGCACGTTCGTTGTATCTGTGAGCATACGCATAGCCAATTAATTCGCCGTCTTCTTCGCAAACAATATATGGATAATGTTCTTGAAAAGTACGAATTCTCGCAGCAAATTCCTCAACTGTTGGAACCGTATATTCAAAAGTGACTGTAGTTTCTAATACATATGGTGCATAAATAGCAACCAAAGCTTCTGCATCTGCTTCTGTTGCAAATCTAAATTTTTGCATTACCTGTCCTCCTAGAAAAAAGATAACCTACCCTAAACAACTTCATTGTCTTAGTAGATTACCTATATTATATCATTAAAATTCAATTTTAAAAAGAGTACCTTCATTTAGTTTGCTATTTACTATTATTTTGGCATCATGAAGTTCTAGTCCATGTTTAACAATAGCAAGGCCTAATCCACTGCCCTCAATTACTCCTGAGTGACTTTTCTCACTTCGATAAAATCTTTCAAATATTCTTTCTAAATCTTCTGCTGCAATGCCAATACCTGAATCTTTTATCTCAAGCACATAGCTACCCTTAGCTGCCACTAAATCAATTTTTACAACCCCATTTTCTTTATTATATTTAATTGCGTTTTCAACCAAATTATAAATGCACTCTTCTATCAACATTGGTATGCCTTGATAAATACAAACCTCTTGCGGACAATTTAATTCAAGTATAACTTGTTTCTTTTGGGCAAATTCCATAAGTTCATTTTTCACTTGCACTAAAACTTCACGCAAATCCATTGCTTTATATTCATCTTTTATTCCACGTTCATCTAATTTAGATAATTTTATAATATTATCTACCATATAAATTAAACGTTTACTTTCACCACTTATCTTCTTAACAAAACGCGGAATATCTTCCTCTTTTGCTATACCCTCTTCAATTATTTCAGCATAGCCAGAAATAGACTGCAACGGCGTTTTAAGCTCATGAGAAACATTTGCAGTAAATTCTCTACGCATATTAGAAATTGCTAAAAGTTCTTTGTTTTGTTTATCTATTCTACTTAAAAAGGGTGCTAATTCATCATAGGAATCGCCTGTTAAAGGATGATCTAAATTAATTTTCTCTAGTGGCTCTACTAAATCATTAGCTAGTTTTTTAGCTACAAAATAAGCTATTATACTTCCAATTATAAGGGCAATTATAAAAAATGGCACTAATGACACAACTACCTGCATAACACTATCCGTACCCATAGCTAACCTTAAAATATTGCCATCTGAAAGTTTTTTTGCATAATAAAAATTTTGTTTACCTGTTGTACTTGAAGTTCGATTAGCCCCGCCAATACCATGCTGCAAAGCTGCTTGTACTTCTTCTCTATGTAAATGTTCATCTAACGCATAAATGTCTACCCTATTATCAAAAAGCACCGCTCCAGTTGGAGCAATTAAAGTAATCCTAGAATCTTGTTGGGTCTGCGAAATTTTCTTAAAAAAATCCTTATCATTTGCATAACCTTGCTCAACATAAATCATATCTTGACGTAAATCTTTCTCCATTTGAGAGGTATTGCTTCGATATATTAGCACACCACAAAAAAGCAGGGTGATAATCATCCCGCTTATTGTAAGCAATAATAAATTTCTAAAGATTTTTGTTTTCATCTTAGCAAAGCCCTTTCACTTAAAAGTGATCTTTAAATCTATATCCTACCCCGCGAACAGTCTCAATAAAATCTCCTGCATCGCCTAGTTTTTGCCTTAAAGTACGAATGTGAACATCTACAGTACGAGTTTCACCGGAAAAGTCATATCCCCAAATATCGTCTAATAGTTCTTCCCTAGAATATACTTTACCTTTGTTATCCATAAGTTTTTTCAATACTTCAAACTCTTTAAAAGTAAGTACCACTTCTTCTTTATTTACCCATACTTTGTACTTTTCAGTATCTATAGCTAAAATGCCTACCTCTTGCTTCAAAGGCTTTACATCATCTTTATTGCTACGGCGTAAAAGAGCTTTTACTCTAGAAACCATTTCCATCATGCCAAACGGTTTAACTATATAATCATCCGCGCCTTCGTCTAGACCTCTAACTTTATCAAATTCGCTACCTTTAGCAGTAGCCATAATTATTGGTATGTTTCTATACTCTTTTTTACTACGTAAATTTTTTAAAATGGATATTCCATCTTCATCAGGGAGCATTACATCTAGAATAATAAGATGTGGTTGAAATTCAGCTAACGCTTCAAATAATTCTTTTCCACTAGCAACACCCATAGCTTCATAGCCAACATTACGTAAAGTATAAACTTCTAACTCGCGAATATTAGCATCATCTTCCACACAAAAAATCATATTATTCCTCCCCGTGTTCTCCTGTTATTCCAAAGATAATCCATTTTGAAATATTAACAGCGTGATCGCTTATTTTTTCAAAATACTTAGCAACCATTAGCAAATTTAATATTTGCTTGCCATCTTCTTTATCTTCTTTTATTAATACTATCAGTTCTTTCTTAGTTTTAGCAAATAATTCGTCAACAACATCATCTTTCAAGTCAATTTTTCTAGCAAGCTCTAGATCATCATCTTCAAAAGCTTCTATTGTTGTTGTGATTAAATCTTTAGTTGCTTCTGCCATAGGTCTTACAATTTCGATGCTTTGGCTATCTTTATAATCTGCACGATCAAATATTTCGCCAATATTTGCAGCTTGTTCTCCTATACGTCTACAATCTGTTACTATTTTTAAAGCTGCAGAAACTTTTCTAAGATCGCTTGCTACTGGTTGTTGTTTCAATAGTAACTTAATACAAAGATTCTCTAATTCCTTTTCTTTCTCCTCTATTCTTTTAGAAAGAAACATTATTTCCTTAGCAAGTATTTTGCTATTCCCTTGCAATGCCTGATTTACTAATTCTAAAGAATTCTCGCACATTAATCCCATTGTAACGATACTTTTATTTAAATACTCTAATTGTTCAATGTAACCGCTTCTTATCATCAGCCAAACCTCCCTGTAATATACTCTTCTGTTTTTTGATTTTTAGGCGAAGAAAATATTTGATCCGTTTCACCAAATTCCATAACTTCTCCAGTTAAAAAGAAGGCTGTTTTATCAGATACACGTACAGCTTGTTGCATATTATGAGTTACAATAACAATCGTATAGTTTTTCTTTAAATCAAATACTAACTCTTCTATTTTCAAGGTGGAAATCGGGTCTAATGCAGAAGTTGGTTCATCCATTAAAAGTACTTCTGGCTCTACTGCTAAAGCCCTTGCAATACATAATCTTTGTTGCTGACCACCACTAAATCCTAGTGCGCTTTTATCTAAACGATCTTTAACTTCTTCCCAAATAGATGCTTTTGTAAGAGCTTCTTCAACAATATCGTCTAAAGTGGCTTTATTTGTGATACCGTGAGTACGAGGTCCGAAAGCAATATTGTCATATACGCTCATTGGGAAAGGATTAGGCTTTTGAAACACCATCCCAACACGTTTTCTAAGAGCATTTACATCTTCTGTTTTATAAATGTTAAGATCATCTAAGAGAAAATCCCCTGTGATTTTGCACCCTTCTACAAGGTCATTCATACGATTAATACTTTTTAACAACGTACTCTTGCCACACCCAGAAGGACCAATAAAAGCTGTTATTTCTTTTTCTGCTATATTCATATTAATATCTTTCAAAGCATGAAAGTCGTCATAATATAAATTAACATTTTGTATTTTTATTTTTGTATTGTTGCTGATTTGCTTATTATCCATTAGTTTTTCCTTTCACTAGCTTTTTCGCTACTCTGCTAGATAACCAGTTAATGACTACCACGCAACCAACTAGAATTACAGCTGTTCCATACGCTTGATTCATATATAAACCTTCGCCAGAAAGCACATACATGTGAACAGCTAAGGTTCGTCCTGAGGCAAAAAAGCTACTAGAGATATTTGCAACTGTTCCTGCTGTATATATAAGAGCTGCAGTTTCACCAACAATACGCCCTATGGAAAGAATTATCCCTGCCATAATTCCAGGTACTGCACTAGGTAACACTACCGAAAATACTGTCCGAAGTTTCCCAGCACCAAGGCCATAACTACCTTCTCTATAAGCATCTGGAACAGATTTTAAAGCTTCTTCTGTAGTTCGCATAATAATTGGCAAAATCATAATAGCCAAAGTAAATGCACCAGCAAGCAAGGAAAATCCCCACTTCAATGTAGTTACAAAGAACAATAAGCCAAACAAACCATAAACTATAGATGGTATCCCTGCCAAAGTATCTGCCGTAATTCTTACGATAGATACTATTTTATTACCACGACCTGCATACTCTACTAAATAAATAGCAGAAAATATTCCTAATGGAGCAGCTAATACTAAGGCTAAAATAATCATCAAGACTGTGTTAATAAGAGCTGGAGTTAAGGAAACATTAGTAGAATTATATTCCCAAGCAAATAAACTTGGATTTAAATTTCCTAGTCCCATAATAAAAATATACCCTAGTAATAATATTAGTGAAGCAAAAGTTAAAAACGCAGATATACCTACCGCGCCAAGAAGCACGCAGGATTTAAAATCTTTGCCATAGTAATTCATTTGCTTGTTAAATTTACTAGAAAAACTAGAGGATTCTTTGGTAGATAAGGTGTTCTCACTCATCTTAGAGCCCTCCTTTTAAAATATGC
The DNA here is from genome assembly GCA_947074185.1 of uncultured Negativicutes bacterium. Lineage (GTDB taxonomy): Bacteria > Bacillota > Negativicutes > Acidaminococcales > Acidaminococcaceae > CAMTOO01. The sequence goes on from CAMTOO010000046.1 coordinate 8,873, forward strand.
GAAACTTAAGTTAATGATCATAATGAAACCAAATAGCACTACTGCTGTAGCTAATAATGCATCTCTGTGCAAGTCTGCTGCATAACCCATTTCTATAACGATATTCGTAGTTAAGGTTCTTACCCCTTCTAAAATACCTTGCGGCATACGCGCCTGATTACCTGCAACCATAATAACAGCCATAGTTTCACCGACTGCTCTACCTACGCCTAAAATAATTGCTGCCATAATACCGGACTTTGCAGCCGGAAGCACCGCATAGAACACACTACGCACATGTCCAGCGCCAAGAGCTAAAGCACCTTCGTAGTAAGTTTTAGGAACAGCTTGCAAAGAAGCCTCTGATACGCTAATTATTGTAGGCAAGATCATAATGCCTAAAAGCACCCCTGCGGTGAAAATGCTACTACCGCTACCACCAAAAAGTTCTCTTACTATTGGTACCATAACTACTAATCCAAAGAATCCATATACAACCGATGGGATTCCTGCTAATAACTCAACAGAGCTTTTTAAAGACGGATAAATGTTCTTAGGGCAAAAGGCAGATAAGAATACAGCTGTAAATATACCAATAGGAACCCCTATTACAAGGGCTCCCAAGGTTACATATAAGCTACCTAAAATCATAGGTAAAATGCCATAAATATCATTTGCTGGGCGCCATCTAGTCCCCAAGAAAAATTCACTTATGCCAATTTTTCCGATTGTAGGTATTCCATTAACAAATAAGAAAAGACATATTAAAATTACTGATAATATTGAAGTACATGCTGACACTAAGAATACATACTTCATGATAATTTCTTTTTGTTTATTCATAATTTTTATTTACCATCAAAAGTCGATATTTTTCCTGTGAATATACCTTCAACTTGTTCTTTAGTTAAGCCTTCGATAGCATTAGCTTTATTTACAATTACAGCAATACCATCCATAGCGATAACTGTTGCTTTTAAACCTGCTTCAAGTTCGCTTTTCTTAACTTCGCGAGAAGCCATACCAATATCACAAACACCGCTGATTGCAGATTTCATACCTGTAGTAGAATCACTTTGTTGTACTTCAACATCTACATTAGGATTAACTTTTTTATAAGCTTCTTTAAGTTTTTCCATTACTGGAGTAACAGAAGAAGAACCAGCTACTATTACTTTACCTTTTGCTTCTACAGGAGCATAAGCTGGCAAAGTATCGTTCCCAATATAACCAGATTTACTTACGATCGCTTGACCTTCTTTAGACATAATGAAGTTTAAGAATGCTTGAGCTTCTGGTTTAATGCTTTCTTTAGTAGCTACATTAAATGGTCTAGAAACTTTGTAGCTTTTATTTTGGATATTAGCAACAGTAGCTGCAGCACCATCAATTTTCAAAGCTTTAACAGTATCATTTAAAGAACCTAAAGAGATATATCCAATTGCATCTTTGTTACCTGCAACTGTAGTCATCATAACTGCTGTGTTGTTAGTGATAGAGGCATTATCAGTAGTATTATCTACTTTTTTACCATTAGCATCTTTCTTTTCAATACCGAAAAGTTCAATAAATGCTCCTCTTGTACCACTACCGTCTTCACGAGATACTACAAAAACTTTTCCTCCAGCTTTCGGAGCTTCTGCTTTTGGATCAGCAACTTTTTGTCCCCCGCCACAACCAACTAATGAACCACATACAACACCTGCAAATAAAACAAGGGCAACTTTCTTTTTCAAATTCATGTTAATCCTCCTAAATTTTACATTTAAATTTAACGGATTGTTTCCGTAATACAAGCATAACTTATCAATGTAAAATCAAGTGGCTAGAAAAGTTAAATCTATGTAAAATATTTGACCATCTATGTTATAATAAAAATAAGATTTTTTTCATGTACAGATGGAGGTAAAGAATGTTACTCACAAATTTTATTTTTGATAATAAAAGTAAAGCTCCACGCTACAAACAGCTTGCGGATTTTATAAAAAAAGAAATACATAAAAAGAACTTGGCGGCAAAGGTAAAATTGCCATCTATTCGCCAATTAGCAAATTCTTTAAAGGTTAGTAGAACTACTACAGAAACTGCCTATAATGTATTAGTTGCAGACGGCTTTTTAATCAACAAGCCTAAAAGGGGTTATTTTGTTGCCAATGTATTTCCAAAATTCGAAGTTACTCCTACTATTAAAGCGTCTACTAAAAAACTTCCTACTATTAAATATGATTTTGCTAATAACTATGTAGATGCAAAAACTTTTCCAATAGCAGTTTGGCGCAGACATCTTAATTCTATTATTAAAAATAAAAATGTTTTAAGCGCTTATGGCGAAGCCCAAGGAGAACTGGCTTTAAGACAAACTCTTGCTAAATACAGTAATGAAGCAAGAGGTGTTATTTGCACTGAAGATCAAATTGTTATCGGCGCAGGCGTACAAAGCTTAGCGCAAATTTTAGCAGCTATTTTCGAAGAATACTTTAAAGAGCAACCTGCTAAACTTCAGATTGCACTAGAAGCACCAGGATTTCCACAAGTAGAAGAAACTTTTAGCAGACATAATTGGAAAATCGAACATTTTTCCATAGAAAATTTGACTAATAAACTACCAAAAGTGCTATATGTTAGTCCTTCTAATCCTTATAAAGGGCGCTCCCTATTGCCAAAGAACCGTTTAGATTTATTACACTGGGCAAAAGAACAAAACGCCTTTATTTTAGAAGACGATTACAATGGCGAATTTAGATATTTCTCAAGACCAATTTCAGCCCTTCAAGGAATGAGTGACGGTGAAAATATTATTTACTTAGGATCTTTTTCAAGAATTTTACTACCATCTTTGCGTATAAGTTATATGGTATTACCACCAAAACTTTTAGAAATTTATCAAAAGATAAAACCTAAATATAATCAAACTTCTTCCACAATGGAGCAACTTACTTTAGCAGCTTTCATTAATGAAGGAAATCTAAGACGCCATGTGAAGAAATTACGCAAGCTTTATAGCGAAAAAAATACCCTGCTTAGAAAATATTTGCAGAAATACTTTCAAAACAAGGTAGAAATTTTGGCCTATGAATCTGGCCTTCATTTAAGATTAGCTGTAAAGACAAATTTATCCTCCCAGCAATTAGCAAAGAAGGCACTAGAATACTCTGTCCAAGTTCGTCCTATAGCAAATTCTTCAGAAGTGCTGCTTTCCTTTGCAGGCATAGATGAAAAAGATATTGAACCAGCAGTAAAAGAACTTAAGAAAGCTTGGTTTAAATAACAAAAAATCCCAACCATTTGGTTGGGATTTATTTTTTAAATGGTGATCCATCCGCGACTCGAACGCGGGACACCCTGATTAAAAGTCAGGTG
>CAMTOO010000047.1 GCA_947074185.1 uncultured Negativicutes bacterium
ACGCTGTCTTTAACTGGAAATAAAATCTCTGCTTTCCCACCCTAATTTTATGCCAAATTAAGGATATTACCTCTATTATCTTAAGTCTCACGTACTGTTTCTTCCAACTTTTTAGCAATAGCTGGTGGAAGCCCTTCTATAGACCCCATAAATCTTACTTGAACAGTATTTTCTTTAAACTCTTCAATTTCATTAGTTAAATAACAGCTCAATAATTCCATTATAAAACTTACCTCTGTAACTGGTCGTTTCCAGTTTTCTGTTGAAAAAGCATATGCGCTAATAACTTTAACACCTATTTTATCTGCAAATCTAACTAGTGTTTTTAAAGTTTCTGCGCCTTTTTGGTGTCCGAATGTTCTTGGTTTTCCTTGAGCTTTTGCCCAACGCCCATTTCCATCCATAATTATGGCAATGTGCTTTGGAATATTTTCTAAATCTAAACCACCAATATCTGTATTTGTTTGTTTTAGACCTTGTTTATTTTTCCCTTGGAATAATCCTTTAAACACTCTACACAACCTTTCTTTAAAATTTGCGACTCCCTTGTTATATAGGGAGTCGCAATAATTATTTGTTATTCAATTGCACCTACTGGACAAGCAGCAGCACAAGCACCACATTCTACACATTCTTCATTGATTTCGTATTTACCGTCAGCTTCTTTAATAGCTCCTACTGGACAAGTACCAGCACAAGCACCACAACCAACACATTTATCTTTATCAATTTTCAAAGCCATCTCTTACACCTCCTTCCGATATTTTTTTACAATAGTTAACTCTACTATTTTATGTTCAATCAGCAATTGCTGTTTAACAACATACTCCTCAAATTCCTTAAACGTATCAACATCAACATGTCTTTGGAATTTAGGTTCATACATTTTTGATTTAACAGTATAACCATCTTTTTCTAAAATAGCTGTCGCTTCTTTTAATGGTAATGCTAAAACATCTTTCATCTTAAACTTCCATTACTTCTTTTTCTTTATTAGCTAAGATACTATCTATTTCTTTCATAACTGAATCAGTTAATTTTTGAATTTCATCAACGCCTTTTTTAGCATCATCTTCTGTCATTTCTTTTGCTTTTTCTGCTTTTTTAATAGCATCGTTAGCATCTCTACGCAAATTACGCACTACTACTCTAGCATCTTCCGCTTTTTTATGAACAGTTTTAACTAACTCTTTACGACGTTCTTCAGTAAGTTGTGGTAAGTTTAATCTAATTACATTACCATCACTATTTGGATTTAATCCAAGATCTGATTTCATAATAGCTCGTTCTATTTCCTTCGCAAGATCTTTTTCCCATGGTTGGATGATGATAGTACGAGGCTCTGGAACAGTAACATTCGCAACTTGATTTACTGGAGTTGGTGTTCCATAATAATCAACCATTACTTTTTCAAGTAATGCAGGAGTCGCACGACCTGCACGAACAGATGCCATGTCAACTCTAAAAACATCTAAACTTTTATTCATTTTACCTTGATTTAATTCTTTAATTTCTTGAACCGTAGCCACTATTTATTACCTCCGACAGTTGTACAATTTGCCTCGCCTAATGCAGCAAGAACTATATTACCTGGTTTTTCAATATTAAAAACAATAATAGGAATCTTATTGTCCATGCATAAGCTTATTGCTGTAGAATCCATAACGTTAAGTTGTTTTTGAATTACTTCGATATAATCTAAATGATCAAATTTTTGAGCATTTGGATTTTTTGCTGGATCAGAATCATAAACTCCATCAACGCCTTTTTTAGCCATTAAAATAGCATCTGCCTCTATTTCTGCTGCACGCAAAGCAGCAGTTGTATCAGTGCTAAAGTAAGGATTTCCTGTACCAGCAGCAAAAATTACTACTCGTGCTTTTTCCATATGTCTGATTGCTCTACGACGAATATAAGGTTCAGCTATTTGTCGCATTTCAATTGCTGTTTGCACACGACTAGGAACACCTCTATTTTCAAGAGCATCTTGTAATGCTAAAGAGTTAATAACTGTTGCAAGCATTCCCATATAGTCAGCTGTTGCACGATCCATCCCTTTAGATGCACCTGCTAAACCTCGCCAAATATTGCCACCGCCATTAACGACTGCAATATCTACTCCTTTTTCAACAACTTGTTGAATTTGAGCTGCTATAGAATCAACTACTTCAGGATCAATACCATAACCTTTTTCGCCTGCCAATGCTTCACCGCTTAATTTAAGTACTACGCGTTTATATTTGGCTTCTTCACTCACGGTCTTATCCTCCTAATTATCAATTAAACTATATATCCATCTAATATTATAGCATTTTTCACAAAAAAAGAGAACACCTAAAAGTGTTCTCTTTAAATATTTTTTTATTGTTTTACGAAAGACATTACTTCTTCAGCAAAGTTATCTTGTTTCTTTTCGATACCTTCACCTAATTGATAACGAGCAAATGCTACTATTTCAGCATTGTTTGCTTGTAGTAATTTAGAAATACTTTGATCTGGATCTTTAACATATTCTTGATCGATCAAGCAAACTTCTTTATAGAACTTTTGAATACGTCCTACAACCATTTTTTCAATAATAGCTTCTGGTTTGCCTTCATTTTTAGCTTGTTCAGCTAATACTTCTTTTTCACGATCTAAATCAGTAGTTGGAACTTCTTCACGAGTTAAGTATAAAGGATTTGCAGCAGCAATATGCATAGCAATATCTCTACCTAATTCAGGATTTCCACCTTTAAGATTTAAAAGAACACCAATTTTACCGCCACCATGAATATAAGAAACTACTGAACCATCAGCAACTTCATAACGAGTGAAACGGCGAATAGAAATGTTTTCACCAATTTTAGCAATACTTGCTGTAACAGTATCAGCCACAGTTTTTCCATCGAATTCAGAAGCTAGAAGAGTTTCTAAATCACTAGGATTTGTTTTAATAATATGATTAGCAATAGAATCAACTAAAGCTTTAAAATCATCAGTTTTAGCAACAAAGTCAGTTTCGCAGTTAACTTCTACTAATGCCCCAACAGTTCCTTCAGCATTAATGCAAGAGCTAACTAAGCCTTCTGCTGCAATACGACCTGCTTTTTTAGCAGCTTGTGATAAACCTTTTTCTCTTAAAAAGTCTATTGCTTTTTCGATATCACCTTCGCAAGATGTTAATGCTTTTTTGCAATCCATCATACCTGCGCCAGTGCGTTCACGTAATTCTTTTACTAAACCAGCTGTAATTTCTGCCATTTTTATATCCTCCAAAAATTAATTATTCTGCTTCTTCTTCAGACATAGCTTCATCAGCATCAGCTACATCATCAACTTGTACACCTTGACGACCTTCTAAAACAGCGTCAGCCATTTTTGCAGCCAAAAGTTTTACTGCGCGGATAGCGTCATCATTTGCAGGAATAACATGATCAATTTCATCTGGGTCGCAATTTGTATCAACAGTTGCAACAATAGGAATATTAAGTTTGTGTGCTTCTAAAACAGCGATATGTTCTTTACGTGGATCAACGATGAAAAGTGCGCCAGGCAATTTTTTCATATCTTTAATGCCACCTAAGTATTTTGTTAATTTTTCCATTTCATGACGTAAACCAATAACTTCTTTTTTAGGTAATACATCAAATGTACCATCAGCTTCCATTGTTTCTAATTGACGAAGACGTTTGATACGGTTTTGAATAGTTTTGAAGTTGGTCATCATACCACCTAACCAACGTTCGTTTACATAGAACATGTTGCAACGAATAGCTTCGTCACGCATAGCTTCTTGAGCTTGTTTTTTAGTTCCTACGAATAAAATTGTTTCACCTTTAGCTGCAACATCGCGAAGGAAGTTGTATGCTTCATCAACTTTTTTTACAGTTTTTTGTAAATCGATGATGTAGATACCATTTCTTTCAGTGAAGATGTATTTTGCCATCTTCGGATTCCAGCGACGTGTTTGATGTCCAAAGTGAACACCTGCTTCAAGTAATTGTTTCATTGAGATAACTGCCATTTTTTTAATTCCTCCTGTTTTTTCCTCCGTAGAATTCCTCTTTAATCGCACCACCACTTGTGGACAGACGTTAAATCCTTCTACGTGTGTATTTTTTTAACACCGTTACGAATTATATCATATGTAACAGTTTTGGGCAAGTTTTTTTACTTACTTTTTTTAAATATTTAATACTTTTTTTATAGCTGTTTCCATTTCAGTTACTACAATAACATCTTCATGCAAGACTGGCATTGTTTCCATCGCAGTCATTTTTGCTGAGATTTTAATTTCAGTAACTTCATTTAATTTGTGCATTCACATAAACGGATCTTCTGCATCGATACCTATACCTTGTCCAATACTATCTAATACTACGGTATTAAATTTATATGGACTAGCTGTAGATAAAACAATGCAATAAGTATTATCAGAAGTTAAAAGACGATACTTTTCACAAGCGCGCCAAGCAACTGATGTATGTGGATCCATCAAGTACTTGAAATCATTATATACTCTACCAATTGTTTCTTCAGTTTCAATTTCATCAACCCAAGCCCCAAAGAATGTTTCACGAATCTTATCTATAGTGTCTTCATCTACAGTATAAGCACCAGTTTCGTTTAATTCCTTCATCCATTCTGCTACTTGCTCACTATTTTGAGTAATTGAATAAAGTAGTCTTTCTAAATTACTTGAAACTAGAATATCCATAGATGGAGAAACAGTTTTGTGAAAATCCCTCTTTTTATCATACGTACCAGTGCTAATAAAATCAGAAAGAACATTATTAGAATTAGAAGCACAAATAAATTTTTTAACTGGAAGCCCCATTACTTTTGCATAATAACCTGCTAAGATATCTCCAAAGTTTCCTGTAGGCACTGAGAAGTTAATCTCTTCTCCTGCTTTGATTCTTCCATTAGCAACAGCAGAAGCATACGCTTTGAAATAATAAACAATTTGAGGCACTAAACGACCCCAATTGATTGAGTTTGCAGAAGAAAATGCATAACCATGATCTTTTAATTTATTAGCTAGTTCTAAATCATTAAATATGTTTTTAACGCCTGTTTGTGCATCATCAAAATTACCTTCGATGCCAAAAACATGTACATTTTTGCCAACTTGTGTTTGCATTTGGCGCTTTTGAATAGCACTTACACCATCTTGTGGATAGAAAACAATAATTTCTGTATCAGGCACATCAGCGAATCCTTCTAATGCTGCTTTGCCTGTATCACCAGAAGTCGCAACTAAAATTACTACCTTGATTTTTTCGCCGGTTTTTTCCAAAGCCTTAGTTAATAGATGTGGCAAAATTTGAAGAGCCATATCTTTAAAAGCTGAGGTTGGACCATGCCATAACTCTAAAATATCTGTGTTTTCTGTAACTTCCACTAATGGAATGATGCGGTTATCATCAAATTTATTGCCACCATATGCAGCATTCGCTGCAGCATTAAGTTCTTCTTTTGTATAATCTGTTAGAAAAATAGATAAAACTTGTGCTGCTGAAGTAGCGTAACCTAAAGAATGCAATGCCATAATATCATCTATGTGCACTCTTGGAAATTTCTGTGGCACAAAAAGACCACCATCTTTTGCTAGACCTTTAGTAATAACATGAGCTGAAGAATATAAATCAGCTCCCCCTCTTGTACTTATAAATAACATCTCACACCAGACCTTTCATAGACTGCATAGTTAATCCCCCAACAGTCGCTTTTGTTGCTTTTATTAAATCTTGAGGTGCTGCGAGAATTTGTAATCCTCGCATACCAGCACTAATTGCAATTTCATTCCATGTTAATGCAGTTTCATCAAAATATACTGGGTAGTTCTTTTTTGCACCTAATGGCGAACAACCGCCTCTAATATATCCAGTTAGCGGGAGCAATTCTTTCATATGAATCATCTCGGCACTTTTATTACCACTAACCTTAGCTAATGCTTTCAAATCCAATTCATGATCTCCAGGGATACAAGCAAAAATTATTCCTGTCTTATCCCCTCGTATGACAAGTGTTTTAAACACTTGATCTGTAGGCATATTAACGGAATTTGCTACATGAACAGCATCTAAGTTATTTTCATCAACTTCATACTCGCAAAGACGATATATAATTTTCAAATTATCTAATTGACGTGCGGCATTAGTTTTCTTATGCTTCATATTGCCTCCAATGCATAATAAATATAGCATTAAAAGTATTTCTTTGCTATAATTATTTATATAGTAATAAGAGCTAGAATGAAATAATATATACTATATCATTTTATGCAATAATTATCAATTATGAGGTGATGTATGTCAATATCTATTGGTTGTGGACAAATTAATATCATTCCAGGTAGACCTGATCTAAATACCTATAATATATTAAGGTGCATTAATGCTGCTAAGCAGCAAAATCTTGATATACTAATACTTCCTGAACTGGCAGTTCCTGGTTATTTAATTGGTGATTTATGGGAACAACCCTCTTTTTTAAAAGACTGTGAACATTATGGCAAAGAAATACTTAAAGCCACCAAAGATATTTGCGTTATTTTCGGTAATATTGCCTTAGATAAAGCTAAATTAAATGAAGATGGCCATATTAGAAAATATAATGCTGCTTTTGTTGCTTATAATAAAAAATTTATCACTGCTCCAACTGGCTATAATTTTTTCATCAAAAATTCTATGCCTGACTATCGTGAATTTGATGACAATAGATATTTTTATAGTTTGAGAAAACATTGTTTAGCTATAAACATTGACATTGAAGATGCCTTAAAACCTTTACGTTTAAATATTAAAGGTCAAGATATTGATTTAGGTATATTTATTTGCGAAGATGGTTGGACTGATAATTATGCTATTAATGTTCCTAAAACACTATGTAAAAACGGAGCTAAACTATTAATAAACATTTCCTGTTCACCATTTACTTTAGGTAAAAATCAAAAACGCGATAAAGTATTTAAAAAACATGCTCGAACCTTTGATTGCCCTATTATCTATTGCAATAACATTGGTACTCAAAACAATGGCAAAAACATCTTTATATATGACGGTTCCTCAAGTTTCTATGAAGCTGGCGGGAAAAAAAGTTTTCATTTACCAATGTATGAAGAAGGATTGGCTATTGTAAATTACAATCCAAACAATAATAAATTTTCCGATTATTTGTTTATGACTCAAGCTGGTAAAAAAATAGTTACTGACTCCATATATGAAAATGAAATAAAAACCATTCATGACTCTCTTTGTTTTGGTATCAAACATTTTCTTAAACAATGCAATATAAAAAAAATGGTAGTAGGTATATCCGGTGGTATCGACTCTGCACTCACTGCAGCTCTTTTTTCTGAAATTCTAGGGCCTAAAAATGTTTTATTAGTTAATATGCCAAGTAAGTATAATTCTTCTACAACAAAAGCTCTTGCAGAAGAACTTGCTAGAAACTTAAAAACTAATTATGGAGTAGTTCCTATTCAAAAAAGTGTCGAACATACGATTCATCAATTAAATTCAACTGAATTTATTAGTTATACCACAGCAAATCCATTTCATTTACATACTACATCATATGTAGAAGAAAACATACAAGCAAGAGATCGTGGAGCACGCCTACTTGCTGCACTTGCTGCAGCTTTCAAAGGTGGTTTCTCTTGTAATGCTAACAAAGCAGAAATAACCGTTGGTTATGCAACTTTCTATGGAGATATTTGCGGTGTTATTGCCCCTATAGCAGATTTGTGGAAACATCAAGTCTATGATCTTGCTCGATATATGAATGAACATATTTATCATGAAAAAGTTTTCCCTGATAAATTATTTACGATACGTCCTAGTGCAGAATTATCTGCGGCACAAACAGTAGGTTCTGGTGGTGATCCAATTATTTATGAATATCATGACTATCTCTTTAAAACTTTTGTAGAAAACTGGAATAAAACTTCTCCTGATGATATCTTAGAACATTATAGTAAAAATACTTTAGAAGATTTTCTCCAGTGTGAAAAAGGTTTAGTTAAAAAATTATTCCCTACCCCAAAAGCTTTTATAGACGATTTAGAAAAATGGTTCACTCTCTTTTCTGGCTTTGCTGTAGCAAAAAGAATTCAAGCACCACCTATAATAACTATTAGTCGTAGAGCTTATGGTTATGATCATCGTGAATCACAACTTTCTCCTTATTTTTCTTGTAAATACTTCAAGATAAAAGAAGACCTACTTAAATAAAAAAAGCCAAGCAGCTATCTGCTTGGCTTTTCTATATTTTATAATTCGATTTTACTTGCTTCTGCAAGAGTTGTTTTAGCTTGAGCAATTAATTTATCAACTAATTGTTGACAAGATACAACTTCATTGAGCACATTTAAGCTTTGACCTACCATAACAGTTCCGTTTTCAGTGTCGCCTTCTTTGATACCCAATTTATTTGTTCCAGTAGCTAATTTATCTAACTCGCTTGTCGGAACACCAGCAACTTCTTTTTCAGAATAAAGAGCTGTAAATTTATTGCTTAAACAACGTACTGCATGACCACGTGAAAAACCTGTTACCATACTATCTGTATCAGATGCAGCAACAATAGCAGCTTTAGCATTTTCATGAGCTGGGCATTCAGTAGTTAACAAGAAAGCACTACCCATTTGTACGCCATCACCACCCATTAATAATGCTGCAGCAATGCCTCTACCATCAGAAATACCGCCAGCTACAAGTACAGGAATTTTGTATTTCTTAGCAAGAATGTTAGTCATGAGCGCCATAGTAGTTTGTTTACCAATATGACCACCAGCTTCCATACCTTCAATTACCATTGCATCAGCGCCTGCTGCTTCAATACGATCTGCAAGTTTAACATTAGGAACAACCGGAATAGCTTTAACTCCTGCTTCATGTAATTGAGGAATAAATGGTACAGGGTTTCCAGCACCAAGTGTTACGAAAGCAATTTTTTCTTTACATACAAGGTCAACTATTTCTTGTACATTTGGAGCCATAAGCATAAGATTTATACCAAAAGGTTTATCTGTTAAACTTTTTGCCTTAGCAATTTCTTCTGCAACCCATTCAGTAGTACGTCCACCACTACCAATAATACCTGCACAACCTGCGTTGGAAACCGCCGCCGCTAAAGTTGCATCACTTGTCCAAGCCATACCACCTTGGATAATAGGGTACTTAATCCCTAAAAGTTGTGTTAATCTGTTTGACATTTTGTCACTTCCTTTATATAAATTTTTTCACTACCAAAACTACAATATCTTACAGTTCAATTATATATCATAATTCTAAAAAAGCAATTGCTTCATAACGATTTTTTTATTTACAAAAAAGACTCCAAAAGCTATTTAAATGTATTGTTTTCTTAGTATTTTGTTGACAACTTTCCTATTTTACAATAGAATTTTAGTATAGTTTCAACTAACAACCTATATTTAGGTAATTTTACTTATAACATGAAAAGAGGGTTTAATATGCGTAGTAATCAAGTAAAAAAAGGCTCTACTCGCGCAGCTCATCGTTCTTTATTTTATGCTTTGGGCCACAGAGAATCTGATCTAAAAAAACCACTTATAGCCGTGGTTAATGCTCAAAATGAAATTATTCCTGGACATATGCATTTAGATGATATCGCTAAAGCTGTAAAATTTGGTATCTTAGCAGCTGGTGGTATTCCTGTAGAAATTCCTGCTATTGGTATTTGTGATGGTATTGCAATGGGACATAATGGTATGAAATACCCTCTCCCAAGTCGTGAATTAATTGCTGATAGCATTGAAGCTATGGTTAATGGACATGCCTTTGACGGTATGGTTCTTATTCCAAACTGCGATAAAATTGTTCCTGGTATGTTAATGGGCGCTGCTCGTTTAAATATCCCATCTATTGTTTGTAGCGGTGGACCAATGCTTCCTGGTCGTTTAAATGGTACTGATATCAGTGTATCCACTGTATTTGAAGCGGCTGGTCGTTTTGAAGCAGGCAAAATCTCAAAAGAAGAACTTGCTGAAATCGAACATACTGCATGCCCGGGTTGTGGTTCTTGTGCAGGCTTATTTACTGCTAATACAATGAATATCTTAGCAGAAATTTTAGGTATGGCTCTTCCTGGAAACGGAACTATTCCTGCTGCTTACCAAGGTGCTCGTGCAGCTTTTGCAAAAGAATCTGGAGCAAGAATCGTTGAGTTAATTGCTAAAAACGTTCGTCCTCGTGACATTATGACACTTAATGCATTTAAAAATGCTATTACTGTAGATATGGCTATTGGCGGTTCTTCTAACACTGCACTCCACTTACCTGCTATTGCTTTTAATGCTGGAGTAAAACTTCCTTTAGAACTTTTTGATGAAATCAGTAAAAAAACTCCTTACCTAACAAAAATGAGTCCTGGTGGTTCTCACCACATTATTGATCTCCATGAAGCTGGTGGTTTAAATGCAGTTATGAAAGAATTAGACACTAAAGGTTTAATGATAAAATCAGCTAAAACTGTTACTGGTAAAACTATTGGCGCTAACTTCAAAGATGCTGTAATTAAACGTCCTGATGTTATTTATACTTGTAAAAAACCTTATCGTAAAACTGGCGGTATCGCTATCTTAAAAGGTTCTTTAGCGCCTGAATGTAGTGTTGTTAAAGAAAGTGCTGTTGCAGAAGAAATGCTCAAACATTCTGGTCCTGCAAGAGTATTCAACTCCGAAGATGAAGCTATTGCTGCTATCTTAGGTAAAAAGATAAAAAAAGGCGATGTTATTGTTATCCGTTATGAAGGCCCTAAAGGCGGTCCTGGTATGAAAGAAATGCTCAACCCTACTTCAGTACTTGCTGGCATGGGACTTGATAAAGATGTAGCTCTTTTAACTGATGGTCGTTTCTCTGGTGCAACTCGTGGCGCATGTATTGGACATGTATCTCCAGAAGCAAGAGATTGTGGTCCTATCGCTTTAGTAGAAGAAGGTGATATTATCGACATCAATATCCCTAAACGTACTTTAAATCTTAAAGTATCTGAAGCTGAACTTGCAAAACGTAAAAAAGCTTGGAAATGTCCTCCACCTAAAGTAAAAACTGGTTACTTAGCTCGTTATGCAGCATTAGTAACATCAGCTGCTTATGGTGCAGTACTTAAAGCTCCTGACGAAAAAATTTAATCAAAAATAAAAAGACCATTCTTTTGAATGGTCTTTTTTTATTATACAAATAGCCTTGCTATAAAGACAATTGCGGCAATAATAGCTGCAATAATAATAAATGTTGGCAATAAGAAAAATACAAATCCTAAAAACAATAGTATGAATAAAATTGTCCATAGTAAACTTCCACCTAATGAAACTACTTTTATATTTGGGTTTTGATTACTAGCAAAAGGATCGCTACCTTGTTGATAATAATCATCTTGATTCTTAACACCTTGTTCTTCTTTTACAGTGCCATCATCTTCCACTTCTATGGTCATGCCTTCGAAAGTATCGCGTTCATCAGCACTGATTACATGTGGTTCTACCTCTACTTGTTTATGGCAATATGGACATTCTGTTAATCCATTATCAAATTCACGCTTGCAAAAAGTACAAATCATTATTTCAACTCCTTTACTATGACATCATTAAAATAATCAAACCTTCTTCGTTAATGTATCTTGGATCATATTCTTCAATTTTCAAAACATCCTCTATTATATCAATTTTAGCAAAAATATTATCTTCTGTAATTTGAGCATAACGAGCATAATCAGTCAAAGAAAATGTATATGTTTTATTTAACTTTATGAAACTGTATATAAGTGCAACTGACCATAAAGTAACTTCATCGTCTTTTATTTTTTCTTTATATAAGAAAGAAAAATCAGACCACATTGCTATTAATAGTTTTCTATCTCTTGTAGGTAAAGATAATGCTTTCGCAAGGCTCATTATATTTCGCCCTACAGGATTTTCTAAAACTATTGGTGCAGGTGTATAGTTTTTTATTTTAGTCTCTCTAACAAAAGATCCCATCATCAAAAATCCAGAATAGATTCATGCCAAATGCAAAATCAACATTACCTTATCTTCGCCTCACATATGCTCATCCCCTGCTTCTTGTCTTTGATTACTATCTCAATTTTTAGCTTATTCTCAAATTTCATAACATACTATTTTTTCACTCTTCCTTTTTATTAATCCTCACCCATCC
>CAMTOO010000048.1 GCA_947074185.1 uncultured Negativicutes bacterium
ATATGGTGCAAAAAAATATTTGAGCACATTACGCCTAGAAGATGGGGGTATTGTCAATCTTTACGATGCTTATGCTAAAGCAAAATGGGCAGAAATTGATTTAATAGATGAGTTTCCTGAACTTGATACAGCAAAATTAGATTATATCTTGATTGATAACTTGAAAGGTCAAGGTGGCACCTTTATGCTTGATATGGACGCAGCTGATAAAAGCAAAACGGACATGGTTTATATAATAGATTCTACTGAAGGAACAGGACATCATAATATACAAGCATATTCCATGGGCAGTTTTAAAGATATTTCTCCTGCAAATACTTTGCGATTTGCAACTGTAAGTGCGGCGGCTAAAGATGTAGTGGCATTTAATGACAGTATTAATCTTTATGGAACATCTTTATGGGATTACGAACTATTAATTGGTAGTGCTGCATATGATTTAAGCGATCCAGAAAATGCTATTTACAATAGCGGTAAAGATGGTTTAACAGCTGCCGAAATCGATGGTTTAATGGCAGGCGGTACAAATTGGTTTATTTATCAATATGTTGAAACTCCTTCTAAAAATACGGGTGTTATTTTTGATGCAGCTGATTCTGGTTATGATTTGGCTACCAAAATGGATCGTTATCATAATCGTCACACTCAAGCTAAATTTATTACTGAAGATAGCGCTGTTTGGGTCCGCATGGAAAGAGCTAAAACTGGTCGTGATGGTGGATACAGAGGTCATGCAACCTTATCTCAAATTGGCTATGAAGGAAGCAAAAACGAAAATAATCGCTATGGTATCGCTTTTGAATATACTACTGGTAAATCCAGTTTCAGCGATGCTGCAGGTGATGTAGAAAACAAACGTAAAGGCGTTATGCTTTATAATACTAGAACTAATGATGATGGTTCATACCTTGATTTAACAGCAAGATATGGAAAAGTTAATTCAGATATTAACGCTTACAATACTTATAATAATAGTTTCTTGTCAGGCGATTACTCATCAGATGTATGGTCTATCGGTGCAGAAGCTGGCAAGAAAATTAAGAATGAAGATAATGGTTTCTTTGTTGAGCCACAAGTTCAATTACAGTATGCACGTGTAGGTAGTAGCAGCTATAACATTGGAAATGATATTAATGCTAACATTAGTAGTGCAAATAGTTTAATTGGACGTCTTGGTTTTAGAGTAGGTAAAGACATTAGCAAAGATAGCAGTGTTTATTTGAAAGCAGATGTGCTTAGAGAGTTTGCTGGTGGTCAAGATGTTGCTTTAAGTGCTGGCGGCAGTAACTTAAGCTCAAAAGTAAAAAAACGTGGTACTTGGTATGACTTTGGTGTAGGTGCAGACTTTAGAGTTTCTAAAGGAGTTTATTTAACTCTTGATGCTGAACGTAGCATGGGTGGAAATCTTTCTAATAACTGGAATCTTAATGCAGCTATGTACTTCGCATTCGGTGGACCTAAAAAGGTTGCGCCATTACCAGTAGTGCCAGTGCAACCTACGGTAATTCCAAAACGCGAAGAATTCTTAGATACTATCTACTTCGATTTTGATATCGATACACCAAAAGCTGGTGAACAAGCAAAAATCGATAACTTTGTAAAAGTAGCTAAAGAAAATCCAGATAGAACTTATGCATTAGTAGGACATACAGATGCAATAGGAACAGAGGAATATAACATGGATCTTTCGAAACGCAGAGTAGAAAATGTAAAAGCAGAAGCAAGAAATGCTGGCGTACCAGCAGCACAAATGGAAGAAAGTTACCAAGGTAAAGCAAAACCAGCTGATACAGATTCAACAGCAGAAGGTAGAGCAAATAACCGTCGCGTAAATATCTTCGAATATACAAAACAATAGTACGAACAACAAAATAACCACCTTGGGTATATCCCAGGGTGGTTTTTGTGTATGAAAAAGAATAATAAAAAGCCTTTAGAATAATATTCTAAAGGCTTTTATAATTAGAAATTGAAATTTGCACCTACATTTACTTGCCAACCTTTAACTTTACTACCAAAAGATTTTTCGATGTCGGCAAATATATAAGATGCTGGACTAAGTTTATAGTTGCCACCGATACCTACATCGTACCAAGTGCCACGAGAATCTACGCTACTAGCGAAATGATTTTTACCATCACTAATGAAAGTATCTTGTCCACCAGTAAATTCGTGAAGAACATTCGCTTTAAAATAAACTAAGCCTTTATCACTTTTTTGACCTAATCTAAAACCAAGGCGTCCAATAAAGCTGTTAGCTGCATCTGCACCGCCAAAGAACCCAGTATTTGTAGTGTAATCGCTACTAGTTACATGAGCATATTGGAATTGAACTTGTGGTTCAATAAAAGCTTTAGCACTAAGATCTATTGGTTGACCATATTCAACACTAAGAGACATGGTTTTATTATCATAATCTCCAGAAACAGTAGAACCATTATCTCTAAGAATATCGAAATCATGATTTAACCAGCCATAACGACCAACAATATCAAGATATCCGTTGTTATCGTTAAGAGTAGTTGTATTGTAGATAGAAATAGCTTTGCGAGAGCTATTTTGAGAACTAGTTTGTGACAAGGAATAGCTAGTACCTTTTTTATAGTCAAAAGCAATACCAGCGCGGTTTTTACCACCGCCTAAAATTTTATCATAGCCTATTTGATACTTGGTAGATGTACCTGCGCTAACGTCTTTGCGTTCATCGCTACGACGCTGCATACGAACCCAAATGCCATCGCTTTTATCTGTGATATAGTTAGCTTCACCTTGACGTTTATTAAGGGTATCTAAATCAGCATCGAAAACAAAGTCATAAGAAATAGTAGGAGTATCTACTATTAAATCATCAACTATAGGAGCTACAGTTTTTGTATAGCCATAGAGATACCAGTTAGTACCATTGTTAGTGATTGAATTTAGAATAGCTGTAGTGTTACCACCAGCTGTGGTGTAGCGATCGTTATACAAAGCATTGTTAGGATCAGCTGAATCGAAGGTTTCACTATTAACTAATAAGTCATATTCCACCAAACT
This sequence comes from uncultured Negativicutes bacterium, assembly GCA_947074185.1. Lineage (GTDB taxonomy): Bacteria > Bacillota > Negativicutes > Acidaminococcales > Acidaminococcaceae > CAMTOO01. Next base: position 3,037 of record CAMTOO010000048.1, read on the forward strand.
ATCGTTAAACGCAAGTTTTTTTGCATTAAAAGTAACTCCGTTTGCAGCTTGCGCTACAGTGGCAAAACGAACCGTATTAGTATCTGAAATGGCAAGAATTTCATCTTCCGTAATGTTTGCTAAGATAGAATGCTGGCCTGGATTAGTGGAGGCTTGCACAAAGACCATATCACTTTGAGTTCTATCGCTTGCTACTATATCTAACTTAAAGACACCATCAGATCCTTTTAAGTCGCCGATAGTTACAAAATCATGTTTGTTAGTAAGAAGGCTTGCTTTTGCTTCAGTTAACCCTTCGATAGCAGTTAGCTTAGTGTGTATATCAGAATCTTGTAAATTTACGATACCGCCGTTTTCTAAGGTGATAGCACTAACATATTTTGCTTGAGCACAGTCAACAAGACCAAACAACGGCAATGTATATGTGCAATCATCACCAAAATAAATCCATTCAGCGCCATTCTTGAAAGTGAAATCCAAAGTACCAGGAATACCATTTGTCACTGCCCATATAGGCAAATAGTTTTGTTCGTCTCCATACCAAAAGGAGTTAGGGCCATCAAAAGTTGCTGTTATATTACCACCAGGATGCAGTTTATTTAACAGACCGCCACTGCTATTAACTTCAATAAAACTTAAATTACCAATAACTTGGGTTTCGGTACTATTTAAAGTAATGTTACTTAAATTTTTAGCTGTAATGCCATCTGGATTACTAGAAATACTATGAATATAAGCTTTATTACCATTTACAACGATAGTACCACCGTTATTAGCATATAATGTATTTGATCCACTAATGCTTGCGCCGGTATTTATTCTGTTATACATGTATAAATTGCCCTCTACAGTAAGGGTAGTATTAGCACCCATCACAGTCAATAAACTAAAAGAAGAAGATGCACTATTAACATGATTTTTCACTGTTAAATCGCCACCAACATTAAAGTTTACGGTATTAGTAGTACCGCCATCTATAGACATCAATCTCCCCCAAGAAGTGTCTAAAGTACTATTATTCGCTTCTAAGTTAAAGTTGCCAGTTACATTTACTGTTCCATTAGAGATTTGGTTGGTTCCAGAACCAGTGAAATTGCTTAATTGAGCGTTAATACTGCCGTTAACATTAGCAGTGCCACCGCTTGAAATATTAAATATATTTAAAGAAGAACCACCGTTAATAATATCTAAGGTTTGAGTGCTGTTGTCGATATTATAAGTGCCTATTGCAGAGATAACAGTTTGCCCGTTAGGCACAGTTATTGTGCCGCCAGTATAACTTCCAGGCGTAATGATACTAGCCTGTGCTGTTGCAAAAGGCATCGAAAAAATCGCAAGGCCTAACAATATTTTTTTTGTAAGTTTAAACTTCTTCATAAATCCTCCTTAAAACATAAACTCTTTTCTTTAATAATAGCTTTTTAAGGGAAAAATGTCAAATTTGTGAAGTTGCTGTCACGAAAAATAAAAAGGCTGAAATACGGAAGTATTCCAGCCTTTTTGAAAGGTGTAAAATAATTTATTAACGAGTGATGCCAGATTCTGCTGCGATAGCATGTTGAATGTAAAGAGCTTGAACAGCTGCATTACGACCAATGCCTTGCAAGAAACCGTCTGTTTTAATACCCATTTTTTCAATGTGTACTTTCCAAGAATCATCTTCGTCACTATACATATCATTTGCTGCATGGTCGCCAGCAACTAGCATTAAAGGATACATATATACTTTTTTGTAGCCACGTTTTTTTAGAAGTTCAAGAGCTTCTTCGAGGTTTGGTGTATCATCTTCTTCAACTACCCCAACAACTACAGGCAGATCCATTTTGTCAAAAGCTGCTTGTAGTTTTGGATAAGTATTTTTAAAAGATTTATTATTATCTCTTGGACTGCCGTGTCCCATTAAAATAATGCCTTCACCTTTTTGGAGAACAGGAAATTGAGTTGCTACTGCAGAAGCAGCGATATTAATATCAAAATCGTTAACCATTAAAGGATCGCTTAAAATAATGCGAGAAAAAGCGTCTTTGTGTTTATTTACAGTAGGAACAATTTTAAGTTCGAATTCTTCGCCATGTAAAAGGTGTGTTGGTTGAATAAGAACATCTTTATAGCCTTCTTTTTTGAGTTTTGTTAAGGTTGCATCTAGATTATCGATATGGATTTTGCGATCACCTAAGCGTTTCATAATAATGTTAGATGTAAAGGCTCTTTTAACATCACGATTTGGAAATGCAGAAGCTAGTGCAGTTTCGATACCGCCGATATCTTTTTCTCTAGTTTCATCAAAAGTAGTTCCGAAGCTTACTACCACCAAAGCCTTATCGTTTTTTGGTGTTGCAAACCCAGTAGCAGTTGCTGCTAAGCAGAACACACATAGTGTTCCAAGTAAAACTTTCTTGCAAAAATGATTCATAAATAAACCTCCTAATTTTCGTGTTAACGATATTATACTATAAATAGGAATTATTCGCAATAAGCAAATTAATTTTTACAATAAAAAATCAGAGGCAGATAATACCTCTGATTTTCTAATGTTTATTTATTGCGTGAAATTTGTTTAGCAAATAGATTGCAAATACGTTGTAACATTCCGCTAATATCACTATCGCCACGACGTTCTCTATTGTCGTTAATGTTGAACATTACGCGATTATCAACTGGATCATAAACTGTAAAAGTAAGATCGGCCATACCATCGAACTCTGTAGTTTCTGGAACAAAAACATAATCAGTAACTGGACGTTCTTTGGTAACCTCATAACCTCTATTGTCTCTTTCTTTAAATTCTACTATTCTAGTACGAGCTTCTTGATGGGCAGGAATAATTCTAGTGCGATATCCGAGACGTTTAGATGTAATATGTAATTCCACCACGCCGTTATCAAGATATTCTTTTGGTGCATTTTGTTTAGTCGAGATTTCATTCATAGCTGCATGTAGGTTATCAGTTTCTTTTTTTAGTGTAGTTAAATTTGATTCAATTTGAACATCTAGTTTAATATTTTTTTCGCCTAGGGCTTTTTGTAAATAACCAACAATCTTTTCTGTAGCATAATCGTCATTAGAAAAACTTTCATCATAATTTTGTTCTACATCAATAGCTGTTAATTTGATAGTTCTAATAGTAGTAAAATCATATAAAGGATTTTTCCAACCAGTTTTTTCGGCACTTGCACTTAGCGGAAATAGCATGACTAAGGACATTGCTAAGGATAAAATAAGTTTATTCATTTTAATCTCCTCCAAATTAATTATTTTTCATAATATTTTTTATACCATTAAAAGTTTCTGTGCTAATAACATGCTCGATCCGACAAGCATCTTTTTCAGCAATGTCTTGAGGAACTTTTAAGTAATCTAACAAGAATTTTGTTAATGTTTCATGACGATCTAAAATTTCTTCTGCACGAGCTTTCCCGCTAGCAGTTAAGATAATTTGTCCATCTTTATTAACAACAATAAAATTTTCTTTTTTTAAGTTGCTCATAGCACGACTGACACTTGCTTTTGTAAAGTTAAGTTCAGTTGCTACATCAATAGAGCGCACAAAACCAGTTTTCCGTTCTAATAAAAGAATGGTTTCCAGATAATTTTCCCCTGATTCTAAAAGAGCCATAAATAAACCTCCGTACTTTATACCATATGGTTAATTATACCATAAAAATACAATGTTTAAAACTTTAGAGAAGGAGAAAGCTTTTTGTGATATAATTTTAAATATTGATAAGAGAAAGGAATAAATGCTAAGCATTTATTTAATGATATGAAAGAACTATTAAAAGAAACAAAAACTTTGTGGGAATATTTAGCGACAACTGAAAAACCAATAATTTTATATGGAATGGGTAATGGTGCAGATAAAATCATTACCAGATTAAAGACAGTTGGCAAAGAGCCTCAAGGAGTTTTTGCTAGTGATGAATTTGTGCGTGGTCAAAAGTATGCTGGCTATACTGTGCAAAAATATGCAGATATAAATGAGCAATATAAAGATTTTATTATTCTTCTAGCTTTTGCTACTGAAGGAGATCCTTTGCTAAACGTCTTTAAAGAGTTAGCAGAAAAACATGAAGTATATGCCCCTCATTTACCTATATACGAGGGGGAAGAATGTGTTAGTAGCTCTTGGTTAGAACAATATGCTGAAGAATTAAAAGCTACCTATGAATTATTGGCAGATGATTTATCTAAAGAAGTATTTTTAGATATGCTTAATTATAAAATGAGTGGTAAGTTAAATTATTTATTTGACCATGAAACTGAAAGAAAGTCTGATATTGATACACTTTTCCGATTTACAACTGAGGAAATATATGTTGATTTAGGTGCCTATGACGGAGATACTATAAGGGAATTTTTGGAATGCTGTAAAGATGAATATAAAGAAATTATTGCTCTTGAACCAGACAGAAAAAACTATAAAAAGCTAGCTAAGTATTGCGAAGCAAATAATCTTAAAAATATTGAAATTTTAAATAAAGGCATCTGGAATTCTGCTGGAGAAATAAGTTTTTCTAATAGTGGCGGCAGGCAGTCTTCTATTTTAGAAGAAGGAAAAGGAACCATTGAAGTAGATTCTCTAGATAATATTATGGGTGCAAGGCAAGCTACCTATATTAAGATGGATGTGGAAGGCGTGGAGTTTGAAGCGCTAACAGGTGGAGTTAAGCAATTAGCAAACCTACCTAATTTATTATTAGCGGCCTATCATCATGATGAAGATTTGTTTATACTTCCTTTTAAACTAAAAAAAATTGCTCCAGAGTATAAAATTTATTTAAGAAAACATAAATATGTACCAGCCTGGGAAATTAATTTTTTCTGCAAAAAATAAATGGTCGCAAAATGTCCCGTGTGGACAAAATGTGCCTTTTGTACATTTATGGCGGAATGTCTTTTTTAAAAGTGTAAACGTAACACAAAATGCGAAAAAATGCTCGAGAATGTGTAAATTGTAAGCAGGATTTTACTGCCTAGAGAAAGAATTTATTAAAGGTGAATAATAAGTCAAATAATGACTTGTTACATGAAAAATTATTAACAATCACAAAGGAGTGGGAAATTAATGAAAAAAGCAAAATGGTTATGTTCAGCAGCAGCAGTACTCGCTTTATCAGCTCTTGTAGCAGGTTGTGGCGGTGGAGAAAAGAAAGCTGATGCTCCTAAAGCAGGTAGTGGTCCTAAAGGCGATGTAATGGTATATACATCTATTTATCCAGATATCATTGATAATATGTGTAAACCAGCTGTTTCAAAAGCGTTCCCTGATCTAAAAGTTACTTGGTTCCAAGGTGGAACTGAAAAAGTTAAAACTAAAATCGCAGGCGAAATAAAAGCAGAAAAAATTGCTGCAGACGTATTAATGGTTGCTGATCCAGCATACTATTTAACTCTAAAAGACAGAAAGATTTTACTTGATTATGTTTCTCCTAACCTCAAAGATGTAATTTCTGATAAAGATCCAAACGGTGCTTGGTCTTCAGTTCGTATTTGTAACATGATCATTGCTTATGATAGTTCAAAAATTAAACCAGAAGATGCTCCAAAATCTTGGCAAGATTTACTTGATCCAAAATGGAATGGTAAAATCGCTATGCCTAACCCAATGCTTTCTGGTACAGCTTTCGTAGCAGTAGGCGCTCTTGCTGATAAATATGGTTGGGAATATTTTGAAAAACTTAAAGCTAACGGTCTTCGTGTAGAAGAAGGTAACAGCGCAATTCAAAATAAACTCTTAACTGGTGAATATGCAGCTGCAATGATTTTAGAAGAAAACATTCTTAAAATTGCTGCAACTAAAAACGAACCATTAAAAGTTAGCTATCCAACTGATGGCGTAATCGTTATCCCATCTCCAATTGCTATCTTCAATACTAGTAAAAACCCAGATGGTGCAAAAGCAATGGTTGACTGGTGGCTTTCTAAAGAAGGTCAAGAAGCTGTTGTTAAAGGCTGGATGCATTCTGTTCGTGGTGACGTAGCTCCTCCAAAAGGCGCTCCTGAACTTAAAACATTACTTCCAACTGCTATTAAAGTAAACTGGGATAAATTATCTAAAGAAGAAGCTCAAATTAAAGAAGCTTTCCGCGTTAGAGTAATGGAAAAATAAAAAGTTTTTGAATAGTCTTATCAGGGGCTTTCGTGGCCCCTGATAAATTATTTATTTAAAGCAAGGATTTTAAAGATTAAAATAAAATACTAATTTTCTAGCCAATTAATTTGGCGAGAAAGGAGTTATGGTGAAGTCATTACCTCGTATAGACAGTAAATTTTTAGTAATAGCCCTTTCAGTAATTACACTATTATATTTCGTAGTATTCCCAATGGCGGTATTAATTTATGATAGCTTTGTAATTGAAGGTGCATTTAATTTTAGTAATTATAAAGAAGTATATAGTCAAAATGTTAACTGGCGTGCATTAACTACTACAGTGCAATTATCCATTATAGTTATGATTGCAAGCGTAATAGTTACATTCCCATTAGCATGGCTTGTTGGTCGTACAGATCTTCCAGGCAAAAAAACTTACCGCACTCTTTTAGTAGCCAGCTATATGATTCCTCCGTATGTAGGAGCAATTGCTTGGGTACAATTATTAAATCCTAGTGTTGGTTATTTAAATATGATATTTCGGTGGATGTTTAATTTAACAAACTCCCCTTTTGATATTTATACAACTGGTGGTTTAGCATGGGTATTAACTTTGTTCTACTCACCTTTTGCGTTTATCACAATCTCTAGAGCAATGGAGAAAATGGATCCTACTTTAGAAGAAGCTGCTAGAGTATCCGGTGCTTCTCCACTTAAAACTTTAATTGACGTTACTTTGCCTTTAATGGCACCAAGTATTTTAGCAGGTGGCTTGCTAGTATTTATCGCAGCAGGTTCTTGCTTTGGTATTCCTGCAATTGTAGGCATGCCAGGTAATATAGAAGTTATGACAACTCGTATCGTTACGTACATCTATATGGGTGATGATAAAGGTATTAGGGATGCAACAGCTTTGGCGGTATCTCTCATGTTCCTTGCAAACTTCTTATTATTCTTTATGAGCTGGATGCTTGGTAGAAAAGATTACACTACAATTAGTGGTAAAAGTACTAGACCAAACATGGTAGAACTTGGAAAATGGAAATGGCCTGCATTTATAGGCGTTGGTTTATATTCATTTATTGCAGTAATCTTACCACTTGGTTCTATAGTAATAACATCTTTCTTAAAGAGTATGTCCAAAGGTATTGTTTGGGGGAACTTCGGAATTGAATCTTGGATTCCAGTAATCACAAGCTCACAATACATGGAAAGTATTTTAAATTCTGTAATTTACGGTGTAATCGCAGCTACTATTGGTACAATATTATCAGTATTTATTGCATACTTAGCCGTTAAAACTAATATTAAAGGTCGTTCCTTACCAGATCTATTAGTAGTTATTGGTGGTTCTACTCCAAGTATCGTAATTGCACTTGCTTTAGTAATTACATTCTCAGGAAATTATGGCTTGAATCTTTATTCAACAATGTGGATTTTAGTAGTCAGTTATTTAGTAAAGTATATGACAATGTCCGTAAGAACCATTGCAGCATCTTTAAGTCAAGTGCATGTTTCTCTAGAAGAAGCAGCGTTGAACTCTGGTGCAAGCTGGCTTAGAACTTGTAAAGACATTATTATGCCGCTTATAGCGCCATCTATCATTGCAGGTTGGTTCTTGATTTTTATGCCATCCTTCTATGAATTGACAATGTCAAACTTGCTTTATGGTTCAGATACAAAAACTTTAGGTGTATTACTTTATGAATTACAAACTTATGCAGATACTCAAAATGCATCTGTACTTTCTGTAATCATCCTAATGATTGTTTTAATCGGCAACTTAATCTTGAATAAAATTACTAAAGGTAATGTAGGTATTTAAAGGAGGAAACACTAGTGTCTCAAGTAAAGATAGAACATGTATATAAACGTTTTGGCAGTGTTACTGCTGTTGATGATTTTAATCTTCTAGTAGAAGATGGTGAGTTTGTATCCATCTTAGGGCCTTCTGGTTGTGGTAAAACTACTAGTTTGCGTATGATCGCTGGTTTTGAAAAAGCTACTGAAGGTGAAATCTATATCGGAGAGCATTTAGTAAGCTCCTCCATTAATAAAACTTTTGTGCCACCAGAAAAACGTGATATTGGTATGGTTTTCCAATCTTACGCTGTATGGCCGCATATGACTGTTACTCAAAATGTTGAGTATCCATTAAAAATTCAAAAAGTTCCAAAAGAAGAACGCTTAAAAAGAGTTCAAGAAATGCTTGAATTAGTGCATTTAGGACCATATGGCGAACGTTTCCCTAACCAACTTTCTGGTGGACAACAACAACGTGTTGCTTTAGCAAGAGCGCTTGTTGCTCGTCCAGGTTTACTTCTTCTTGATGAACCACTTTCTAATCTTGATGCTAAGCTTCGTGAAAGCATGCGCTTTGAAATTAGCACTATCCAAAAAGAATTAGGCATTACTGTTATTTATGTAACTCATGACCAAGCAGAAGCTATGACTATGAGTGATAAAGTAGTTGTTATGAGTAATGGTGTAATTCAACAAATTGGTAGACCATATGATATTTATACTAAACCTGCTAATAAAATGGTTGCAGACTTTATTGGTCTAGTTAATTTCTTGCCAGGCGAAGTTAAAGGTGATCGCGTATTCCTTGAAGGAACTGAACATAGTTTTGCAAATAATTCTAACCTTACAGGAGCAGCAACTATAGCAGTTCGTCCGGAAAACATTTCTATGAGCACTTCTGGTGGTATGATTGAAGGCTTATTAACTCACCGTTTCTATTTAGGTGATTCTGTTGATTATCGTATCGATGTAAATGGACATCATATCCGCGTAATTGGTAAAGGTGCAGACTTTGACTCTATCCAAGATGGTACAAAAGTATACCTTGATTTTGAACGCACAATGATATTTGAAAGAGACTAACAATAAAAACTGTTACCCATCTATTGGGTAACATTTTTTTTATTTGGACTATTTTGATATAATAGCAATTAATGAGGTGAAAAATCGGAATTAATATATTAGGTCTCATTGTTGTTATGTTATTGATTTTTTT
>CAMTOO010000049.1 GCA_947074185.1 uncultured Negativicutes bacterium
AGAGCTAGAAGTTAATTTAAAATCAAAACCATATGTATCAGCGCCAGTATCAGCATTAAGATTAATTACTGTATTAGAGTTTGCGCCGAATTTAATATTTGCAGAATTTTCTGCAATAACAGCATACTGCCTTGAATTATTCTTATTTCCATTCATTTCAATTTGCAAAACACCATTAAATACTCCTGTTGCCCCAACAATTTGCATTGCACTTTGCCTATTACTCGTATTACCAATCGACTCTAATGTTACATTAGATCCTTCTTGAAATAATATAGAACTCCCACTATTTGCCCTTATATTATTATACTGTGAAGCGCTAGGTGTATAGCCATACAATACATTATAAGTAAAATTAATAGTTTCACCTGCATTAGCGACTAGGGTATCCGGCGTCTGAGGTTGTACATTAGTTAATAAATCAACATACTTCTTTGGTTGGGATGATAAAACAGAATTATCCCAATCACTTAAATTATAATCCGTAGCATTTCCTACTGTACTCCATGAGCACATAACTGCTAAACTTAATAGAATTCCCTTTTTCATATTAACTTTCACAAAAATACCTCCTAAATAATTTCACAAAACCTAAACCAATGATTTTAAATCCCTAAAAACCATGTTTTTTAAAATTTTCAGTTTATTGTACCACATTTTTAAAAAATTCACAAATTTCACTCAAAAAAGAAAACTTATCTTTTTAGATAAGTTTTCTCTTTAAGTTTTCTAATTTATTACCATTTTTAGCTCTATACTTTACTAATGTTCTCTCTACAATTTTAGATACATCATACAGCAACTTTACTTGTTTTCCATTCCAATAACGATTGTTGCGACATTCATCTATACCAACACTTCCAATCATACGATCTCCATCATATATACCATAATGGAGCATAGCCTTAATTCCTTGAGGTTCTAAAATATCATAAACATCCTTAGATAGAGTACGAATATCATAACAATATAATAGACCATCATTTATTTCTGTAAACATCACCAGTAAACAATATGAAAACAAACAATCTAAGATTAGTTTTGTTTTTTTAATTGTGGTAAAATAAAATATACTTATTCTCAAGGAGACACTATGAAAAAAATTATAACTTCTATACTACTAACCTTGTTAGTTACTTTAACAACAACTTCATTTGCAAAAGAAACTGAATTGGCATTTCTTAAAAATATGCCACCAATCATAAATCGCTATATTACTATCAATGAAACTAGAGAAAATCTAATGAAAGAATACAGTAAACTTCATTACGACAGCGAAGTTACTACTATTACTCCACAAGCAGTTGTTGTACATTGGACCGCTGGCGGAACTGCTGATAGCATTTATAACTACTTTAAAAATGTTAGCATGACAGATGATGAAGGTGGTTCTCTTAACGTAAGCTCTCAATTTCTTGTAGCAAGAGATGGTACTATTTATCAGCTATCTCCTGACAACATGCTTGCACGCCATGCTATCGGACTTAACTGGTGTGCTATCGGCATAGAAAACATCGGCGGCTACGGTGGTGTTGAAGATTTAACTGATGCGCAACTACAAGCAAATATTAAGTTGATTAAATATTTACAACAAAAATATCCAAGTATCACAACTGTTTTAGGTCACTATCAGCAAATCTATGCGAAAAATACTCCTCTTTGGCGAGAATATATGCCAAACTACTATGCTGAAAAAATTGATCCAGGCCCAACATTTATGAGAAACTTAAGAGTAGCACTCTCCCCTTTAGGGCTAGAGTTCTTCCCAGAATAAAAATAACACCTTCTACAGAAATTATGTAGAAGGTGTTATTTTTTACTTTTCTCACAATAGTTAATATTTTAAGAATAACTTTTGCAAAACAAACAATTTATGATACAATTAATCGTTATAATATAAATTAGCTTTAAATTAAGGAGAATATGCAATGATTTTAGTACAAGGACTAGCTCTACGCTTCGGCAAAAGAGTATTGTTTGAAGATGTTAATTTGAAATTTACAACAGGTAACTGTTATGGTTTGATTGGTGCTAACGGCGCCGGCAAATCTACTTTTTTAAAACTTTTATCTGGACAAGAAGATGCAAGCAGCGGTGATATCATCATTGAGAACGGACAGCGTCTGGCTATGCTTAAACAAGATCAATTCGCATATGACGAATTTGATGTTCTCGCCACTGTTATAATGGGCCATAAAAAGCTATATGACATAATGACCGAAAAAGATGCGCTTTATGCTAAAGCGGACTTCAGCGATGAAGACGGTATCCGCGCTTCTGAGCTTGAAAGCGAATTCGCTGAGTTAAACGGCTGGGAAGCAGAAACTGAAGCCGGACAACTTTTAGCAGGATTAGGCTTAGCTCCAGAAAAGCACTCTCTCAAAATGAAAGAACTTAGCCCAAAAGAAAAGGTACGGGTCTTATTAGCCCAAGCCTTATTTGGCACACCAGATATCTTGCTTTTAGACGAACCAACCAACAACCTTGACTACGATTCCATTAAATGGTTAGAAAATTTCTTGGCGAAATTTCCTAATATCGTTCTTGTTGTTTCCCATGACCGCCACTTTTTGAACCAAGTCTGCACCCATATAGTCGACTTTGACTATGGTACAGTAAAAATTTACTTCGGTAACTACAGCTTTTGGCAGGAATCAAGTGAAATGGCATTACAGCTGGCTAAAAACGCTAATAAGAAAAAAGAAGAAAAAGTTAAAGAGCTGCAAGCATTTATCCAGCGTTTTAGCGCCAATGCTTCCAAATCAAAACAAGCCACTTCTCGTAAAAAGCTGTTAGATAAAATTGAATTAGACGACATTCAACCATCTACCCGTCGTTACCCATATGTCAACTTTAAGCCAGAGCGCGAAGCAGGCGATGATATTTTGATGGTAACAAATCTGACAAAAACCATCAACGGTGTAACCTTGTTTAAGGATTTAAGCTTTTCTTTAACTAAGGGTGACAAGGTTGCCATAATTGGCGGCAATGGCATGGCACAAACCGCTTTAATGAATATTTTGGCAGGAGAAAGCGAACCTGACAGCGGTGAAGTAAAATGGGGTGTTACCATTACCAGCAGCTATCTGCCAAAAGACAACACAAAATATTTTCAAGATGAAGTGAATCTGGTAGACTGGCTACGTCCTTACTCTAAAGAGCAAGAAGAAGGTTATATACGCAGTTTTTTTGGCAGAATGCTATTTAGCGGCGAGGAAACGCAAAAAATGGCTACAGTACTCAGCGGTGGCGAAAAAGTGCGTTGTATGTTTGCCAAACTGATGTTAGAAGCACCTAATGTTTTGATGATGGATGACCCAACTAACCATTTGGATTTGGAATCTATCACCTCTCTTAACAACGGGCTAAAGGATTATACCGGCACATTACTGCTTCGTTCCAATGACCACGAGTTGTTATCGACTGTCTGCAACAGAATCATTGAAATAGGTCCTAACGGATATCTAGACAGACGCTACACCTACGATGAATACCTTGAGCATCCGAATATTCAACAACTACGTGAAGAACTTGGTTTCCAAAATGAAAGTAATGATACATACGAAGAATAATAACTTATAAAAACACCTCCGGCTGTAGTTTTTACACTACAATCGGAGGTTCTTTTAATATCTAGAAAAATCTATCATATAATCAGTTCTTACTAATTACTTCGTCCCGTTGGTCCTTGTAATTAAAGCAACACTCTCAACGTGACTGGTTCTAGAAAACATATCTACTGGTTGTACTTTTTCAACCTTGAAACCATTTTCCACAAGATATGCTAAGTCTCTAGCAAGGGTTGCAGGATTACAAGATACATAGACAACCTTTTCAGGCTTAACGCTAATAATCGCATCTAGAACTTTACCTTCACAACCGGAACGCGGTGGATCTAAAACGATTACATCTGGTTTTACCCATTCATCAACAAGCTTTTGCAATTCTTTAGACGCATCACCGAGAATAAAGCTAACATTTTCAACTCTATTATTCTTCGCATTTTCTTTCGCATCTTTTATAGCGTCAGGAACAATTTCTATACCATATACATGTTTTGCCTTTTTTGCTAAGAACAAAGTAATTGTTCCTGTCCCACAATAAACATCCGCAACAAATTCTTCACCAGAAAGATTTGCATATTCTAAAGCAACATTATAAAGTTTTTCTGCCTGCTCACTATTAACTTGAAAGAATGATTGAGCAGATATATTGAACTTCAAAACACCAATTTTATCTCTAATCATTTCTTTTCCATAAATTAATTTTGTTTCAGACCCCATTATGACATTATTATGACGTCTATTGATATTTTGAACAACGCTTTTTAGCCCTGGAAGTGCTTCCTTGAGCATTTTAGCTAACTCTTTTAATTTAGGGACTTTCTCAGTTGAGGTAATAATACCTACCATTAATTCACCTGTATGTACTCCAACTCGTCCCATTACGTGACGAATCATACCTCTTTGTTCATTCTCATCATAAGCACTTATATTATATTCTTCCATCCATTTTTTTACGATGGTTATAATTTGATTATTCTTCTCTTTTTGAATCGCACAGTCTTCTACATTAATAACTCGGTGAGTACCTTTGGCATAACAACCAATTCGTACATCGCCTTTTTTATTTGCAACAGGAAACTGCATTTTATTTCTGTAATGCCAACAATCTTCTGATCCAATAACAGGTAATACTTCTACATCTTTTAGATGACCAATACGAACTAAAGCATCTTCTACATGCTTTCTCTTTTCTTCAAGCTCATACTCATAACTGATGTGTTGCAATTGGCAACCACCACAATCTGCATAAATAGGACAAATTGGCGTAACTCTATGAGGAGACTTTTCAAGCACTTCAACAACTTTACCTACACCATAAGTCTTCTTCAATTGTTCAACACGAATAAGCACCTTTTCTCCAGTAATAGCTCCTGGTACAAAGAAAGTAAATCCTTCAACTTTCCCTACACCTTCACCACTACTGCCAAGACCTGTAATTTCAATGTTTATCTTATCATGTACTTTTAATTTATTCTCTTCAACATTCATATTAATGAATTATAACTCCCTCGCCTAAATGATATTAGACTATAATTTTTTAACTACTTCTGATTTTAATTTCATTGCACCAAAGCCATCAATTTTGCAATCAATGTTGTGACCATCTCCTGAATCTTCAATCAAGCGAATGTTCTTTACTTTAGTACCTACTTTAATATCAGATGTACTGCCTTTTACTTTCAAATTTTTAATGATAGATACAGAATCGCCGTTACTTAATACGTTGCCATTAGCATCTTTAACAACTACTTCGCCTGCATCTGCTGCGCCAGCTTCCCACTCATGTGCACATTCAGGGCAAACTAATAACGCTCCATCCTCATAAGTATATTCAGAATTGCATTTTGGACAATTTGGTAATGTAGTCATAATATCTCTCCTTTTCTTTTTACATCTTAACTCTAACAATTTATTATACCATAAATACCTATCAACAAAAAACGCCCCTAATTATAGGAGCGTTTTTTATATTTTCTTAGTAATTCATTTCACGAATTTGGAAGAATGCTTTTGGATGATCACATACTGGGCAAACCTCAGGAGCTACTGCTCCTTTATGAATATGTCCGCAGTTTCTGCAAATCCACATTTTTTCTTCAGCTTTTTTGAATGCTGTATCATTTTCAACGTTAGCAAGAAGTGCTAAATATCTTTCTTCATGCTCTTTTTCGATTTGACCTACTTGAGTAAATAATGCTGCGATTTTATCAAAACCTTCTTCTTTAGCAGTTTTTGCGAATTCAGCATACATTTCAGTCCATTCATAGTTTTCGCCTTCAGCAGCCATTTTTAAAGCTGTTTTAATATCAGGCATAGCACCATCATGTAAAAGTTTAAACCAAATTTTTGCATGTTCTTTTTCGTTTTCAGCAGTTTCTTCAAAAATTGCTTTTATTTGTTCGTAACCTGCTTTTTTAGCTACACTTGCAAAATAAGTGTACTTGTTTCTTGCTTGAGATTCACCAGCAAATGCTGTCCATAAGTTAGCTTCTGTTTTTGTACCTTTTAAATCCATCTTCTACACTCCTTTTTCATTATAAATTTAATATTACTTATTATCCTCAATAGCTTTTATTTGGCATTCAGGACATATTCCTTCAAATACAATACTATGATTTTGCATTTTAAAACCCGTTAACTGCGCAATCTTATCATCTAATCCTTGAAAATATTCCATATCATCAACGTTAATAAACTTCTTACAAGAAGTGCATTGAACATGATAATGTTTTGTTAAAATATGATCATATCTATCTGCCGCACTTGGAACTGACACTTTACTTAATAGACCTGTTTCCACTAAAGTGTTTAAATTTCTATAAACAGTACCTTTGCTAATATCAGGATACTCTAAAATTATTTTTTCATAAATTTCTTCGGCAGTTGGATGATTTGATAAAAACCGCACCGCTGCTATGACTAATTGTCTTTGAATAGTATTTCTTTTTTGCATAGCACCCTCCTAATCGAAAATTATTATCAATTAGATTATATTCCACATTTTTTAAAAAGTCAATGGATATCGCAGTAGCTATGATATCTTTTATACTTATCTTAACTGCATTTAAACAAAAATACCCACTGAAAATTCAGTGGGTATTTGTTATTAGTATTTAATTTTTAGAATTCCCATCTAGCGCCTGCATTGATTTGCCATTTCTTAGTAATATTAGCACCAAAGCTTCTTTCTACATCACCATAGAAGTGGGTATTCTTGCCAATTTTTACATTAGTACCTAGACCAAGTTCAAACCAGCCATCTTTGTAGTCGCCGCTTTCATACATGTTTTCACCATTTGCTGCACTTAAATGTGCATTACGACTTGCTGCGAACTCTTTTAAGTAGCTAAGTTTCATATAGTAATCACTATTTTCGTTTACTTTACGTCCTGCTACCACTCCTAAACGACCAATAACACTTTTTACTGCCTCTTCGCTTATTGTAGTATTTCTTGCTGTTGTGTAATCAACACTTGAAATGTGTCCATAAGTAAGTTGTGCTTGTGGTTCTACAAAATAACCTTTGTCATATTTAAGAGTTTTTCCATATTCAATGCTTAGGCTATATGCTTTACTGTCAAAATCAGAAGTATCTGGATATGCGCCATAACTGTTAATATCAGATGCGATCTTACCATACTTAGCAACGAAATCCACATAACTTCCTGTATCACTATAGTTTGTTACGTAAATAATACCAGCAGTTTCTGTATCTTTACCGTTACCATCTCCATAGTTTGCAGATGCACTACTACGTTCCATTGCGATACCATAAGTAGTATTTCCATTAGTTTTATCCGCACCTACTTGGAATCCTCTGTAAGATGCTGTACTTGCATCACTACTTAAGTTACCACCAAAGTATCTACCCCAAATTCCTGCTTCTGAATCGTTGTAGCGTAAATCACCTAAACGTTGACGTAAAGTGTCATTACGGGTCCATGTTCTATAAGTACTTTCTCTACCACTTAAAAGTACCTTAGTATCTGGATTTGCTTCTTGTTTGTATTGGTACAAGTACCATTTATTTCCTTCTTGAACAAGATCTGGAGCTTTTACAACCCATAAACCACCTTGGTTTAAATCTTTACCAACGAATTGGTAATTCGCACCACTTTCGTCTGTGATCAAAAGAAGTTTTCTTGTTTGATCTGTACTTTGAACGCCTGTGTATAAAGATTCATCCGCAACTTGTACAAAGAATGTACCTGTCGAAGTACCATTAACAACTAATTTATCACTAAAATCATTTACATTTCCTGCTACTGCTTTTTCAAACCATGTATCAAGGATAAAGGAACCACCTGTTCCATCTAAATTTTCTATAGTTAATGTTTCATATGTACGAGGATTAACTGTCATGGTTTCAAAGTTACTTGCTAAGATAACTTTAGAATCATCATTTAACTGTAATGTATGGATAGCACTGTCTGTTAGCATTCTCCAACGTGCATTATTTGATAGCTTAGCATATACACCACCAGATCCACCTGTTGTGCTTGAACCTGTCCAAATAGCATCATCTTTCATGTCAATATATACAATACCACTACTACTTGCACTAGCATCACCATTCCACTTACTTTGATCCATAAGAGTAATCTCTGCAGTACCACCCGTTGCATTTGCATTACCTGTGAATAATGAATCATCATCAAAATTAACAACGCTTATTCCACTACTAGTATCAATATTACCAGTTAATTTTGATCTAGTTTTGAAATTAGCAGTACCACCACTTGCGGTAATATCACCTGTTTGGCTTGCATCATCAGTAAAATTAACTACGCCATCTGTTGAATCAATACCACCTGTTAAAGTTGCTGTATTTGCAAAGTTTACTATACTTGCAGCGCCTGTTGCTGCAACTTTACCATCAAGATCACTCGATGCTAAGAAGTTTACAGTACCACCAGTTGCGGTAATATTACCAGTTTGACTCGCTGTATCAGTAAAGTTAACTACGCCATCTGTCGAAGCAATATCACCTGTTAAAGTTGCTGTATTTGCAAAGTTTACTATACTTGCAGCGCCTGTTGCTGCAACTTTACCATCAAGATCACTCGATGCTAAGAAGTTTACAGTACCACCAGTTGCGGTAATATTACCAGTTTGACTCGCTGTATCAGTAAAGTTAACTACGCCATCTGTCGAAGCAATATCACCTGTTAAAGTTGCTGTATTTGCAAAGTTTACTGTACCGCCACTTGCTGTAATAAAACCAGTTTGACTCGCAGTGTCAGTAAAGTTTACCAAACCGTCACTTGAATCAATATTGCCATTTAAAGTTGCAGCGCTTAAAAAATCAACTGTACTCGTCGCAACAGATGCTCTAATCACACCAGTTTGGTTTGCTGTATCAGTAAACTGAATTTGACTTATACCACCAGCTACTTCAATATTACCAAGCATTTTAGATTCAACATCAAAAATACTTGTATTGATACCGTTAGTAACATTAAGAACCCCATTGAATTCTGCAAAATTCGTCATACTTAAGCTATTATTGCCACCAGCAACATTGATTACACTTATTAATTTAGAATTTCCAAAACCTTCAATCTTATTTATACCATTAGTTATTGTTACGTTAGAATCGTATTTTGCAAAATCATTAAGTGTAACAGTAGTCTCACCGCCAGAGATTTGATCACCTGACACTGTCCCTGTCTTAATAGCACTGTCACTTAATTGAATCACTGTGTTACCGTTAGAACTTACATTATTACCAGTCCATTCGCTAGACCCAGCAAATAGTAAATTAGTATTATTATTAGCATTAGCTTGATTTATACTATCACCAACAAAACTTGAATTTGTTGTGTTCATAGAAATAGTAACTGTGTTAGTTTGTGTTGATCTTTCTTGAAGAATATTTCCTGTTATCTTAATATCTTTACCATAAGTTGCGCCATCAATTACTACATTTGCACCGAAATTAGCACCAGCACCAACGTTAGAAACAAATATCGCATTACCATCAGGAACCGTTATTTCAACTTCACCTTTTGAGACAAAGCTACCACCTCTGTATAATTCCAAACCAGAACCTCCAACACCAGGTGCAGAAGTGATTTTAAAGGAACTATTTTCATCAACAATTATGTTATTACCTAAAGAAACAAATGCGCCTGAGGAAGCACTATTGTTTCTTTCAACATTAACTTTACCGCCATTTACATTTAAAACAGATCCACTAGCTCCCTCAATTAAACCAACAGCTATACCATATAACCCATCTGTAGCTTGAGTTATATTCATTTCTCCTGAAATATTTACTTGACCGCTATTAGTTATTGTAAGACCATAAGACTTACTTATTTTAAGATTTGTCACAGATGATGAGGCAAAATTTACATTATTGCTTCCATTAACATGTATTACTCTAGAAGAACCACCTACACCAACAATATCAATATTTGTTTCCCCTGCAAAATTACCTGTTCCCCCATCAAAAAAAATACCTCTATAGCTATTAGTCTGAATAGTTACTTTAGAATCATTTGCAAAGTTTAATGAACTAGTACCTTGAAGCGTTATGCGCGCTGGATTACCATCCGTTCCGTTATTCACATAATCCACTCCTGCAGCTGCTGTAATAGTATCTGTCCCACTTAAACTATACTTTATTGTTTCGGTAACACTTCCTAAAGCATAATCTGCGGCCTCAACGACATTAAATAACGGCGTAGCTAAAGATAACCCTAACAAAATTCCCTTTACTAAATTCTTGCTCATAAAAAAGCCTCCTTTTGGATTAAATTTATTTTCCTGTAAAAATCTTATTATTAAAATATACTTTTGTATTATAACACAAATATAACACAAGCTTAAGTAAAAAACGAATTTTTAAATTATTATTCATTACTTTGAAAAACCATCCTAATTGGTAAAAAAGCAGCACCTGGTGGCGACCAAATGAATTCTCCCTCTACTCTTTTAGTTTTACCTTTTTCCTTAGCAAAATTATAGAGCTGAATCTGTGAATCATCAAACCACATTCCTTTACCTGGAATCTGCATTAATTTTGATTTACCTTTACGGTGATCACGAGCAAATCCAGCGAAATAGCCACCCCATGGATTAATACCGATTTTATAGCCTTTAGCATTTTCAAGTACACTATAACGAACGGTATAAACTACACCATAGTTACCATAGTTTTGCGCCGGCTTACCTGTTGTAGCATCTATACCATTTAAAAAATGAGGATCATCTTGATTAGCTAAAGATAATGCATGTGCTTTTCCATCTCTTAAATCAATAGGTGTATTCACCACATATCTTAAATCCGCATTTTTAAAGGTACCACGTAATGGATGCTCATCTATTGGAAGTATTGGCGCAACTTCAGCATAATCACCTACATTGTTCCAAGTGTCTGCAAATATCACCGTTACCTCTACATCATCACTTGCATTGAAATCAAACATTCCTGTAACAAGTTCATCTTTTTTTACTATTACGCCTTCTTTATTCTTAGGCTTCCCCAATACTTCTGTATAAGCACCATATTTTAAATCTGTGAAAGTCTCTAAATGTGGCCATTCAAAATAGTCTTTTTGAGACTCTTTTGCTGCCACATAAAAATCCTTATTTGGTTTACTAACACCACGTGCAGCCCAAGTAATCTCAACTGGTTTCAATACATTTACCGGTTTTATAATAACTGCTAATTTCATATCTTTTTTGAGCATATTCACATGATGCAAAAACACTCTAACATCACCTTTGACTATATCTTTATACAAAATCCCTTTATCGTATACTAACTCTGGGCTATCAGAAAAAATAAGCGTCGGGCCACTTGCTTCCATAGCCATTTCAAGCACGTTATGATTTTCTGGTATCTTTTCCATCGCATTCGCACTAAACACATTCATTGTGAGTAAAGTCATCAGACCTGCTAATGTTTTTTTCATATAATACCTCTTCTAATTATTAATAATCCCTCCTATAGAGACTTTTAGAAGGGATTATTTCAATTCATCATTTAATTCTATTTTGGTACTCCTCAAAGAATTTTTTAAGCCAAGCCTCTGTTAATTGTTGATTTGGCATTTTTTTTAAAGTGTTCGTTGGAATTGTGTCCATTAT
>CAMTOO010000050.1 GCA_947074185.1 uncultured Negativicutes bacterium
CCGCCGCCACCCACAACTAAACCAGGACGCCAACCCTATCCCAAACCGACGCACTTCCGATCTCAAAAAAGAATACATCCCAAAGTCTTCCTCCAACAATTCCGGCGAAGCCTCCATAAATTCCTATATCTAAAAT
This sequence comes from uncultured Negativicutes bacterium, assembly GCA_947074185.1. Classification (GTDB taxonomy): domain Bacteria; phylum Bacillota; class Negativicutes; order Acidaminococcales; family Acidaminococcaceae; genus CAMTOO01. Next base: position 137 of record CAMTOO010000050.1, read on the forward strand.
GTGATCATGCCAACGGCCGTCTTGCTTAGCTAAGAAATAAGCTGTCGCAGTAGCTAGAAAAATTGCCGTGCAAAGAACTAAACCGTACATGCGGATGGGAAAATCCCCTATATAAAATAAATATTGATGCATAATTAAATTTACAAGATAATCTTGTACTCCTTTTTATAATATTTACATTGTATCATAAGTGGTTAAATTTTTACAGATAATTGTTGAAACTCTATCTTGATAAAAAGCTTTGTGATATAATAAGTGGTAATCGGTTTTAGGAGGTAAAAAACTATGCTTAAAATAGAAAATTTGTCTGTTGCCGTTAGAGGTAAACAAATTTTGAAAAATATAAATTTACATATTGCTCCAGGGGAAGTGCATGTTTTATTTGGTCCGAATGGGACCGGTAAATCTACTTTGATAGGGGCAATAATGGGTTTTGATCGCTATGAAATTCTTGGTGGCAAAATTATTTTTAAAGGCCAAGATATTACTGCTATGCCATGTTATGACAGAGCAAAATTAGGTGTGGGTGTGATGATTCAAAGACCGCCTACAATTAAAGGTCTGTCTTTGCGCAAGATGATTGAAATTTGCGGTGCTACACCAGAGGAAACTGAAGCGATGGCGAAATGGGTTAATATGACTGATTTCTTAGACCGTAGTGTTAATGAAGGTTTTAGTGGCGGGGAGCTAAAGCGTTCTGAACTTTTGCAACTTATGGCGCAAAAACCAGACTTATTGCTTTTAGATGAACCTGAAAGCGGTGTAGATATTGAAAATATTGCTCTTGTTGGTCGAGCTACAAATTATATTTTGAATCATGAGGAATGTAGCAATAGTCAAGAGGGCGCTTGTTGTGGACAAAAAGGGTTTTGTGATCACAATCCATTAAAGGAACGTACTAAATCAGGACTTATTATTACTCATTTAGGGCATATTTTAAAATATGTTCCTGCAACTCATGCACATATTTTGTATCAAGGAACTTTGACTTGTAATAGTGGGGATCCTTTAGAAGTATTAAACTGCATTGGTAAAACAGGCTATGAAACCTGTGTGCGTAATGGACAGTGTGGTAAGGGGTGTAATAATGACAGATAAAAATTTACAAGAAGCCCTAGATAAAAAAGCTCGTTATGGAAACGACATAAATTTAGAAGCTTTTGATAATTCGAATGAAAGTAATATTAAATCTGCTGCAGATATTTCTGATGGTGGTAAAGAAGCCTTAGAAAAGGTTGGTATTGACCTAAAAGAAGAAAATCGTTCTGCAAGTTTTATTCAAGTAGATAATGCACCTATTCAGGTAGATGTTAAAGAACAATTGCCTTTAGAACTTATGAATACAGGTGATGCGGCAAAAAAATATCCAGAACTTGTAGAAAAATATTGGTGGAAAGCTGTAGCAGCAGATACCGATAAATATACTGCTAAGACTGCAGTTGAGCAAGAACAAGGTTATTTTATCCGTGTTAAAGCAGGTACTAAAATTACAGCTCCCTTGCAAGCTTGTGTGTTTATAAGTAATGAAAAACAATTGCAACGTGTGCATAATGTGGTAATCATTGAAGATGGTGCAGAATTAAATATTATTAGTGGTTGCGCTAGTGATCCTCATGTAGATAAAGGTGTTCACATTGGTATTAGTGAAATGTTTGTGGGTAAAGGTGCTAAATTATCTTTTACAATGATTCATAGCTGGGGTGAAAATGTTGCTGTAAGACCTCGTAGTGCTACTATTATTGAAGAAGATGGGCAATTTATTTCTAACTATGTTTGTATGGAAAAAGTAAAAGATATCCAAATGTATCCAACTACTCGTTTAGTAGGCAAGGGTGCAGTTGCTAGATTAAATTCTGTGCTTGTGGCTCCTCCAGGTGCTCACATGGATATTGGCGGTAAGGCGATTTTAGAAGTCCCTGGAACTCGCGCTGAGATTGTTAATAGAAGTATTTCTACTGGTGGTGAAATTATCAACAGAGGTAATTTAACTGGCGCAGCAGAAGAAATTAAAGCTCATCTAGAATGTCATGGTTTGATGTTAGCGAAAGATGGTTATATTTTAGCTATTCCAGAGCTTGATGCAAAAACTGGCAATGCAGAGCTTAGTCATGAAGCTGCAGTAGGTCGTATTGCTCCTGAAGAAATTGAATATTTAATGGTGCGTGGTTTGAATGAAGAAGAAGCTACAGCAACCATTGTTCGTGGATTTTTAAATGTTGATATTGAAGGTTTACCTGAAAGTTTGGCAGCAAAAATTCAAGAAACCCTAGATACTTTTGATATGTACGAAGGTGCTTAAATAATAAAACATCTAAAACTTTTGTTTTAGATGTTTTTATTTTGTATTTTTATGTATATTGTATTTTTGTGTATAAATAGGTCAAAAAAATACTGTAATATGTTATAATTTTTCTAGATATTTTAATTATTTGGAGGGGACTTTAATGAATATTTCAAAACGCGTACAAGCTTTAACTACATCACCTATTAGGAGATTAACTCCTTATGCAACTGCAGCTAAAGCAAAAGGTAAGAAAATTTATCATTTGAATATAGGGCAACCTGATATTGAAACTCCAGCACAATTTATGGATAGTATTCGTAAATTTGATGATAAGGTTGTTGCTTATGGAAATTCTCAAGGTGAATTACCTCTAATTCATGCAATTAAAAAATATTATAAAGAATGGAATATGGATTTTGAAGATTCCGATATTTATGTTACTAATGGTGGTTCTGAAGCATTAGCATTAGCAGTAATGACTTTATGCGATCCTGGTGATGAACTTTTAGTATTTGAACCTTACTATGCAAATTATAATAGCTTTGCTAGAACTTACAATGTAAATATTAACGCTGTACCTACAAGTGCAGAAGAAGGTTATCATTTACCAAGTAAGGAAGTAATTGAAAAACATATTACTCCAAAAACTAAAGCTATTCTTTTAACTAATCCTGGTAATCCTACAGGGGTAGTTTATACTATGGATGAAATGAAAATGATTGTTGAAATCGTGCTTAAATATGATTTAGCTCTCATTGCTGATGAAGTTTATCGTGAATTCGTTTATGATGGGGAATATCATAGCTTCGGTTATTTCAAAGAATTGGATAACAATTTAATTATTGTTGATTCAGTTTCTAAACGTTATAGCGCTTGTGGTGCTCGTATTGGTTGCTTAGTAAGCAAAAACAAACAATTTACTACAGAAATTTTAAAATGTTGCCAAGCAAGACTTTGCTGTCCAATGTTAGAACAAGTTGGGGCTGCTGCGTTATATACTACGCCAACTAGCTATTTGCAAGAAGTTAATCAAGAATATAAAAAGCGTCGTGATACTATTGCAGCTGGGCTTGCTAAAATTCCTGGTCTAATGTCTTCTAATCCAAAGGGAGCTTTCTATGTAATGGTAAAACTTCCTGTAGATGATGCTGAAAAATTTGCAATTTGGATGTTAGAAGAGTTTGACGTTAACGGGGAAACAGTAATGTTTGCTCCTGGTAACGGGTTTTATGATACTCCTGGTTGTGGTGTTGATGAAGCGCGTCTTGCTTACGTTTTAAATTGCGAAGATTTAGAAAAGGCAATGGAAATTTTAGCTGCAGGCTTAGCGGCATATCCTGGTAAAAAATAATTGAATAAAAAAAGCTGTTTAAAGTTAAACTTTAAACAGCTTTTAGTTTGATGTTTATACTTCTAGAGAAGATGCTCTATCTAAGTAACCGCGTACAATGTCGCAAGATTTATCAAAAGCTTCTTTTTCTTCTAGAGAAAGAACAACTTCTAAGATTTCTTCGACACCATTTTTACCGATTACGCAAGGAACACCAACTGCTACATCTTCTTGTCCGTATTCGCCTTCAAGGGCAACTGATATAGGCCAAACGATTTTTTGATCGTGGAAAATTGCAGTGATTAATTTGTTGGCAACATTAGCAATACCAAATTCGGTACAACCTTTGCCATCAACTTCTACACCGCCTGCTTTACGAACTTCATCGTGAAGAGCAGCTAAGTCTAATTTGCCAATAGTGTCTGGTTTTTCTAGCATTAGTTCAAATAAAGATTTACCATTAAAAGATACTAAGGAGTAAATAGCAACGTTAGAGTCACCATGTTCACCCATACAGAAACCTTGAATGGAGCGTCTGTTATAACCAGTTTCTCTAGCTAAAACACGTTGTAGTCTAAAGGTTTCTAAGCTAGTGCCTGTGCAGAAAGCACGATTTCTAGACCAGTTAAGGTTACGGCGAATATATTCACAAATAATATCTGCAGGATTGCTGATGCTAATCATAATTCCTTTAAAGTCACTAGTTTTAAGCTTTGGAATAATAGTGCTAGCCATACGAATTGAATCGTCGAACATATCAAGACGAGTTTCACCAGGTTTGCGACTGCGACCAAAAGCTAATACTAAAATATCAGCATCTTTTAACTCGCTGTAATCACCTGCGCGAACACGAACGTCTTTAGCTGCTCCTGAAACAGCATCGTCAATGTCGAGTGCTTGAGCAAAAGCTTTCTTTTCGTCGATATCAATTAATACTATATCATCTGCTTCTCCGCTTTGTACAAGGGCAAGAGCAACATGAGAGCCTACATGACCTGCACCAATAATAACAACTTTTCGTGTCTTAAACATAAAATGCCTCCTTGATATATTAAATTTATGAACTTATATATAGATTATATCACAAAAAAATGTGACTATAAGAGGTCTTTTATTAAAAATACATTATACATATTGATAAAATAAGAAAAAGGTTTTACAATGAATAAGTTAAAAGAAAATTAGGGGGAGTTAAATTATGGAAAAAAGAGTAATTCCTGTTGAGGAACGTTTACCGCTCTTAGTTAGTTTGCCACTTAGCTTACAACATTTATTTGCTATGTTTGGGGCAACAATTTTAGTACCGTTTTTATTCAATATTGATCCGACTACTTGTATTCTTATGAATGGTATTGGTACTTTGATTTACATTTTTCTTACTAAAGGAAAGGTACCTTCATATTTAGGTTCAAGCTTTGCAGTAATTTCGCCAGTTATGGCAGTATTGGCCGCTGGGTCTTACTCTCAAGCTCAGTCAGGATTCATTGTTTTTGGTTTAATATATTGCATTTTTGCAGTAATTATCAAATATGTTGGTACTGATTGGATTGATGTAATTTTCCCGCCAGCAGCAATGGGAGCAATCGTTGCAATTATCGGGTTAGAATTAGTGCCAGTTGCTGCTAATATGGCAGGTCTTACTGGTGACGTAGTAGATATGAAAAGCATTGGTATTTCAATGTTTACTTTAGCAGTAACGATTGTTGGCAGTGTTGCTTTTAAAGGATTTTTGGCAATTATTCCTATCTTAATAGGTGTAGCTTCTGGTTATGTTGCTGCATTTATGGTAGGCATGGTAGATTTAACAGGTGTATACAATGCTCCTTGGTTCCAAGTTCCTAAATTTTATGCTCCTGAATTTGACTTGACTGCAATTATGATTATTGTTCCTGCTGTACTTGTTGTACTTGCTGAGCACATTGGTCACTTGATTGTAACTGGTAACATTGTAGAAAAAGATTTGTTGAAAGATCCAGGTCTTTCTCGTTCATTAATGGGTGATGGTGTTGCAACTATGCTTTCAGGTTTTGTTGGTGGTACACCTAATACTACTTATGGTGAAAACATTGGGGTACTCGCATTAACTAAAGTTTATAGTATCTGGGTTATTGGCGGTGCTGCTGTTATGGCAATAGGCCTATCCTTCATTGGTAAGCTTTCTGAAGTTATTCGTAGTATTCCTGTTCCAGTAATGGGTGGTGTTTGCTTCTTGTTATTTGGTGTAATCGCTGTATCTGGTCTTAGAATTCTAGTTGATAGTAAAATTGATTATAGTAAATCTGTTAACATGATTACTACAGCAGTTATTTTAAGTATTGGGCTTAGCGGTGCTAAACTTACTTTTGGTACTGTAACTATTCAAGGTATGGTACTTGCTACAATTGTAGCAGTAGTTATGAGTTTAGTATTTAAAGTATTTGATAAAATGGGGATCTTAAATAAAAACTAATGGAAAATAAATAAAAACTGTAGGTACAATGTACCTACAGTTTTTTTGTTTAGTTTTCTTCAAATAACTGCATTGGGCTAGTATCTAAAAGTGAATTTAACACTACATCTATAAAAGGATTTTCATTTAGATTAATCGCTTTTATGATAGCTAGCTTGATTTGAGGTGTAAGTTCTTGTTTATCCCAGAAACTTAACGACAGTGCAGCAATACCCCGAGGATATTCGTACAAGCCTGTAAGCGCAGCAATGATAATATTGTTGCCAACCCCTGGTTTATACTGTAAAAACTGTAAAATTTGGATTAAAGCAGCTTCGTTATCTAGATAATGAAGTAGATTTTTTTCTACTAAACGCAAGACTTGGCGATAGCGAATATCTGTTAAAATTTCGTCTTCAAATTCGATATTTAGTAGATATTGAAGCGCAATATTATCAGCATGGTGTGTCTTGAGATAGTTAAAAACAGGATGCCAAACATCGATGTCTAAATCTGCTGCAAAATTAACTATTGCACCATTTAATTCTTTTTTTGAAGTGAAAAGATTAGCCGTAATTTCTGGTTCCCAATCTTTAACATAAATCAGTTCATCACATTTACTAATAAGTAGGTGACAATCATTTGGTGTAATATGTTGCCAGTTTTCGGATATAGCAATCTGTTCAAGACGATCTTTGATAGCAAAAACTTCTAATAATTCTTTAGGAGATTTTGCATGATTTTTCGCATGACGTAAGAAATTTGTTAGTAGCGAAGCTAAGTGAATATCGGTTTGCGCATCTGAAAAAACAGCAATACTATATTCTGGCATAGCATCTGTTGGTTCAATAAATAACAAATAGAAAATTAAAATTTTATTGATAGCTAGATACGTATCGTAATCTAGTTCTGGTCCTTGCAAAATACTTTCTAAATCTGTTTCTAAAATAATAATGGTCGTAAGTGGTGGCCAGAATATTTTTAAATCCATACCGTTTTTTAAGAGCCAAAGTTTTTTGCTTGGAGTGTTGCAATCTAAAAACGCAACGGTTAAAGCTCTGCCCCAACCATAGGTGCGACGGGCGAGCATCCAAAGCTCTTTTTGTGGTCTTAAATCGTTAATATAGCAGGCGAAACAGAGATATAAAGTAAACTCTTCGCAACGGGCTAGAGTAAATAAATCTTTATAGAGATCTTCTGAGTAAATTGTTTTAATTTGGTTGAGTCCTATTACACCACAAAGGATATAAGCAAACTTGATTACTTCTCGATCTGGTGCAGTGTAAATCCATTCTTCTGCTAATTTTAAAATGGTAAAAGGAACTTCCTTGCTTTTTAAAATAGAGAGTAATGGATGCAAAATAACAATCATTTGTGTTTGTGCTACTTTGCTGTAGAGGTTATTTTTGTTTGCATCAGTAGGGTTGTCTATCCAGCGTTGTAATAATTCATAGATTTCTTGCACATCAAGAAGAGCTTCTTCCGTCACATCAGGAGAAAAAAGCTCTGCATCATCGTTACCCAAAGAATATGGGCGCGCAACATCATCAGGCAAATATTCACCTACATATCTGCCTTTTGAATCTAGATTATTTAAAACATGTAAGAAAATACTATTGCTTTGTGTTGTTTTATTCATAATAGACCTCTCTATATTATACCACAGATATGAGGCAAGAGGGCATAAAAAAAGAAAGTAACAATATAAAAATACTGTTACTTTCTTTGCACTTTTTTTAAGATTTCATCTCAATTTCCATTAGGCAATCGCCGCTTTCGATACGACTTGCTGCAGAAACATGAATTTGAGAAATAATACCGCTGATAGGAGCAGCAATTGTAGTTTCCATTTTCATTGCTTCAGTAACAACAAGAGGTGTACCTTTAGTTACGGATTGACCAATTTCTACTAAGACTTTTACTACTGATCCAGAAAGGGAAGCGGCAACTTCACCAGGAATTGATTTATCTGCTTTCTTGCGAGCTACAGTAGTAGTTTTAGCTGTTTTGTCTTTAACATCAATTTCACGAGGCAAGCCGTTGAATTCGAATGATACAGTACGCATACCATCTTCATTAGCTTCACCAATGTGAATTAATTTAATTACAAGGGTTTTACCTTCTTCGATTTCAACACGCACTTCTTCTCCTGGAGTCATACCAAAGAAGAAAGTAGGAGTGTCTAAAACAGAAACATCGCCATATTCGTTGTAGCGTTCTGCCCAATCTTTAAATACTTTAGGATAGAGGCAGTAAGAGCTAACGGCTTCATCAGTTGTTGGCGCTCCCATTTCTTTTAATTCTGCACGTACTTCTTCAAAGTTAACAGGTGGAAGTACTGAACCTGGACGTAAAGATAAAGGTTCTTTACCTTTGAGAATTATTTTTTGTAATTTTTGAGGGAAGCCTTGGTATGGTACACCAATACGACCTTCAAAGAATTCTACAACAGATGCAGGGAAATCTAGGATATCACCTTTTGCATAAATATCTTCTTCGCTAAGTTCGTTTTGTACCATGAACAATGCCATGTCACCAACGATTTTTGAGGAAGGAGTTACTTTTATTAAATCACCAAACATCATTGAAACGCGGTGATACATATCTTTAATATCTTCCCATTTATCCATAAGGCCTAAAGCAGCAGATTGCTGTTTTAGATTTGTATATTGTCCGCCAGGCATTTCGTGAACATATACTTCTGGATTTGGGAATGCTTCTGTTTGATCTGCAGCCTTGTAGTAAGGACGTACAGTTTCCCAATAATGGGACAATTCGTTCATTGCATCTACATCTAAGCGTGGTTGACGTGGGTGTCCACTAAGTGCGTAGTAGAGACTAGCGCCACTTGGTTGGGATGTACCACTGCTCATTGAACTCATAGCAGTATCTACAATATCTACACCTGCATCAATAGCACGAGCATAAGTATAAAGTGCATTACCAGAACCTTCATGAGTATGGAGGTGGATTGGTAAGTCAACAGATGCTTTTAAAGTGCTAACTAAACGGTAAGCAGCTTCTGGTTTTAGAAGGCCAGCCATATCTTTAATAGCGATGATATTTGCGCCTGCAGCTGCAAGTTCTTTTGCCATATTGACATAGTATTTAGTATCATATTTATCTCTGCGAGGGTCTAAAATATCTCCAGTATAGCAAAGTGCTGCTTCTGCAACTTTGTTACATTCGCGAACTGTATCAATAGACAAACGCATGCTATCGATACTATTAAGACTATCAAATACACGGAATACATCGATACCATTTTTAGCAGAAAGTTTAATAAATTCTTGAACAACATTATCTGGGTAGCTAGTGTAACCAACAGCATTAGCACCACGTAAGAGCATTTGGAAAAGCACATTAGGTGCTTGTTCTCTAAATTGAGCTAAACGTTGCCATGGAGATTCATCAAGGAAACGATATGCTACGTCAAAAGTTGCGCCGCCCCAACATTCGAAGGAGAAGAGGCCAGGTAATTTACCTGCTGTATCGTGCATTACTTTTAACATATCATTAGTTCTTAAGCGTGTTGCAAATAAAGATTGATGTGCATCACGAAAAGTTGTATCAGTAATAAGAACTTCTTTTTGTCCTTGAATCCAACCTGCTAAAGCATCTGGACCTTTTGTATCTAAGAATTGTTTTGTACCAGGAAGCGGTTCATCAATAAATGGTTTAGGCATATTAAGTGGTGCAAAAACTGGTTTAGGTTGCACACCCACATTTGAATAACCATTTACAGAGATTTCTGCGATGTAGTTGAGAAGTTTTGTGCCACGATCTTTGATTTCAGGAAATTCAAAGAGTTCCTTGCTTTCATCAACAAACATTGTAGTATAAGTTCCATCAATAAATTTTGGATGTTGTAAAACATTTTCTAAGAATTGAATATTAGTTTTTACACCACGAATACGGAATTCTTTCAAGCAACGTAGCATTTTAGTAATTGCTATTTGGTGAGTAAGTCCCCAAGTTGTAGCTTTTACTAAAAGGGAATCGTAATAAGGTGTAATTACAGAGCCAGTAAAAGCGTTACCGCCATCAAGTCTAATACCAAAACCGCCACCACTACGATAAGTAATAAGTTTGCCAGTGTCTGGCATGAAGTTATTAGCAGGATCTTCTGTGGTAATACGGCATTGAATAGCATGACCGTGAATTGTAATATCTTCTTGCTTAGGAATAGCAATTTCTGGTGAATGAAGTTCATAACCTTCAGCAATTTTGATTTGTGTTTGAACAATATCAATACCAGTAATTTCTTCTGTAATAGTATGTTCTACTTGAATACGTGGATTTACTTCTATAAAGTAGAAGTTGTTATCTGGTGTTGCCAAAAATTCAACAGTACCAGCACTTACATAATCAACGTTTTTCATTAGTTTAACAGCTGCTTCGCAAATTCTATTGCGTAAATCATCTGGTAAAGAAAAAGCTGGTGCAACTTCAACTAATTTTTGATGACGACGTTGCACAGAGCAATCTCTTTCATGTAAATGAACGATGTTGCCGTGAGTATCGCCAATGATTTGTACTTCTATATGTTTTGGATCTTGTAAATATTTTTCTAAATAAATTTGATCATTGCCAAAAGATTTCAAGGCTTCAGATTTAGCTAGGGCATAAGCAGTATCAAGTTCGTCTGCAGTATGAACAACACGCATACCGCGTCCGCCGCCACCATTAACAGCTTTAATAATAATAGGATAACCGTATTTTTCTCCAAAAGCTTTTACTTCTTCTAAAGAACTAACAGTACCATTACTACCAGGAATCATAGGGATATTAGCAAGTTCTGCTTGAGTACGAGCATTAATTTTATCGCCAAACATAGTTAGATGTTCTAGTCTTGGACCAATAAAAATAAACCCTTCTTCTTCGCAACGTTTAGCTAAAGTACTGTTTTCAGATAGAAATCCATAACCAGGATGGATTGCATCAACATTGTGGATTTTAGCAACGCGTAAGATGTCTTCGATGTCTAAATAAGCATCGATAGGGCCCTTTCCTTCGCCGATTAAATAGGCTTCGTCGGCTTTGTTGCGATGAAGAGAAAGAGTATCTTCTTTAGAGTATACCGCAATTGTGCGAATACCCAATTCATTACATGCACGAAATACACGAATAGCAATTTCGCCACGATTAGCAACTAAAACCGAATTAATTTTTTTCATAATAAGTAGTACCTCCTTGTAACTGCCCTTTCATTTTAGTTTAGTGAATATCCGAATTCAAGAGGAAAAGCCCATGTATACAA
>CAMTOO010000051.1 GCA_947074185.1 uncultured Negativicutes bacterium
TCTCTGCATGCAAGTCTTTCATTGCTTTTTTAATCCAATGTTTTCTTCTATAACGCATGTATTTCATCCTTTTATTAAAGTTTATTCCTAATTGTAAAAAGCAAACAAAGCTATGAAGGCAAATTCCTTCATAGCTTGTTTTTTATTTTTTTACACCTAAATCGTATTTTTTAAGATAACGGTAAAGCGTTACACGACTAACATCTAACATTATTGCTAATTTACTGATATTACCACCAGCTGCTTTCCATACTGCAATAAATGCTTCTTTATCGTACTTCCAAGATCTTTCTAAAGTTTTATCTCCTGGCAATTTAACATTTTCTGCCTCAATAATAGCTCCACTTGTGTGGAAGAAAGCTTGTTCTATAACACCTTGTAATTGTTTGATATTACCAGGCCAACCGCAACCTAACAATAGATTGAGTGCTTCTGGAGAAAGACGTTTTGGTGGTAAGTTATGTTGTGCAGACATTTCTGCAAGAATATGTCCTGCGATAACTTCAATATCTTTTACTCTTTCACGAAGAGGTGGAATTCTAATGATAGTATCAATAACTATTTCATAGAGTTTACGAGAGAATAAACCTTTATCAGCAAGACGTTTTAAATTAGAATCGCAAGCTGCTATTACACGAACATTTAATTTTTTACGATGTCCTGTTTCGTTACTTACAAAACCATTTTTAATAGTTTCCGCTAATTTATCACCCATTTCAACAGGCAATTTTTCAACTTCATCTAAGAATAAAGTTCCGCCTAAAGAAAGTTCTAATTTACCAGCAATAGGTTGCTTTTCAGTATCTACACTACCAAAAAATTCTTCTGTTAATTCTTCAATAGCACCATCATAGCATTTTACTACAATAAGTGGGGCTGCTGCTCTAGGGCTTGCTTGGTGAATACCATGTGCTAAACGTTGTTTGCCAGTACCTGGTTCTCCTTGCAAGAGAATGTTATTATCGCTACGAGCAATACGAGAAGCTTTATGTTGTAAAGCTAAGAACTCGTGTGTTTCACCAACCATGCTATATAAACTATATCTTGAACTATAACCTGTTGCATGTGCAATAGTAGTTTTAAGATCTTCAATAGACATAGATAACACTAAGGCACTTTCAATTTCAGTACCTACTCTTATTGGTAAAACAGTTGTTATATCTTCATAAGTTCTTTCAGGGGTAATCCAAGTTATTTCACGTCTGTGAGTAGGCGCACCTTGCAACGCTTTTTTGATAGGAATATGTTCATAGTTTAAGAAAGTTTCTTCCAAAGTACGATTTCCTTCTAAGCGTTTTTCTGCATTACTATTTAAATATTTAACTTGTTCATCTTTACCAATCCAATATACAGAAACTGGTAATTCATCCATCATTAATTTATAAATACTCCAGTATTCAAGCATAGAAATATGTTGTTCAATAGAGTATTTCATAGTCATAAGTAAAGACAATAATAAATCATATGGCAAATCATTTTGATCTAAAGAGAAGAAAGATAGAATGTATCTCATTTTTCCATTTACCATAATTGGCGCACTACAAGCATCACCACTATGACTATCTTTAATCCACATTTCAGGACCAAACATCAAAAATGGTACGCCATGTTCTCTAGCAATGCTAATACTAGAAGTACCTACATCTTCTTCTAATACGCGCATACCTTTAATGTCTTCAATAATGCGTTGGAAAAATGGCAATGCGTAATTTTTAACTACATAACCATTTTCATCTATTAAGAGCATACTTAAATTATGAACATTAAAATGTTGCTTGCTATTTTCATATAAACCGTCTACGTACTTTATGATATATTCATGCGTTTTTTCTAACTTGAGTGCATCTTCTGCCCCAAGTTTATTGATTTTTGGCATAGTTTCATTAGGCAAATTTAAATCGCGACAACGTTGCCAAGAGTTAGCCACCCATGGATGTACATTAGGATCGATAACTCCTTCTGCCATAAATTTATTGTAATAAGAAGCTAATTTCTCTTTATTACGTCTTTCTCTAATCATATAAATCCCCCATACTTTTTATTTAACTTCCCCATTTGATACTAACACTCTTCTAGCACTATGATAGCGAGGAGCCCAATAACTATCGCTTAATGAACTTAGCATTATTCCTCTTGAAGATGATGAATGCCAGAAATTACCATTTCCTGCATAAATACCACCATGAGTTATACCAGAACTTTTTGATGCTGCAAAAAACACCAAATCACCTGATTTTAATTGACTCTTAGAAACTGCAATGCCTTCTAAACCTTGTGTATCAGCCGTTCTTGTTAGGTTTGCTTTGTGACGTTTAAACACATATTGCACATACCCAGAACAATCAAAACCTTTTGGTGTGGTACCACCATAACGGTATGGTGTTCCTTTATATTTAGAAGCAGTTTTTACTATATCTGCACCTTTAACGCCTTTAATACCTTCCTTACGGAATGCTACTGACATTAATTTTTGATAGGTTTTTTCATCTAATTTCCCACTTGCTGAAATCTTATTTGAGCGTTGGAATTTTTTCAATTCATTAGCTGTATCAGTTGTGAAATCACCTTTTGTATTATCTACTTTGTAACCTAAAACTTGTAATTTTTGTTGTGCGATTCTAACTTTCCAGCCAGTATCACCTACTGAATAAGTACTTTTTGTTTTAGTTGTAGATTTTTTTGCAGTTGCTGTCGTTTTTGGCTTTTTAGGTGTTTTAGCCTTTTTCTTATTCGCTTCCGCATCATTTGGTAATATACTTAAAACTAAGAAACATGCTAAAACAGCACTAATTTTTTTCCACATAGGGCCTCCTTAAAACACGAAATTTAGTAACGAGAGTTGTTGTAAACATCCCAGTCTTTTAATTTACTTAACTCTTCAATACTGATTTCTAATTCCGCCAGAAGCCTTGCCTTATCTTTAGGCAATGTCCCCGCTAATGGAACGTAATTGGAAACGTGATTACTTCTGAAAATACAATGATTACCTTCAGGCAAATCAATTGCTGTAATAATTTCACGCAATTCTTTCATCAAGCCAGCTGGTGGCATTGGATGAAATTCTCCTCTTTCGAACTGTTCTTTTAGTTCACTTCCTCTATAAAGCATAAGGCATAACGCGCTAAGCATAGATGGTTGAATCTCATTAATTGCTTTTGCTGTAGCTTGAGCATGTCTATGAGTTCCATCTGCACCTGCAAGTCCAAGTATGATCATAATAGATAATTTCATACCTGCTGCCTTAACTCTTTTGCCTGCTTCAATAGATTCTTCTCCAGTTACACCCTTATGAACATCTTCCAAGGTTTGAGTGTCGCCGCTTTCCATACCATAATATAAAAGTTTCAAGCCTGCTTCACGCAATTCTTTCAACTCTTCTAAAGATTTCCTCAATATATCTTTAGGTGCTGAATAACTAGAAACTCTTTGTAAGTTAGGAAAAGTTTCATTTAAAACTTTTAAAATCTTGAGCAAACGTTCTGTAGAAAGAACCATAGCATCCCCATCCGCTAAAAAGATTCTTCTTACACCTTCTCTGTTGTAATTTGCTGCCATTTGAATCTGTTGCATAACTTCTTCATCAGACAATACTTGAAAAGGTACTCCTCTATACATATTACAATAGGTGCATTTATTATGTGCGCAGCCTCTTGTAACTCTTAAAATAAAACTTCTTGCTTCACTAGGAGGCCTAAAGACCGGCGTATCATGATTATCAAAAAACATTTTTCCCTCCCATAATATATATTGCTAAATTTTTTACTGTAAAATAATTAAAAATATTACATTTTTTTAAATGTCCGTCATTTTTTAGCAACTTATAATACATTTTTATAGTAGTATTATAATCTATTTTACACTTTTTTGTAAACTTTTTTATATAAATTAAAGAAAAAATTTTTATGAAGACAAAAAAATTGCTTTTTATAAGATATATCGTATAATATTTAGTATATAATATATATTAGTTATTTTATTTTATTAGTATACACTATTAAGGAGTTACTTATGTTTTTCAAGAAAAATACATTTCATAGTGGAACTACCATTCCATCCCATAAAGAAGGCACTTCGCACTCACCAATAGAAGTTGCAACCCCTCCTGCAGAAGTAATTATTCCGCTTACTATGCATATTGGCGCGCCAGCTAAACTGCTTGTGAAAGCCGGTGATAAAGTTTGTCGCGGGCAAAAAATTGCTGAAGCTAATGGCTTTATTAGTAGCAATATTCATAGTAGTGTTAGCGGCATGGTTTTAGGAACAGAACGTCGCTTTATGCCAAGCGGAACAGTTATAGAAGCTGTAAAAATCAAAAACGATTTTGAAAATACCTTGGCAGAGGAAATTGTTAATTACCAAAAACCTCCTGTTGCCAGCCCAGAGTTTATCCGTACTGCTTTGCTAGAAAACGGCGTAGTTGGTATGGGTGGCGCAGCATTTCCTACTCATATTAAATATGCTCCACCTACTAATAATATTCGTATTGATACTGTTATTCTTAATGGTATTGAGTGCGAACCATTTATTACTTGTGACGAACGTCTCCTTATTGAAAGATCCGAAGCTATTATCTTTGGCTTAAAACTCTTTATGAAAGCTGCCGTTGCCAATAAAGGTATTATCGCCATTGAAGACAATAAAGCAGAAGCTATTGAGTTATATAAAAAATTATTGGCAAATGAACGTGAATTAGAACTTGTAGTTTGCCCAGAAAAATATCCTCAAGGCTCAGAAAAACACTTAATTTTTTCTACTACGGGACGAACTGTGCCCAACAGGGGACTTCCGTCTGCAGTAGGCGTTATTGTAGATAATGTTGCAACTGCTGCCGCTCTTGCAGATGCAGTTACAAGCAATATTCCTTCCATTGAACGTGTTGTAACGGTTAGTGGTAATGGAGTAGCTAAACCTGGTAATTATTTAGTTCCTGTAGGAACTACTTATAAAGATTTAATAGAAGAAACTGTTGGAGGACTTGTAGGAACACCAGCAAGAATTATATCTGGCGGTCCAATGATGGGTTTTTCTGTCAATTCCTTAGAGTTTCCTATTACTAAAGCAAGTGGTGGCATCCTCATCTTCAACCAAGATTCTCCTCTAGCAACAATACCTGAGGAAAGTCCTTGTGTCCGTTGTGGCCGTTGCGTTGATAAATGCCCTATGTTTTTAGAACCTACTATTATATACAAAGCAGTTAAACGTCGTGACTGGCCAGCGGTAGCTGCCGCAAATATCGCTAGTTGTGTTGAATGCGGATCTTGTGCCTATAATTGTCCCGCTAAATTACCTCTTGTTCAGTACATTCGTATGGGTAAACAATTTATAACTACACAAGGTGTAGGTGGACGTAACCCTTATTATAAATAACAAAGTCGTTATGAAAGGAAACATCACATGAGCAGTAAACCTACTTTAATAGTATCTTCATCTCCATATTTGCATTGCGGGCTAACTATTAGCACTGCTATGAGAGATGTTATTATAGCATTAATTCCAACCTTGCTAGCAGCGCTATATTTCTTTGGCTTACCAGCTTTAACAGTTATTACTACCTGCGTAGTAACAGCTGTAGCAACAGAAGCTCTTTGTCAAAAAGTAATGAACAGACCTATCACCATAACAGATGGTAGTGCGGTTTTAACAGGTTTATTACTAGCCTTCTGTTTGCCACCAAGTCTTAGCATTGGTTTATCTGCCTTTGGTAGTTTTTGTGCTGTTTTTATCGGCAAGCAAGTATTCGGCGGTTTAGGAAGTAATATTTTTAATCCAGCCCATGTAGGACGCGCTATTTTACTAGCTTCTTTCCCTCTACAAATGACTACTTGGACCACTCCAAGCACAGCCAAGGCTCTTACTACTAGCGCAACACCAGCTGCAGCAGATGCTGTTACCACAGCAACTCCACTTGCTGTTTTGCGCAATTTAGAAGTTTTATGGGGCGAAGGCAATAGTGCAGCAGCAGCTAAACTAGCTACTGGCTTCCCTGATATTTCTCACCTATTTTTAGGAAATGTTTCTGGTTCTTTAGGAGAAACTTCTGTTCTCGCCATCTTATTAGGTGGTATTTATTTGTTATATAAAGGTCATATAGATTGGCGTATTCCTGTATTTTATTTAGCAACATTAACTCTCATAACTGGTATTTATGGCTGGTTTAGAGATTATCCAACTTTATTTCCTATTTATCATCTCTTAAGTGGCGGTGTTATGATTGGCGCTTTCTTTATGGCAACAGACTGGGTAACATCTCCAATCACTCGTAACGGTCGCATTGTTTTTGCAATTGGGTTAGGGGTTTTAACTGCTCTCATTAGATTACGCGGTGGTTACGTAGAAGGTGTTTGTTATTCTATTTTAATTATGAATATGATTACTCCTCTTATTGATCGCTATCTTGTAAACATTCCTTTTGGAGGAGGTGCTCGTAATGAACAATCCTCTATTTAAATCTATTTTTGCCTTAACTTTTATCGGAGCTATTGCAGCAGGATTAATTACTTATACTCACTCTCTAACTGATAAAATCATTGCTGTAAATAATGCTAATTCTATTCGAAGCGCATATCAACAAGTACTCTCTCAAGTAGCATACCTGGAAACTATGCCTGTACCTGAAGATTCTATAATAACTGATATTAAAGCAAATCCTGTAAACCATGTTATCACTGGTTACATTTATACAGTGGCACCTGTTGGTTATGGTGGCAAAATTTTACTTATGGTAGGTATCAACCATCCTGACAGTACTATTAATGGTGTTAAAATCATTAGCCAACAAGAAACTCCAGGACTTGGTTCAAAATGTACTGAACCAGATTTTCTTTCTCAATTTGCTGGTAAATCTGTTCGTAATCCACTTTTAGTTACCAAAAATAAAGCTACTCTGCCAGATGAAATATCTGCCATTACTGCCTCAACTATTACTTCAAGAGCAGTGGTTCAAGGTGTAAATGTAGCTCGTAACCATTATCTAAAACACTATGCGAATAAATAAGGAGTTCTTATATGTTTGATATATTAACAAAAGGCATTTTTAAAGAAAATCCACTTTTTGTCCAATTATTAGGTGTATGTCCTGCTCTAGCAACTACAAGCTCACTTAGTACCGCTTTAGGCATGGGAGCGGCATTTACTTTTGTTATTATTGGTTCAAATTTAGTGGTTTCTGCCCTTAAAAAATTTATACCGTCTAATGTACGTATTCCTTGTTATATAGTAATTATTGCATCTTTAGTAACAATTGTAGAAATGGTAATGCAAGCGTACGCACAAGAACTTTATTTATCTCTTGGCATTTTCATTCCTTTAATCGTTGTAAACTGCATTATTTTAGGTCGTGCGGAAGCCTTTGCCTCAAAAAATTCTCTTGGAGCTTCTTTCCTAGATGCTGTAGGTATGGGGATAGGTTTTACGGGAGCGCTCGCTATAATCGGAGCATTTAGAGAAGTAATTGGAAGCGGTTCACTTGGTGGCTACCACCTAAACATTCCTGCTTTTGAACCAGTACTTCTATTCATCCTTCCAGCTGGTGCTTTCTTAACAATGGGGCTCTTGTTTGGAGCAATAAACTATCTCAACGGGCTAAAGGAGGCGCATTATGGAAACAACTAGTTTCGCTATTTTATTTACCTCCATCTTTGTAGCAAATGTAATCCTAGCTCAATTTTTAGGAATTTGTGCCTTTTTAGGTGTTTCTAAAAATACTAAAAATGCCTTAGGTATGAGCAGTGCTGTTGCCTTTGTTATGATTCTTAGCTCGGTTATTTCCTGGGTTGTATACCATTTTTTCCTTGTTCCTTACAACCTAGAATATTTGAAAACTATTGTCTTTATTCTTTCTATCGCTTCTTTAGTACAGCTAGTTGAAATGTTCATGAAAAAATATTTCCTAGCTTTGCATCAAAGTATGGGCGTATTTTTACCTTTAATAACTACTAACTGTGCTATTTTAGGTGTAGCACTTATCAATATCCAAAAAGATTTTTCTTTTGTACAAAGTATTGTTAATGCTGTCGGCACTGCAATAGGTTTTGCTATAGCTTTAATTCTGTTTTCTTGTATAAGAGAACGTTTAGAAGATAGCGATGTACCTAAATCCATGAAAAATTTACCAATTGCCCTAATAACTGCTAGCTGTATGTCTATCGCTATTATGGGCTTTACTGGAATGAAATAATAGGAGAATATTATGTTTGAATCAGTCGCTTTAGTAGCTGGCATGGGTGCAATTTTCGGAACAATCCTTGCCTACGCTGGAAAAAAATTAACTGTTGTTGCAGATCCACGTGTCAACCAAATCCTCGGACTCTTACCTGGGGCTAATTGTGGTGCTTGTGGCTATCCTGGTTGCAACGGACTTGCAGAAGCCATTGCTGCAGGCAAAGACGGTATTTCTCCTTGTATAGCATGTACTTCTCAAAACAAAAAAGAAATCGCTATTATCATGGGTTATAAAGAAGAAGCACCTCTTTCTCCAGACTTACGCAAAGTTGCAAGACTTGCTTGTAATGGGTGCAACAACAATGCACCAAAACTTTATTCTTATACAGGCATTAAAGACTGTCATTTAGTTGCAAAATTCTTTGGCGGTCCAGAAAAATGTAATTTTGGTTGTTTAGGATTTGGTTCTTGCGTTAGAATTTGTCCATTCCATGCAATCTCTATGGGCGAACATAACCTTCCTGTTTTCGACTACGATAAATGTACTGGTTGCGGGCTATGTGCACGTCAATGTCCACAAATGGCAATTTATATTTCTTCAGCAGCAAGAGCTATTCATCTAAAATGCAATAATAGAGATAAAGGCAGAGCTGCTATGCTAGATTGTGTAGTATCTTGTATTAGCTGCGGTATTTGTGCAAAAACTTGCCCAACTCAGGCTATTACTCTTAGAGAAGATATCAATGGTAGCAAACCAGTTATCAACCATAACAAATGCATCGAATGCGGAGCTTGCGTAGAAAAATGCCCACGTCATTGTTTGCACAAAGATGCACCTATTGCCGCACCCAAACAATTTGAAGTACCTACTCCAAAAGAAAATAGTTGCGCCAATTGTTCTTTAGAATGCAGTAGCAGAAAACACTAATATCGATTACAATATATATTAAGAACGGAAATTAATATATAAGGATATCCCTATGAACAAAAAAATTATACTCGCTTTACTAATTGCTTTGCTTGGCTGTACAGGTCTATATTTCTTTTTCGATAAACCTGCCCATACCGTTACTGACAATTTTGCAATGGATACTTTTGTCCGTATCGAAGCCTTCGGAAAAAACTCTTCCCCAGAAATAGTTGATGAAGCTTGGGCAGAATTTAATAATGTAGCAAAAGTTTGCAACCGTTTCCAAGATGGCGGGGACGGTTCTGTTTTTCGTTATAATAATTCAAAAGATTCTACTACTTTTAAATTTAATTCTTATATAGAAGAACTTCAAACTTTCTATAGCAAGCAGCCAAAAAATCACCTGGATTTACAACTAGCAGCTGTAAGCGATCTTTGGAATAAGCACAAAGAGGACAAAACTGTTCCTACTCAAGCTGAAATTGACCTTGCTTTAAAAGAATACAAATATGACTTTGGCGCTATTGCAAAAGGTTTTGCTATAGATAAAGCAATGGCTGTATTAGAAAAAAACAAAGTCCAAGCAGCACTGATTAACGCTGGCGGTAACATAAAGTGTTTCAGAACAAAATTAGATGGAACCCCTTGGAAAATAGCTATTCAAAAGCCAACTGACGAAAATACTTTTTTAGGTACGGTAACTTTGCATAGTGGCGAAGCTATTGCAACTTCAGGAAACTACCAACGCTTTTACGTAGCAAATGACGGCAAAAGCTATCACCATATTTTAGATCCATTAACAGGTTATCCTGTTAATTATTATCAATCTGTTACTGTTATCGCTACATCTGCTGTGGAAGCCGATTTTTATTCAACAGATTTATTCTTAACCGAACCTTCATTACTCGCAGCGAGAATTTCGAGTTCTCCTGTTATAGCAGTTATAGTCCTTGACATGGGCAACAACCTTACTGTTTATGGTGAAAAGGAGCGTTTTAGTGAAACGAAATGATTACCTTCTCATAATCTTAATCTTTTTTGTTTGTCTAACAGCATATATGTATAAATATATCTTTGCAGAAAGCGGAGAATCATTTACTATCAAACGTATTCCGGCTATGATGGGAGAGGTGGATGTAATAAAAGCAATACAACTTT
>CAMTOO010000052.1 GCA_947074185.1 uncultured Negativicutes bacterium
AGCAACTACAATGTAAAAATTAAAGGGTGCAAAATTAAATAGAGTAACACCTAGTCAAGTAGGAAAAGGTATAATGAGGTATACGTATAAGGCAAGAGGGACATTAACTAATGATGTCTTGTATGGTGTAGAACAATGTACAATAGGTGGTAGGTATACAGAGAGAGGTTTTGATGGAGAGCAAAGTTTAGCTGGTGAAAATGGATTTTTTATAAGAAATGAACTTGGTATACCATTTAAAAAGTTTGATTTAGAACCATATATTGGTGTTGATTATGGTCATGTATGGGGCCCAAGTAGTGAATATCAACTTGGCAATAAACTTGCAGGTGCTGTGTTTGGTTTGCGTGGTAGCATCTCTAAGTATTTTCAGTATGATGCCTTTATCGGCGCTCCTCTTTATAAACCAGAAGGATTTAGAACTGCAAAAACAGCTTTGGGATTTATTGCGTATATGAGATTTTAACCAATAAAAAACCGACTTGAAATAATCAAGTCGGTTTTTGTTTATTTATTATAATCTGTTTGAAGAGTTAAGTACGTCTTTAATCTTGTGAGCAACCATATCTTGGATTGCTTGACGTGCTGGTTTTAAATATTGACGTGGGTCAAAATCAGCAGGGTTTTCAGCAAGATGTTTACGAATGGAAGCTGTCATTGCAAGTCTTAAATCAGTATCGATGTTGATTTTACATACACCAAATTTGCCAGCTTGTAAAAGCATATCTTCTGGAACGCCTTGAGCTCCATCTAATTGTCCGCCGTATTTATTACATTCAGCAACAAAAGCTGGAATTACAGTAGATGCTCCATGAAGAACGAGAGGGAAGCCTGGTAAAAGATTAGTGATTTTTTCTAATCTAGCAAAGTCTAATTCTGGTTCTCCTTTGAATTTATAAGCACCATGACTTGTTCCGATAGCAATTGCTAAGCTATCAATACCAGTACGTTCAACAAATTCAACAGCTTGATCTGGATCTGTATAAGTAGCATCTTTAGCATCAACTTTAACTGCGTCTTCAACGCCAGCTAATTTGCCAAGTTCAGCTTCAACAACAACGCCTTTATTATGAGCATAGTCAACAACGCGTTTAGTAAGTTCGATATTTTCTTCAAAAGAGTGTTTAGAACCATCTATCATTACAGAGGTGAAACCACCATCTACACATGATTTACAGATTTCAAAATCTTCGCCGTGATCTAAATGTAAGCAAATAGGAAGCCCTGTATCTTCAACAGCTGCTTCTACTAATTTCATAAGATAAATGTGGTTTGCATATTTTCTCGCACCAGCAGAAACTTGGAGAATGATAGGTGCTTGTTCGATTTTTGCAGCATCAACAATACCTTGAATGATTTCCATATTATTTACATTGAAACCACCGATTGCGTATTTCCCTTCATAAGCCTTTTTAAACATTTCTGTAGATGTAACAAGTGGCATAATAAGACCTCCTAAATTTATTTATGATTTATTATAACATACTAATTAACGTCAAGGATAATTTTTTGTAAATCTCTTGGTAAAGCAGAAGTGATTTCTAGTTCTTTGTTTGTAATAGGATGAATAAAT
This sequence comes from uncultured Negativicutes bacterium, assembly GCA_947074185.1. GTDB lineage: Bacteria > Bacillota > Negativicutes > Acidaminococcales > Acidaminococcaceae > CAMTOO01. The sequence goes on from CAMTOO010000052.1 coordinate 1,574, forward strand.
TTTAATTTATATGCGTGTAAAGCGTGGCGACTTTGTGGGCCAGGCGTACCATATAAGTTATCGTCATAGAGTGGGTGACCTAGATAAGCAAAATGAACCCTGATTTGGTGTGTGCGCCCAGTATGTAATTTCACTTTTACTAGGGTACAAGTTGGAAATGTTGATAATATCTCGTATTCAGTAAGTGCTTCTTTTCCACTACTATCTACACAGCGCTCGACAATGCTACCAGGTTTCCGCGCAATTGGTGCATTAATAAAGTCGTGGTTTTTGTTAGGTGTACCTTGTACAATAGCAAGATATTCTTTAGTTATTTTTTGCTTAGAAAGTAGATGTTGGACTTCTGGGGTTTTTGCAAAAATAATAAGTCCAGAAGTATTTCGATCTAATCTTGATACAGGATGGATAGTTGAAGCAATATTTTTAGCTTTATAATAACGTTCTACATAATTATATATAGTAGAACCATCTTCTTTAACAGTTGGATGAACAAGAACACCAGCTGGTTTATCTATAATAAGCAAATGCTCATCTTCATAAAAAAGTAGTGCTGGATTTTCTAATAATTCGACAGAATCATTAGTTTCAGCATTTAATAAACCAAGGCGTACCATTAGTTTTCTAAGTCTTTCGTTGGTTCTTCGTCTATGAATTCTATAGAGTCTAATTGTTGTTTTAATTGTCCTCTAATATTTGCAAGGTAATCTTTATAAAGAAGCATTTGTTCTTCTTTTTCTTCTGGAGTGAGAACACTTTCACGTTTCTTTTTAGCTAATTCATTAATACGTGCAATCATTTCCATCATTTCCATAATAATTTTTAATTAAAGTAACATACCTTTAATTAATCCTCCTTAAAATTTTATAATTCATTATAACAAAGTAGAAAATTTATCTCAAGAAAAAAGAAAATTATCTTGACAGGATAAGGTTTAAAGGATAAAATAAGAAAGTAATGTAATTAAGAATAGGTACTATTAGGCGATTAATTTTGCTTAGATAGTTTAATAGGGAATTTAGTGAAATTCTAATACGGTCCCGCCGCTGTAAGAGGGATTGGCATAACAATTAACCACTGAAGAAATTCGGGAAGGGGTTATGCCGAGATGATCTTGAGTCAGAAGACCTGCCTATTTTCATAATCACCGTTTGAGTTACGAAGGATGACGAGGTGATGAGCGCGTTTTTTGTGCGTCTATTTTACTCCTTCAAATGAAGGAGTTTTTTTATTAATATATTTAAGGAGCGTTAGAAAATGAGAAAAATGTCAAAAAAATCTTTAAGTGCTTTAATGGTTATGTTAGTTACAAGTAGCATAATGGGTGTGGGATATGCTGAAGAAAAAAGTAACGAAGAGTTAGATACATACACATTAGATAATATTGTTGTTACAGCAACAAGATATGGCAAAAGAGATGTTGATGTTGCAGCATCAACAGAAGTATTAACTAGTGAAGATATTAAGAATACTGGTGCACAAACTGCAGCTGCAGCACTTTCAAAAGTACAAGGGATGGCTTATAAATCATTTGGACCAGGTGGTGCTAATATGGGTACCATGACAAATGAAGTAAATATTCGTGGTATTGATAACGGTACTTTGATATTGTTAAATGGTAAACCTATTTCTTGGCGTGGAAAATATAACTTGGAAGCAATTCCAGCTGATAGTATTGAAAGAATCGAAATTGTAAAAGGTGGCGGTTCTGTTCTTTATGGAAGTGATGCTATGGGTGGTGTAGTAAATATTATTACTAAGAAAAAAGGTAGTAATTCTGTTAGCGCAGGTTTTGGTAACTATGGACAAAAAGTTTATAGTGTCAATGTAGGAGGGGAAAATTTTACTGTTAACTACAGTAATGAAAGATGGCAAAAAGTTCGTGAACATGTAGCACTTGGAGCTATTTCTTCTAGCAAAAAAGTAGCAGATACAGCTACTAATTTCCGTAATGTCAAGAAAGAAAATATAGGTGTTGGTGTTAATATTACTGACGAGCTAACTTTTAATTATAATTATTATGAATCTGATTTAACTACAGAACGTGTAGTTACAGATACTTATAATAGCAATATTAAAGTAGGCGACATATATAATTATAGAGATGTAACAAACAAACAACATATTACTCAAATGAATTATGAAAAAGAAGGCTTCAAAGCAGGTATTTATTATAATACAGCTGATGTTGAATCTAGAGGGTATACATATTTCTCAACTACAGGCAAATCTCAAAATACTCTCTATAATACGAGAGAAAGAAATGATTCTTTTGGTGCGGATGTGCAAAACAAATGGGAAATAGGCGAAAAAACTAATTTGCTATTTGGCGCAAGTTGGAAACATGAAGCATATAAACGTTTATATACACCAGCTAACAAAACTTTTGAAGATTATTCTCGTAATAATTTTGGTATTTATGGACAATGGGAACAACAATTTGATCCTAAAAATAGCTTTACAGTAAGTGCACGCGAAACTTGGACAACAGGTGCCCCTGGTGGTCAAAACTATAGTAACTTTAGTGCAGCAGGTCAATTTATGCATAGTATTGGCGAAGATAATAATCTCTATTTAAGTATTGGACAATCTTTTATTATGCCGACTTTCTCACAAATGTATGGAGCAAGTGATGTTTCCATTGCAAATCCAGGTTTGAAACCTCAAAAAGGTGTTTCTTATGAACTTGGTTGGAAGAAAGCAAAAAATAATCACTTCTGGAAAGCAGCATTATATCGTACAACTATTAAAGATAATATTTCTGCAACTTGGAATAGTGCTAGAACAGATTATACTTATTTAAATGAAGACTTTAAAAATATGGGTATTGAATTAACTTGCACAATTAAACCTGAAGGGCCTTTCTCTTATAACTATGGTGTAGGTTATTCTAATCCAAAAGTGTTAAATGAATCTAAAGGTTATTGGGATCGTAAATTTGGTAGAGTAAACTTAACAGGTGGTATTGGTTACGAAAAAGATAAATTTAGAACTTATCTATCTGGAGCTTTTCTAGGTGAACGTGTAGGAACTCCTTCTAATGCTCAATCTTCAAGAATTAAACCATACTTCTTAACTAGTTTAAGTGCTACCTATAGCCCAGATAAACATAGTGATATTACATTAACTGTTGATAACGTATTAAACAGAAATGATAATCTTGTTCATTCAGGAACTGTGTACAGCTCAACTCCTATTAACTTCTTATTAAACTATACTTATAAATTCTAAAAAAATTATGCATAGGAGAATTATATGTTCTCCTATGCTATAATAATAGCGAGATGGATTTTATAATATGAAAAAGATATTAAACATTCTTTTAGTAATGTTTATTTGTAGTATAGCTAGTTTAGTTGGAGCGACTAATTTAAAAATTGATGCAGTTTATCCATATAGCCTAGACAAAAATACTACAGTAGATGTATTTACTAATAGTACGCAACCCTTATTTTTGAATATAGAAAATTATGACAACCCGCAAGTGGAAAATGTTATTTTAAAAATAACTTTACCTGCGGGTTTAGTTGCGTTAGAAGATGGTAGATATCAAGTTACCAATGAAAACGGTAAAACAATACTGTCAAAACCGGTTACGGTCTCAGCTAATTACGGTATTAATTTTGATTTAATTTATTTGCGTGCAACGGAGGAAAACCCTCTTGGAAAACAAGAATTCAAGGTCGAAGTCCTACAAGCTAATAAAGTATTAACTGAAAAAACTGTAACATTTAATCATGTAGAAAATACAGATAATATAGTGGTTGATAGTTCTGAACTTGTTACTATAAAAAATTCTAATATAAATAATGAAGAAAATATAAATGAACGAAAAAAAAGGAATCGTAAAACCTCTAATAATAAAAAATTCAATTGGTATGTTAAAGCAGTAGAATTACCAGTTGATTCACAAGGTAAAAAAGACCCTAAAGTACAAGATGGTACTATAGTGGTTAGAGATGTTGCTCTAGAGGGCTTTAGAAATCGTATTACAGGGTCTGGTGCAACAAATTGGGCTGCTGTATATAATACGCCAGTAGCATATCTTTTGCTTGATATGCGCAATCCTCAAATGGATACTTTAGTTTTAAGATTTAAGGCAGAACTAATTGAAAAAGAAAGTGGGAAAGTTGTTCCAGGATTAACTAATGGTGCACACGGGGAAAATGATGTTAATGCAGGTTGGTCTTCTGATGTTGAAGATGTTACCGGAACTACAGCAATGATTTCTCTTGATGGTAAGAAGAATCAAGAATTCATTTTACCTATTTATATAGATCAATTTCATGTTATCGCAGGAGAATATAACTTGCGAATTACTGTTGAAAACACAGGTGGTCTTGTAAAAGTACAAGAATTACCATTACGTATTGTTAAATCGCAAAATATAGCATTGTTTGCAGTTGGTTTTGCAATAATTTGTTTAATAATAATTTGTTTAAATTTATATAGGCTTAAAAAAATTATAATTCAAATTGGGGCTAAAGGAGCTATTACAATAGCGCTTTTTGCCGCAGTAGCTTTTGGTGCTATTGTTGTACCAACAACTATTATTGGTGATATTGCACATGTAATATTAGGACCTTTTTCTGGGTTTATTACAGGGATTTTAAATGGTATCTTTATGTACATTTTAATAGTTTCTCTGTTGGTAATTTATCGTAAACCAGGTGTTATTACCTTAATGTTCTTATTGAAATGGGCGTTAGCAGGATTAATGTTTGGGCGTTTTACTCCTATTGGTCTCTTAAATTATTCTGTTAATATCGTTGTTTTAGAAGCGGTAGTATATTTCTCAGGATTTTACTTTAAGGAGAAATTATCAGGTAAATATATGCTATTTGTTGCTATTTTATTAGGGCTGGCAGATGGATTTATTACCATGATTAATTTAGAGCAATTAATGTTCTTTTATAGATTGTATTATGCTGATTGGTATATAGGCTTATACATGCTGATTAATGGTTTGCTATACAGCAGTATAGGTGCATGGTTGGGTTATAAAGTAGGTAGTAAATTAACACAGGTAATGGGTGAATAAGATGTTGAAAATTGAAAATTTGTCTTATCGTTATCGCGGTAGAGATGAATGGACTTTGAAAAACATAAATCTTAATATTGAAACAGGTGAAATGGTGCTTTTAGCAGGGCGCTCTGGTTGTGGTAAATCCACTCTTTTAAAAGCTATAAGTGGATTATTAGGCACGACTGGTTCTGGGACTTTGGAAGGAGAAATATTCTTGCAAAGTGAAGCTGCTACAAGTAAATCTCCTGAAGAAATTGGTCTTTTAGTTGGTACTGTTTATCAAACGCCAGAAGATCAGCTTTTTGCTATGACTGTAGGAGATGAAGTTGGTTTCGCATTAGAAAATCAAGGTCTACCTATGGAAATTATCAAAAAGGAAGTTACAGAAGTTTTATTTAAAGTAGGGTTAGAAGGTTTAGAGGAACGTAGTATTCATGCTTTAAGTGGCGGACAACGTCAGCGTTTAGCATTAGCATCTGTTCTTATAACTAAACCAAAACTTTTAATTTTAGATGAACCTGTAAGTCAAATGAACCCTACAGGTGTTAAAGACTTTTTAAATTTGCTTAAAGAATTAAATGAAAATGATGGCATTACTATTTTAGTAGTTGAACATCGTGTTAATGAACTTGCTAGTTATTTTCCGCGTTTAGTAGGTATGAGTAAAGGTGAAATAGTTTACGATGATGCTATTTCCAAAGCTTGGGAAACATTATCAGGTACGAGAGATATTGGTTTAAGGGAACCGCAAGTAGTTACTCTTTGTAGAGAACTGGATTTACCTGTATATAGTCCTGATATGGATTTAGTTACGACTGCAATTAAAACGAATTATACTTGTGATGCTACTAACTCTCAGCAGAATATCGAAAGAGAAGTTTTATTAAAATGTGAAAAAATCTCTTATAAATATGATTCTTCTAAAACTTATGCTTTAGACAATATCGATTTCAATGTTAAAAAGGGAGAGATAGTTGCTCTAATGGGATATAATGGTGCTGGCAAGAGTACCTTAATGAATCTATTAGCCGGTTTAACAGAAACAAAAGAAGGTACATTATTCTTAAATAATGAAGCGCTTACTAGAAATATTCATAAAGTTGGGTATTTGCGTCAAGAACCTGATTTGATGCTACTAGCAGACACTGTTAATGAAGAGTTAACATGGAATAATGATGCTGTTAGCGACGATTTTATAGATGATTTATTAAAGCGATTAAAACTTTATGATGAAAGAACTGATTTTCCGTTAGCTTTATCAAAAGGTCAGCGCTTAAGAACAGTTTTAGGTGCTATGCTAGCGAGAAAACCAGAATTACTATTGCTAGATGAACCAACAACTGGGCAAGATAGAAATAGTTTAGAAGAGATAATAGGCCTTATATTAGGATATGCTGCTTCTGGAGGTAGTGTGTTCTTTTGTACACATGACGTTGAGTTAGCTGGCAATATCGCAGATAGAGTTATTATTTTAAAAGACGGCAAAATTATCGCTGATGATGCTGCCAATACTATTTTCAAGAATAAAGAATTATTAATAGATAGTGGTTTAACAATACCACCTATGGTTTTATTAACAGAAAAACTAGGTATTCCTAGTTGCATAAATATTAAGGAGGTGAAAGCAAGTGTCGGTACGTCAATTGTGGGAAGGCAGTGATTCTGCTAAATGGTTAAAAGAACTAGACGGTAAAACGAAATTAATCGTTTTATTTTCGTTCGCCATATTAACTATTGTTATTGACAATCCGCGTACGCTTTTCATCTTATTTACAGCATCTATTGGTCTCCATTTAGTAGGGAAAACTTCTTTGCAAAAATTGCAAGTTTTAGCTCTATTATTGCTACTTGGGTTATGGGGATCTATGTTTAGCCAAGCTTTATTTTTCTCTCAAACTCCTCGCACGCCATTATTTACAATAATAAGTCCAGGTTTGCCTATTTTAGGTACTATAACAGAAGGCTTGTTTGTATATAAAGAAGGTTTAATTTATGGTGCAGTACAAGGTTTAAGGTCTGCTACTATGTTATCTATAGGCTTGTTAGTTTGCTGGTCGTCTGATCCACGCCAATTATTAAAAGCTCTAGTCTCTTGGAAAATGATCCCGCAAGTTGCTTTTATGTTAGTTACAGCAATTAGATTTTTGCCGGTATTAGTAGCAGAAGCAAGTGAAGTTTTGGTAGCTTTACGTTTGCGCTCTAATACAAAAATTGGTCGCAATAGCATCATAAGGCATTTACCATATATAGCTAAACCATTACTTGCTAGATGTTTGCGTAGAGCTCAAACTTTGGCATTATCAGTTGTAAGTAGAGGTTTTTTCTTGGATAACTCATCTAAGTATGGTTATAAATGGTCGAATACAGAAAAAATTTTTTCTTGGACATTAATATTGTTAGTAGTATTAATATCAAGTTTTAAATTGGTTTATATTGCCTCAGAATACGGATTTTATTATGGGGACTTAAGAATAATTTATGATTGGACGAAAATTTATTTATGAGTAAACGCAAAGGTTTTATTATCCTTACAGTATTCATACTTTCATGGTTAACCTTATTTTGGGTTACAGGCAGTAGAGTCCCTTGGCAGATTCTATCTAATTCTTCAAAAGATAACATTTCTAATTATTTAGGAGATATTCAAGTAGAAAATTATGATCGAATGGGTTTTACAAAGGGTCTTGTTAAGTATGTTCCAAATTCAGATAGCTGGGCAGTTGGTACTGAAAGAGGAGAAGTATTTCTTTTTGACAATACCGGTAAAAATATCTGGAAACGTGCTTTAGGTATCGGAAAGATATTTTCAATTAGAGTTAGTAAAAGTAATGATATTATTTATGTAGGTGAACAAAGTCCGACTGGTAATCTTTATGCATTAAATGCTACTAATGGTGATATATTATGGCAGAAGGCAGCTTCAGATTATGTGGGTAGTGATTCTTCTGCACGCTCTTACCCAATGATTGTACATATTGTTAGATCGGAAGAGCACACGTCTGAACTCCAGTCACATTCAGAAATCTCGTA
>CAMTOO010000053.1 GCA_947074185.1 uncultured Negativicutes bacterium
CAGGCTTTATTTTACTTTCTGTTCCCCTTATAAGTCTACCAATATTCTCCTTATGTCTAACAATTACAAACAAACCTGCAATTGCACCAAAGATAACATACGGAGTCGGATATCCATAAAAGAATGCCGTTACTGGAGCAACAACTGCAGCAATAATAGAACCTAAAGAAACATATCTAGTTACAAATACCAAAATTGCCCAAACAAGAAATCCTGCTAAGGCTCCTACTGGCATTAAATACAACAATAGACCAAGTCCTGTAGCAACACCTTTACCACCTTTAAACCCTAGAAAAAGAGAATAATTGTGTCCAAGTAAAGCTCCTAAAGCTGTTGCCGCTACTAAAATAGTGCTTCCAGAAAAATGTTCTACTAGCATTAATGGAAGTATGCCTTTAAGCATATCAAAAACTAGAACTAATAAAGCTGTTTTCCAGCCCACTGTTCTAAAAACATTTGTAGTCCCTATATTTTTGCTTCCATATTCTCTAATATCTATATGGTGGAATGCTTTTACAATCCATAACCCGCAAGGAATCGATCCAAAAACAAACCCCACTATGAAACAAGCTAATATTTCCATCTCTTCACTTAACCCCTATACTTTAATCTTCATTTTTACCGCGAATAATCATATTAATTGGAGTTCCCTCAAACCCAAAAGCTTCTCTTAACTTATTTTCTAAATATCTTTGATAAGAGAAATGCATTATTTCTGGTTCATTTACAAATACCACAAACGTAGGTGGTTTTGTCTTAACTTGAGTTACATAGAAAATTTTAAGACGCTTACCTTTATCTGATGGCGGTGGATTTATTGCACACGCATCTTCAATTACTTGATTTAATACAGATGTTGCAATTCTCATTGCATTCTGCTCTGCAACATATGAAATAACTTCTGGTAAACGATGTATTCTTTGTTTAGTCATAGCAGAAACATATACTACTGGAGCATATTGTAAAAACACGATTTCTTTACGTAAATTTTCTGTATAACGCAATGTAGAAGTATTGTCTTTTTCATATAAATCCCATTTATTAACTACTAAAACAATACCTTTACCAGCTTCATGAGCATAACCAACAATTTTTTTATCTTGTTCAGTAACACCATCTACTGCATCAATAACCATCAATACAACATCAGAACGATCAACTGCTCTTAAAGATCTCATAATGCTATATTTTTCAATCGGTTCATCAACTCTAGACTTACGACGCATACCAGCAGTATCAATAAACAAATATTTTTGATTATCTTTAACAACAGGAGTATCTATAGCATCACGAGTTGTACCTGCAACATCACTTACAATAGAACGCTCTTCCCCTACTAAGGTATTAAATATTGATGATTTACCAACATTAGGTCGTCCAATTAAAGCTACTTTTATTTCATCTTCATCGTCGGAATCACTTGCTAATGATGATTGCGGAAATTTTTCTACAATTGCATCTAATAAATCACCAAGACCTATGTGATTTGCGGCTGAAATAGGTATCGGTTCGCCAATACCTAAATTGTAAAATTCAAATACAGCCATTTCTTGTTTAGGAGAATCGGCTTTATTAACTGCCAAAACAATTGGTTTTTTTGATTTACGTAATAATTTAGCTACTTCTGCATCATCATCAGTAATACCAGTACGTGCATCACAAACAAACAAAATAACATCTGCTTCCGCAACTGCTATTTGAGCTTGTTGTTTGATAGACACAGCTATTTCATCATTATTCATGATTTCGATACCGCCTGTATCAACCATCATAAATTCTGTATCAAGCCATTCACCTGTAGCATATAATCTATCTCTAGTTACACCTGGAGTATCTTCAACAATTGATATTCTACGATTAGCAAAAACATTAAACAATGTAGATTTCCCTACATTAGGTCTACCTACTATTGCAACTATCGCTTTTCCCATAACTATACCTCATACTTTCTTTATTCTCTATAATTAGTTCTAATGATCTATTCCATTACGTGAATTTATTCCTTCAGTGAAGTAATGTTTAACTTCATTCATATCAGTAACTAAATCCGCGATTTCAATTATCTCTTTAGGTACATCTCTACCTGTCATAATAATCTCAACTTTCCCTTTGTTATTCTTTAGAAAGTCTGCTACTTCTTCTATTGGAAGCATATTTTTTCCTAAAACAATATTTAATTCATCTAAGATTAAAATGTCTGTTTTTTGCTCAGCAATTATATCTTTTGCTTTTTCCCAACCAGCACGGGCCATATCTAAATCAATTTGATCAGGATTTTTGAAATTAACAAAACAATCTCTACCAACCTGTTCTAATATGAAATTAGGTAAATAACCACAAGCTTTTGCTTCTCCATAATTTGGATCGTCTTTAAGAAAAGATAACATAATTGTCTTATAGCCGTAACCAGCAGCACGGAAAGCAACACCTAAAGCAGCTGTAGTTTTTCCTTTACCAGTACCAGTATAAATTTGTAGCATTTTCACCATATTACCCACGCACCTTACTAAAGAATACTATAAAGTTCCTTAGCATCATGCGCCAGTTCTACTTTACCAGTTCTTTTTGTTTTAAATTCTTTTAATGACATATCATCTAAGAATAAATTGTCTTTATTTATTACCAATGTAGGTAAAATTATATTTTCAGAAGAATCTACAGCATTGAAAAGATCTTCTCCTGTTAAAAGTCCTGTTACATTTACTTGATCACCAAAAAACTTGTTTTTAACTCCAATAATTCTATGTTTTGTTTTATGTTTTTTATTAAATTGATCAAGCAAAGGTGATAAAATACGACAAGCACTTTCACCCACTAGAATAGTATAAGGAATATCACTTAACTTTGTTTTACCTTTTTTAGCTAAAACTTCCCATTCATCTAAGAAAACTCTACTTAAACCTATACCATTTTCAAGTTGTTCAAATCCATCATACCCTTCAGCTTTTGGTAATGGTTTATCAGCTAAAATATAGAACTCATCCCCTAGATAAATAAATGTTTTATTAATTTCTTTACGACACTTAACTTGCCATTTACTTACTGCTGTAACAAGCTTTTCGGCTTCTGCTTTCGTGAAACAACGTAAAGGATGTAACTTTGCTCTATTTTTTGTTAAGCCAACTGGAACAACTGCCATTGTTTCAACCATTGGAGCTAACTTATATAAATCCTTGAAAGTTTTTTCTAGTACTTTTCCATCATTATAATCTGGACAACAAACAACTTGAACATGCACACTAATTCCTGCATCTAAGAGTTTATTTAGTTTGTCCATAAGTTCCCCTGCAAATTTATTCTTCATCATCTCAGAACGAATTTCTGGGTCTGTAGCATGAACTGATATATATAGTGGCGATAAATGTGTTTTAATGATGCGTTCAAAATCTGCATCTGTTAAATTTGTTAATGTTATAAAATTTCCATATAAAAAAGAAAGTCTATAATCATCATCTCGAACATAAAGGGTTTTGCGCATGCCTGGAATCATTTGATCCACGAAGCAAAAGATGCATTTATTCGCACAACAGCGCACATTATCAAACACTGCTTCCTCGAATTCCATCCCTAAATCTTCATCATATTCTTTAGTAATATGAACATCGCGAATATTTCCTTTATTATCTTTAATTTGCAAGGTTATTTGATTGTCTGCTGCTAAAAAACTCAAATCAATAATATCACGTGCTTTAGTATTATTTACTGAACACAAAGTTTCACCGGCTTTAATGCCAGCTTCTGCAGCTTTACTATGTTTTCGTACAGCACTTATAATTCCTGCCACAACCAAACCTCCATTATAAATTAAAACTTTTTATTAATAATTGCTTAGACTAATATTATACACTAAATCTGTTATTTTTTAAACTCTAAATAAAAAAGTCCGCCTATATAAGCGGACTTTTTGTTTTTATTATTTACGAATACCTAATTTAGCAATGATTGCACGATAACGTTCAATATCACAAGCCATTAAGTAATTTAACAAACCACGACGTTGACCAACCATTTTCAACAAACCACGACGGGAATGATGATCTTTTTTGTGTTCTTTTAAATGTTCTGTTAAATATTGGATACGAGCTGTAAGTACAGCAATTTGTACTTCAGGAGATCCAGTGTCACCTTCATGACGGGCATTGTCCTTAATAATTGATTCTTTTTGTTCTGCTGTTAACATTTTTACTACCTCCATAAAATTAAAATTTAGCCAAAGCATAGATGCCGTTGGAGAATCGAACAACCAAGCTTCGGTTAACATACTCACGTATTCTAACATATTATTTTTGAAAAATCAACAGCTTTTTTAATTTTCTAGTCTTAGCGACGCTAAAATTTCTTTTTTATCTGCTTCTATTTGATTTTTCAGCTCATCTACTGAATTAAATTTAGTTTCTCCTCTAATGAATTTTATGAAATTTATTTCAACATCTTCACCATAAACATCTTCATTAAAGTTAAAAACATGTATCTCTAGCAACTCATTTTTAACGTCATCAAAAGTAGGATTTTTACCTAGATTTGACATGCCAAAATAATACTTACCTTTGATTTTAATTTTTACTACATAGCCACCTGACGGCGGTAATGCAATCTTACTTCTATCAACATTTATATTAAGTGTAGGAAAACCGATTAATCTTCCACGCTGAAATCCTTTTTCAACTTTTCCATGAATTGTATACTCTCTACCTAACATACTATTTGCTTTTTCAAATTCTCCGTGTGTTAAATAGTTTCGTATACTTGTGCTGCTTACAATATTACCATTAATTTGAATTAGTTTTCTCACTACAATATCAATACCATGATTTTCACCATAATTTTTTAATGCATCAGTTCGTCCTAAACCACCATAACCATAGGTAAAGTTTTCACCAACCACAAGGCATTTATAGTTAAAAACTTCTAATTTCTTCAAAAAATCATCTGAACTTAAATTAGCTAATTGAGAGTCAAATGGTATATCAATCAATAGATCAACACCTAATTCTTCAAATTTTTTAATTTTATCTTTGGCATCTAATAATGCTACTGGAATGGATTCCGGCTTTATGAAGGCATAAGGATGATTGCTAAAAGTAAATACTGCTAGCTTAAGTCCCTTTTCCTTAGCATATGCCTTAGCACTATTAATAACATCCACATGGCCCAAATGAAGCCCATCAAATGTTCCTAATGCCATAACACAAGGGTCGTATTCTTTTTTTGCATCTTCAAAAGAATAAAGCACTTCCATTTTTCTACTATTCCTTTAGTTGAGAAATATGATGATACAGAATTTTATGAGCTTTCATCTTTCCATCATTAGCCTCAGCGATACCTAAAAAGGTTCCTTGATGTTCATAAATCGCATAAAATCCATCATCTATGTTTTCAATAGTTGTTTTTACACCTTGTGTAATTCTAACTGCTTGATTATCAGTTAAAGTAATTTTTGGTAAATGTTCTATCGCAGAAGTTTCAGCTAAAAGAAATTCATTTGGAGTTTCTTCTAGTTCATCAAATGTTACCGCATCATTAATTGAATAAGGTCCTACTTGCGTCCTTAAAAGGAAAGTCATACTTCCATATGTTCCCATTTTTTCTGCAATATCTTCAATCAAGGTTCTAATATAAGTCCCTTGAGAACATTCTACATCTAAACAAATTTTATCTTTATTAAAACTAACAATAGAAAGTTTTGATATAGTTATTTTTCTAGCAGCACGCTCAACTTCCTTACCTTCACGTGCATATTGATATAACTTCTTACCATTTACTTTTAAAGCTGAATACATTGGTGGAATCTGGTCGATTTCTCCAATAAAATTTGCCAAACTAGCTTCAATTTTTTCTGTAGATAAATTAGGTACAGCAGCTGTTTTGATAACTTTACCGCTATCATCACCAGTATCTGTTTTAAAACCTAATTGAAATTCTACTCTGTAAAACTTTACTTTTTCAACAGTATATTCAAGTAATCTTGTAGCTCTCCCTATAAAAACAGGTAGAACACCAGCAGCTTCTGGATCTAAAGTACCAGAATGACCTGCTTTTTTTACACCAATAATTCTTCTTACTTTTCCTACTACATCATGAGATGTCATACCAGGTGGCTTTAATATATTAATTATGCCACTAATATCATTATTTTTAGCTACCTTTGATACCTCATTATTCATTATAATTTACCTTTTAAAGCCTCTAATAAATCTTTTTTAGCCTCATCTAGATGTTTATAGATACTACAACCAGCAGCACGCATATGACCACCGCCGCCAAAGCTTAAAGCAATTTCGGAAACATCAATATCAGAAGAACGCATACTTACACGAGTTAGATTTTTTTCTATTTCTTTAAACATTATAGCAACTTCTACACCTTTAATATATCTTGGGTAAGAAATAAAGGCATCTGTATCAATTGTTTCATCATAATGTTCATTATCAATTTGTATATATGCAATTTTATTATCACAAGCAAAAGTCAAAGTTGCTAAAACCTCAGTTAATAACTTAACTGTCTCTTTACTCTTCATACCTATGCAATCAGAAATATAATCAGGTCTTACTCCTTTAGCTAAAAGTTGCGAAGCAATTTCTAAAGTTCTAGGTGTAGTATTAGAATATTTAAAAGAACCTGTATCGGTAAATAAAGCTGTATACAAACACACGGCAATTTCTGAATTTATAGGAACATTAAGAGCTACTACAATATCGTAAACCAATTCGCCGGTTGCTGCTGCACAACTATTTAAAGCAATGTAATCAGCAAATTTTGTATTTGATAAATGATGATCAATATTTAAAGTTTCTTTAGCTTTTACATAGCTCAAAACATTGCCAATTCTATCAATAGAACTAATATCAATGGCAACTAACAAATCAGCTTCAATTGCGTCCCCATCTTTAAGATGAATCACTTTTTCAATACCTGGCAAAAAAGCATAGGTATCCCTAATAGTGTCGTCCACGGTTAAAATCACTTCTTTACCTAAGGAAGTTAACGCATTTCCTAGCGCTAACATGGATCCTAATGTATCACCATCAGGACTAATATGTGAACACAAAACTATTTTATTTTTTGACTTAAGTAATTCACTAGTTTCGGCAATATTAATATCTTTTGGCATAATCATTCCCCATTTTTCTTTATCTGGTTAAGTAATCCTTCAATATGTGCACTATATTCCATAGAAGTATCTTTTACCAGCACTAAATTAGGCGCAAAGCGCAATCTTATACGTTTTGCAATTTCAGTACGCATAAAACCTAGCGCTTTTTTCAGCCCGTTCCATACATCTTCTTGTTTGTCTTTTGGTCCATATAAGCTAACATAAACTTTTGCAATGCTCATATCATCTGTCAACTCTACATCTGTAATAGTAACAAATTCAATACGTGGATCTTTTACATCACTTAATAACATTTTGCTAAGTTCTTGTTTTATTGCTTCTTGAACCTTTTCTACTCTTAATCTAGCCATATTACACCCTTATTCTAATCAACTGCGATTTCTTCCATAACAAATGCTTCAAATATGTCGCCTTCTTTTATATCATGGAATTTTTCTAAAGTAATACCACATTCAAACCCTGTGGCTACTTCTTTAACGTCGTCTTTAAATCTACGTAATGATTCAATATCATCTTCAACGATAATTATACCATCACGAACAACTCGAATTTTGGAATTCGCTGTTACTTTACCTTCAGTTACATATGCACCAGCAATAAGCATTTTAGAAATAGTAATAACTTGGCGTACTTCTACGCGTCCTAAAATAGCTTCTTTAAATTTAGGTGCAAGCATACCTTTTATAGCTGCTTCAACATCATTTAAAGCATCATAAATTACTCTATAAGTACGAACGTCTACTTTTTCAGTTTCTGCTGCTTTACGTGCATTTACGTCTGGACGAACATTAAATCCTATGATAAGCGCATTTGCTGCAGATGCCAAAATAACATCAGATTCAGAAATAGCACCTACACCAGCATGAACAACAACAACTTTTACTTCGTCATTATGAATTTTTTCTAATGAAGATGTTATTGCTTCAATACTACCTTGTACATCCGCTTTAACAACAATATTTAACTCTTTAAGTTCGCCTTCTTGAATACGTTGGAAAATATCTTCAAGAGAAACTTTAGTATTTTTTTGCATTTCTTCGGTACGTTTTTTAGCTACACGTTTATCCGCAATAGTGCGAGCTATTCTTTCTTCAACTGCATCAAGAATATCACCAGCCATTGGAACATCACTTAACCCTAAAACTTCTACAGGAGTTGCAGGAGTAGCTTTTCTTACTTTTTCACCACGATCATTAACCATAGCACGTACTTTACCAAACGCAGTGCCAGCTATAATTGAATCACCAACTTCTAAAGTACCTCTTTGAACAAGTACTGTTGCAACTGGTCCACGACCTTTGTCAAGTTGTGCTTCAACGATAGTTCCTTGTGCAGGAAGATTTGGATTTGCTTTTAAATCAAGAACTTCTGCAACTAAAAGAATCATTTCTAATAATTCGTTAAGTCCAGTACGTTGATGAGCAGAAACAGGAACCATAATAACATCCCCGCCCCATTCTTCTGGAATAAGTTCTAATTCAGCTAATTGTTGTTTTACATGATCAGGTTTAGCACCTTCTCTATCCATTTTATTGATAGCAACAATAATAGGTACTCCTGCTGCTTTTGAATGGTTAATTGCTTCAATAGTTTGTGGCATTACACCATCATCTGCAGCTACAACTAAAATTGCAATATCAGTTACTTGTGCACCACGAGCACGCATTGCTGTAAATGCTTCATGACCTGGTGTATCAAGGAATACAATCTTTTTGCCTTGACAATTTACTTGATATGCACCGATATGTTGAGTGATACCACCTGCTTCACGAGCTGTTACATTCGCTTCACGAATAGCATCAAGTAACGATGTTTTACCATGATCAACATGTCCCATTACTGTTACAACCGGTGGTCGAGGAAGTCTTAATGCTGGATCATCTTCTACCTCAGGAATTTCTGTTGGATCTTCTTCTGGAGGAAGAGGAATTACATCAACATCAAATTCTGTACCTACTAGTACAGCTGTATCAAAATCAATATCTTGATTAATGGTAACCATTACACCTAAAAGGAATAATGACTTAATAACTTCACTAGGTTCTCTCTTAATCAATTTAGAAAAATCTTTAACACTGATTGATTCAGCTATTTTAACCATTGTTGGCATTTCAACAACAACTGGTTGTTGTTGACGAACTTCAGTTTTACCACCAGCTCTTTTGTTGTTTCTACCTAAATGGTTAGTACTACGATTAGGACGACTATCTTTTGTAGCATAAGAACCTTTAACTGCGGTTTTCTTAACTTTTTGTCCATCGCGTTCAGAAAAGAATTTTTCTTTGTCTTTTTTACGATTATTATATCTATCAATATTATTATTTTCTTGTGGACGTGTATCTGGAGTCTCTGTTCCACGATCGCGATTTTGACGTTGACCACCTTGATTATTGCCTTGGTATCCACCTGGTCGTTGACCGCCTGGGCGTTGACCACCTTGGTTATTGCCTTGGTA
>CAMTOO010000054.1 GCA_947074185.1 uncultured Negativicutes bacterium
TATTTAACATCGAACCTCCTAAAAAATCCATTTCTTTCTAGAACCATAATTCCAAACTACAACAATGCAGCTTGCAACACATTTTGATAACATTGCAGGCAGCCCTAACATACTTACGAAAACATACATAAGCAATAAATTTAAGAGCAAGCCTACTACACTGACTAATAGTACTAAAGAAAATTCTTTCCCTTTTTTATATCTAGCACCACTATCAAAAACAAAAATATTTCCCAGTAAATAATGATACACCGTTGCTAATAAAAAAGCAGTTGCAGTGGCCACTAAATAATTCATATTCATTGAATTATCAAACCACCAAAATAAAGCCCATTCTACTAAAGCAGCTGTTCCGCCTATAAATAGGTACAGCAATATTTTCATGTGTTCATTATTAGAATAATCATAACCTAAAATTGTTTTTTGTTTATGATCAGTTCTTTTTTCTTCTGTACTCATTATCTATTAATAGCAGCAAGAGTAAGCATTAACAAAGTGTTATATACTGCTCTTTCCTCTTCGGTATTAGATTTTTCATCCATAAGTGTTGCATATACTTCAAATGCATCTTTCAATTTCTTCTTAGTAATACCATGTTGGCGCAAACCATTAACTTTAGCGGATTTCACCATTGCATCTAATATTTCTATTGCATTATTTTTTTTGATACCATTAAATATATCATTTCCTTTTATTTTGTCTTTTATTCCTGCTGAAAGTTCAATAAACTCTTTCGTATCTAAAGCTCTCTCGTTGTTTTCTGTCATGTTTTATTCTCCTCTTATTTGCTTAAATATTTATCACAAGCAGCTAACACTTGTTCAACTGTTAAATTTCTCATACATTGCATATCATCGCATTTATGCTTCATTCCACTAGCACAACCTTTACATGGAGGTTCTGCTGTAACAATGATTGCATCCTTCGTATATGGTCCATATAGCTTAGGATTACTTGGTCCATACATGGCAACTATAGGAACCTTCTGACTAATAGCAACATGCATAGGTCCACTGTCATTGGTAATAATAATTTCACACCGCTTCATAGCAGCGGCAAGTTCTTCTAAAGAAAATTCTCCAGTTGCAACAATAGGTTTACTTTTCATAAAAGAAACTGCTTCTTTTACTAATTCTAAATCCATCAAGCCTCCAAAAAACACTGTTTTATAACCTTTTTCTGCTAATGCATCTGCTACAGCAGCAAATCTTTCTGGGGCCCAGCGTTTTGTCAAAACTGCGCTACCTATATTAAAACCAATTAATTTATCTTTTGGAACAACAGCTTCTTTCTCCCAAAACTTATTAACATTTTCTTTAGCTTCAGCACTAGTAAATATTTCTAATCCATTATGCTCTAAATTTGTGACACCTAATTTGGTGAGAACGTCTAAATACATATCTGTCGCATGCAAACTGCGATCCAGCGGAATATATATATCCCAAAAAGGTTTAAATAATTTATGAGTTGTACCCACTCTTTCTTTAGTTGAAACCATAGCACAAAGAAAAGAACAACGTTCATTAGGATGCAAATTAATAACCATATCAAAATTCATTTTGCTTAAATAACGACTCATGGAGCAAATAGCTAAGATACTGTTATCTTTGCCCTTTTTATCAATTGCAATAACTTCGTCTAAATACGGATTATGCAAAACAACTTCTTTAAGTTTTGCATCTACAAGCATTGTTATGGAAGAATCAGGTGCTGCTTTTTTCAAAGCATGGATAAAAGGAGTGGTAAGAGTAAGGTCACCTAAGTGCATTAAAAATGTAACTAATATTTTTTTATTATTTAGTTCCATATTAACACTCCTCCCCTTTTACTTTCCCCTATTCATCAACTTTTCATATTTATCATAGACGTATTTTGTCGTTACAGATTCCATGCAAATTAAATCATCGCATTGTTTTTTTAAACAACCTGCACAATCGCATTGAGCTTGGATTATACAAGCATCTTCGCTTCCATAAGGACCTGTTCTTTCTGGTCTAGTTGGCCCATATATGGCTACCAAAGGTTTTTTGAAAGCTGCAGCTATAAATAGCGGGCCTGTGTCTCCGCTAATATAACCCTGCGCCTTATCAATAAGCACTGCTAACTCTTTTATATTAGTTTTACCAATAAGGTTAATCAATTCACCTTGTACTGGTTTATTTTCTCTTTTAAAATGATTGTCTTCACTAACAATAGGCGTTGCCTTTAAACGTTTGTAAAAAGCCTCTATCTCTGTACCCCTTTGATAGTCATCATCTCCGCCAGTAATAAAAACATTTACTCCTTTATCAACTAGCCTAGAAGCTAATTCTCCAAAGTTCTTTGTCGGCCAACATTTCGTTACCCAGCGTGCACCAGGCACTAGAACCACATATGGCAGCTTCATTTTACTTGAATCGTTATTAAATATTTCAGCCATTTTATCATCAAAAGTCATTCTTTCAATGGTAAAGTCTGGCATAGGAAATTCTATTTTATCAACTGTAGCTCCTAAATAACGAGCAACATCTAAGTATCTTTCTATAACATGATCTGCGGCATGAGGACCAACTATAGCTTTACTCACTAAGCCACTCCCCTCGCGCATTTCACAATAACCAATTTTATTCTTACAACCTGTCATAAGTGCTAATATGGCACTTTTAAAAAGCCCTTGTAAATCAATAACTAAATCATAATCTTTAGAATGTAGTAAACTACGCATTTCAAAAAAATATTTAATTTTATCAAAGATTCCCATCTCATTAAAAGCAACTTTATCAAAATAAATTATCTCATCAACTATAGGTTCTTCAGGTATAAAGCCTGCAAATTGCGGATGTACTAACCAAGAGATTTTCGCTTGCGGAAACCTTTTTCGTAATACAGCAACAAAAGGCAACGTATGTAATACGTCGCCTAGCGAACTCATTTTGATAATTAAGATATTTTGATACTCCATTATTTCTAAGCCCCGCTTCCGGCAAAAATCCGCTGGAGAAATTCTAATAAATTTCCACCTTCAAAAAGATAACCTTTGATACCTGCTGCCTCTGCAGCTTCTATATCACGAACATTATCACCTATCAAGAAAGATTCTTCCTTATCTATTTCATACTCCTTACATACTTGTAAGAGCATGCCTGGGTTTGGCTTGCGACAATCGCAATCAATTGCATATTCTTCTACTGCGCCCTCCTTAAGATGTGGACAATAGTAGAATTTATCAATATTCCCACCAGCACTTTTAATTTCTTCAAGCATATGTTGATGCAATTTTTCCATATCAGCAATATTGTAATAACCTCTTGCTATACCACTTTGATTAGTCACAACAAATACTAGATATCCTTGTTTTACCATTTCTGCAACTGCTTCTTTCGCTCCAGCTACCCATTCAAGGTTATCTATTTCATATAAATATGCTTTATCAATATTTAAAACTCCATCACGATCTAAAAAAATAGCCTTATGCTTCATGTTTATAATATCCACCTGTTTCATCAAGAAGTTTGCAATACTCTGCTACCGCTTGATTTATTTCAGTAAAGCCTTTATCATAACCAGCATTTAGTAAATTAGTTGCATCTGCCTCTGTAAAACTTTGATATTTGCCTTTTAACACTTCAGGAAAGGGAACGTATTCAAGTTTATCTTCAGCTGCTCCAAAGTGATTTAAAACGGCGTGAGCCAATACATTGAACTGGTGCGCGTTACCAGTACCACAATTGAACACACCACTAATTTCGGGATGTTCCCAAAAGAAGAAATTAACATTAACTACATCATTAACATAGATAAAGTCTCTAGTTTGTTCACCAGGTCCATAAGTATCATAAGCATCAAATAATTTCACTTTACCTTCAGCTTTAAATTGATTGTACATTTGGAATACCATAGAAGCCATTTTACCTTTATGATTTTCTTGTGGGCCATATACGTTAAAATAGCGAAGTCCTACTACTTGGCTTTCTATGCTATTGAAATAACGACGAGCATAGTTATCGAAAAACAACTTAGAGAAAGCATATACATTTAATGCTTCTTCACAAGCAGGTTCTTCTTTAAAGCCATTTAAGCCGCTACCATAAGTAGATGCAGAAGATGCATAAATCAATGGGATCTTGCGACCAGTAGCAAAGCTAAAAAGATTCTTTGTATATTCAAAATTGTTTTGCATCATGTATTTTCCGTCATACTCCATAGTATCTGAACATGCACCTTCATGGAAAACAACTTCGATTTTTTCATTAGCAAATTTTCCTTGATTAAGCATATTAGCGAAATCAACTTTATCTAAATAATCTTTTACTTTTAACCCTTGTATGTTTTTAAATTTAACCATATTAGTCAAATTATCAACTACAAGAATATCATCGATACCTTTATCATTAAGTCCTTTAACAATGTTACTGCCTATAAATCCGGCACCACCAGTTACAATTATCATAATTTACCCTCCCGAACTAGATTAGCAATTTTTTCTATTAACCCAGTTGTTGAATACCCGTCTTCAAAACTAAGTATTTTTACCTCACCAGCATCTTCACGGCCAACAACTTCATCTTCTTTATAGTCGCCACCTTTGACTAAAATGTCTGGTTTAATTTTCTTAATTAATTCTGCAGGAGTATCTTCGTCAAACAAAACTACCCCATCGACAAAAGCTAGCGAAGATAAAATCTTTGCTCTGTCTACTTCATTAACTAATGGCCTGGTTGAGCCCTTTAATCTATTTACGGACTTGTCCGAATTTAACCCAATAACAAGACGATTGCCAAGTTTTGCAGCCTCTTCTAAGTAAGAAATATGACCTACATGAAGAATATCAAAGCACCCATTTGTGAAAACAATTTTCTCTTCACAGTCTCTCCAATTTTTAACTAGTAGTAAAATTTCATTCCAACTTAAAGCACTATAATCTTTTGCAGATCTATGTTCTTCATCTATTAAATCTTTTAATAATTCTTCCCTAGCAACAGGATATGTACCAACTTTTCCAACAACAATTCCAGCTGCTTTATTGGCCATATAAATACTTTCTTCTAAAGATAACTTGCCAGCAATACCAGCTAGTAAAGATGCTGCTACAGTATCCCCTGCGCCAGAAACATCGAATACCTCTAATGCTGTAGCAGGACTATGGATAACAGTACGATTATCCCCTACCAGGGTCATACCCTTTTCACTACGAGTAACTACTACATTTTTTATTTTATAATGCTTACGCGCAGCTTCTGCAACACGTAAAACAGCTTCATCTTCATTTTCAACCTGTTGATTACCTGCTTCACACATTTCCTTAAGATTTGGTGTAATGAAGTCACAACCAGCATATTTATCCCAATTAGCGCCTTTAGGATCGACAAGTACGGGAACATTAGCTTTATGTGCTGCGTTAATTGCCCAGGCACAAAAATTATCTGAACATACTCCTTTAGCATAATCAGAAATAATAACTCCATCTAACCCTGCCTTAAGAAGTTCTTCAAACCATTCTTCTAACTTCTTAGTTTCAGTTTTATTTAGATCATCTACTTCTTCAAAATCTAATCTGAGCATTTGTTGGTTAGCACCAAGAACTCTCATTTTAGTGATAGTAGAACGCTCATCACTCTTAATCAACCCTAAGTAATCTACACCAATTTCAGCAAGTTTACCTTCTAATACACGTCTATTTTCATCATTACCGGTTACCCCACCAATAAATACTTGGCATTCTAAGCGCGCTAAATTGGCAGCTACGTTAGCTGCCCCACCTAACACTGACTCAACCTTTTTTATTCTGTTTACAGGTACAGGTGCTTCTGGTGAAATACGTTTTACTTCACCATAGAAATAACTATCTAGCATCACGTCACCAATTACAGCAATGCGTACCTTTTGAATATCTTCACTTAAAAATTGTGTGCATTTTAATTTTGACAAATTATTCACCATCCACAAGTTCACATAAAATATGACCTAATAAAATATGTACTTCTTGAGCACGAGCAGTTACCTTACATGGAACAGCTACACATACATCACATTCTGTAGCCATCTTTCCGCCACCTTGCGCAGTAAAACCTACTGTCTTCATCCCTTTGTCTTTAGCTATAGCTATAGCATTTAAAACATTAGGGCTATTTCCTGAAGTAGATAGTCCAATAAGAACGTCACCTTCGTTAGCCAAAGCTTCTACTTGTCTTGCAAAAACTTGGTCATAACCATAGTCATTTGCAACAGCTGTCAAAATAGATGTATCTACTGTTAAAGCAATCGCAGGTAAACCTTTTCTTTCTACTTGAAAACGACCAACGAATTCTGCAGCTAGATGTTGACTATCCGCAGCACTTCCGCCATTACCACAGAACAATACTTTCTTACCCTTAGCAAGTGCCTCTTTAACAATAGTTGCTATTTCTTCTACTTGCGCAGTAATCTCACTTTGAGCAACTATTTGAATTAACTCCATATGTTCTTTGATTCGTGCATTAATTATATTTTGCATAAAAGAGCTCCTTTTATACTACCAATTTAATAAATTATATTTGATATTCCACTCATTACTACTATTATGGTTTTTCGTCAAATACTCTACCTCTACTGCCCAACAACAGAATCTATGAATATATCTATAACTTGTTTCATAGCTTTTGCTATTACCAGCATCATAGCGGTTAATAACTGAAACACTATTACGATCATCAAAAGTATAAGATATACCCGTTCTAAGCTCACGTGCCATATCAGGAAGTCCATAAGAGCCATAGTCATATAATGAATTTTTAAGATCTTCTCGATAATAACCTGTCCATGCAGTAAGCTTTGGACTTACAAATTGAGTTAATGTTGCATGATAAATGTTAGAAGTGGAGTTGTTTTCATCATCACCACTAGCACCTTTATAACTTTCACGAACCCACTTACGTCCAATAGTTAAATCTAAAGCAGTCTTTTTGCTATTAAAAAGATTTATTCTATCGTGCGTCAAGAAAATGGCAGTTTCTGTATGCCAACTGTTATAAGGTTGATTTTCATAACTCCATAAACCATGTGTAAGATAACCACTATAACTTAATGGTAATTTTGAAGAAATTCTCTTTGATTTATATCTAAAACCCCATTCGCTTTCCTTTTTAAGCCAAATATCATTTGTGTCATAATCCCATTCGCTTTTTAAAGATAACTCAAAATTGCGTGTGTCATGAACTATACCATATGTAGGCTTATATCCAGCTTTTGAGTAATGAACTAAATCAGCAAAAACGTTTGTTTTATTATCATTGAAAAGGCTTTTTTCCACTTCTAATTTTACATAAAAGCCTTTATCCTCACCAGATTCATAACCAATTCGAGGCATAATCTTATCTTCACCATCACCAAAGGTATTGATCCACCTATCTCTAGAGTAAATATGTTTTCCTTTAACAAACACCTTTACATTGCGCGCCTCAATTTTTTCACCAGGATAAACAGTAATTGTTTTGGCTTCTATTGATACGCATTTTGTATGATCCACCGCTGGGCATCTGCTAGTTGATCCACCTTGATCAACAATCATTTTTCCATCTTCAAGAATAGCATGTGGTGCCTCATAGAAATCAGGACCGCTCTTTCCTTTGATACTTTTTAGCTCACCTGCTTTAGAATTAAAATTATAATGAGCCCATTCAGCATCAGTCTTATTGTTAGGCTCTTCAAGAGTACCACCTTCTTCAAAGTAGATATCACCTGTTTTCATATTACCCTTAGCAACAGTAGTAATAATAACCTCATCACCTTGAACAATACGAACATTTCCATTAGCAACAAAATCACCAGTATGTTGATCATAATTAGCTTTGTCGCAATTTAATACAATCGGCAATGGTTCATTCTTTACCGATTCCTTTTTTAGTGCACGCTTATCTGTACGTGTTTCTTTTTGAGTAGGTACTTTATATGCTTCATTATCACTACCTGAGGCAGCAAAACCAGTGCTATGTAGCACTCCTAACACACATGCTGTTAAAATTAAGTTCTTTTTCATGATTATTCTCCGCTTTATATCAATTATCAAAATTGCAAAAATATCCGTTTATATTATATCACAAAAAAGCAAAAAAACCTACTTTTTCCCATAGATTTAGCTTTTTAAAGCATCAATAAGAAAAGTAGGTTTTTATAGTTATTTTATTCAGCAGTTGCTGCTTCTTCGTCTGTTTTGTAAACAACACCATTAATAAGTGTATCTTCGGTCACTTGTACATAAGTAATTGCGCCATCTGGAATAGTTACAGATTTACCTGTTACAAACGCACCACCAATTGCACCAACTGGTCCAAATAAGATGAGCCCGCCAATAGTCGCGCCTGCTGCACCTGCTGCAGTAGCAGCTTCTTGTTTAGCAAGATCGCCAACATTAACTTTTACTTCACGCCCATCCATTGCAAAAACATGGCTAAATTCTAAGTCAATGCGACCATCACGGCCGAAACTTCTTGGTTGAACTACCTTTTTAATAGTACCAACACCTAATGCACCTTTAGGGATAATTAAAACATTATTAGCAAAAACATTGTCAGCTACAACATAGCTAATTGAATCTCCAGCTTGTGCAGTTTTGCTAGTAATATCTTTTGTAAATTGAACTTTAATAAGAGTTTCTGCTGGAATGGTAATTGATTCACCAGGAATAGCTGAATCTGTATACGCAGTTTCAACTAAAGTATCTAATCTGCTTTTTAGACTACCACTGTTTTCATGTCCAAAAATTACTTTTTCAACTTCTTCAATACGAGTTTTTACAGGACCTAATGTTATTTTTTTGTTGATTTTGCTATCTACAGCATTAAGTTTCAACAAGAAAGAATTAGCTGCACCATTATCTACCTTATCACCTTCAAGGTAATCATATAATTTATCAACTCTATCGATGATATTTTCGCTTTGAGTAGCACCATAAACATCGTCTTCTAAGCTATTAGTACGATCCATGATAGAACCATCTTGAGACGCACCATATAAAAGCATTTCCATTGCATCAAGCTTTTCAGCTGCTGCCATCCCGTCTTGAGCAAAAGCTGGTGTTAATGGCGTAAATAGAATCATAAAACTTAAAATAAAACTTAATATTTTTGTTTGCATATTTGATTACCTCCAAATTTAAATATAAAATTTACATTCTATGTGTCTATTATACCATATCTAGTTATAAAAACAACTATTTTTATGAAAAATATCTATAAGTTGTATATCATCTTAGAAATTTTTCTAAATTTATTTTAAAACGTGCATCAATTTCATCTAGTTTTTCAAATCTTCTCTGATGTTTTGTGCGTTTCGAAGTCTTTAGTTCACTCATATCCTTACGATCTTAGG
>CAMTOO010000055.1 GCA_947074185.1 uncultured Negativicutes bacterium
AACTTATTGTATCAACAAAACCATCCCAAGCTGCACACAAGAAGACACTATTTCTTGCTTCTATAATTGTCATAAGACCTTTCAGAGGAAGCTTTTTAAGAGGATCATTACCAAAATTAAGTGGTAATGGTAATTTGTCGTGAGCAGTTGGGTTATTATACCAAGTAAAAACAGTATAAAGTGGTTGATAAAAATCTGTTTTTTTGCCTTCTGTCTTTATAATAGAATTAATTTTATCAGAGAATGGCGCTGTAGTTTCAGGTTTTGGAAGGAATTGCTCTGGAATTTTAACCTCTATTTGATTAGTAGTAGAAGGTTGAGCATAAACGGTAAATACGCTATTTGAAGATGTTACAACACTAGCTAAAACTAGAATTGCTAGCAATAGCTTAAAATATATTTTACTCATAATTCCTCCTTTGTTATTCCTTAATAATTCCGCCACCAACTACGTAGCGACTTTGATAAAATACAACAGCTTGTCCTGGTGTAATTGCTTTTTGAGGTTCTGCAAAAGTAACTTTTACTAAACCGTCTGCTAAAGGTTCTATTTTAGCAGGGATATCTTTTTGGCGATATCTCGTTTTAACGGTCACTTCCATAGGTGCTTCAAGTGTGTCTATGGATATAAAGTTGCAAGCTTCTGCAATTAGTGAATCTTTAAAAAGTTCTTTTTCTGGACCAAGATAAACAATGTTTTTTTCAACATCTTTACTTATTACATAAAGTGGATATTCGTAAGCTATGCCTAGGCCTTTTCGTTGTCCGATAGTATAGTGAAGCTGACCTTTATGGGTGCCTAAAACTTCGCCATTAGTATGTATGAATTTTCCAGGCTTAGGTTTTTTGCCAGTAATTTTTTCAATAACAGATGCATAATCTCCATCTGGCACAAAACAAATATCTTGACTATCTGGTTTGCGAGCGTTGATGAGATCAGCTGTTTCTGCTTTTTCTCTAATTTCCGGCTTGGTCATTTTGCCTAGCGGGAAAATAATATGAGCTAATTGTTTTTGAGTTAAATTAAAGAGCATATAGCTTTGGTCTTTTTGCTCATCTTCACCGCGCACTAAAAGGTAGCGGTTATTTGCTTGGTCGAACTCGATATTGGCATAGTGACCTGTTGCCAAATAATCGCACTCTAAAAGTTCCATACGATTAAAAAGCTCGCCAAATTTAATATGTTTGTTGCAGTCTACACAAGGATTAGGTGTGCGGCCACAATCATATTCGCTGATAAAGTGATCAATAACATATTTTTTAAAACAGGAAGAATAATTGAAAACGTGATGCTCGATTCCTAATTTGTGTGCAACAAGACGAGCGTCTTCTACATCGCTTAAAGAGCAGCAAGTGCTTTCTTCTTCTAAGCCAATATCTTCGTTAGAAAACATGCGCAAAGTAACACCGCTAACATTATAATCTTGTTCTTGTAAAAGAAGCACTGCAGTACTACTATCTACACCGCCACTCATTGCCACTAAAACTTTTTTCATAATCTGTCCTTTGTTATTGTTCAAAAAAATTGTTTATACTTGCTTCGTCTTCACGCATAGCAAGTATGGTTTTACTAATAAGGTCGTCTAAAGACCAACCTAACATTTCTGCACCTTGCTCTATTACTTCTCTTGAGCAACCAGCAGCAAAATTAAGTGCTTTATATTTTTTCTTTACAGATTTTAATTCCATATCCATAACGCTTTTAGATGGGCGCATTAAAGCACAAGCGCCAATTAGTCCAGAAAGTTCATCACAAGCAAAAAGAATCTTTTCCATTTGGTGTTCAGGTTTAATGCCTGCGGCAGTAAGTCCATAACCGTGACTTGCTGTTGATTTAATAATGCTTTCATCAACATTGTGTTCACGCAATATTTCTTGGGATTTTACGCAATGTTCGGTTGGATATTCTTCAAAATCTATATCATGTAAGAGTCCAACAACACCCCAAAAGTCCGCTTCGTTTTCATAACCTAAATCTTTTGCAAAATAACGCATAATGCCTTCGACAGTTAGGGCATGACGCAAATGAAATTGTTCTTTATTATATTTTTTTAAAAGTTCAAAAGCTTCATCTCTAGTAATCATAGTAACTCCTTAACCAAATATTTCAATGGTTATTATATCATAAATTTAAAAATATAGCTTAAAAATTTAACTGCACTCCAACTATTTGAAGTGCAGTTTTAATATTAGTCTACAAAGCCTGGAGTGGAAAGATAACGTTCGCCACCATCTGGAAGAAAGGCTACGATAGTTTTGCCTTTGTTTTCTGGCCTATTAGCAAGTACGGTTGCTGCATAAGCAGCTGCGCCAGAAGATATTCCTACTAAAATTCCTTCTGTTTTCGCTAATTTTTTAGCGGTAGCAAAAGCATCTTCTGCTTGTACAGGGATGATTTCGTCTATAACTTCGCGGTGGAAGTTTTTAGGAACGAAATTTGCGCCGATACCTTGAATTTTATGAGGACCAGAAACTCCAGTAGATAACAAAGGGGAGTCGGCTGGTTCGACAGCTACGATTTGAATATTAGGATTTTGTTTTTTAAGATATTCTCCTGTGCCTGATACTGTGCCGCCAGTACCCACACCGGCAACAAAGATATCAATTTTGCCAGCAGTTGCAGCCCAAATTTCAGGGCCGGTAGTTGCTTTATGTACCGCAGGATTAGCAGGGTTTTCAAATTGGCTTGGTACGAAAGAATTTGGAATTTCTTTTGCAAGTTCAGCAGCTTTATCTAACGCGCCTTGCATACCTGTATTACCAGGAGTAAGCACAAGTTCTGCACCGTAACTTTTCAAGAGATTACGTCTTTCGATAGACATAGTATCTGGCATAGTAAGTATAGTGCGATATCCTTTAGCAGATGCTACGCTAGCAAGTCCGATACCTGTGTTTCCGCTAGTAGGTTCGATAATGACAGAACCTTCTTTTAAAAGGCCGGCTTTTTCTGCTGTTTCAATCATAGCTTTAGCTATGCGATCTTTAGAACTTCCTGCTGGATTAAAATATTCTAATTTTGCGAGAATAGTACTAGCTGGAGCATTTTCCCCAGAGTAATTTTTGATGTTTAAAAGAGGTGTATTGCCGATAAGTTCGGTTAAACTAGTGTAAATTTTTGACATAAAGCACAACCTTTCAATTTAATTAAATGCTGTAGTGGCCCCCGTTGGGGCTAGTACACTTGTCATGGTAGCGATTAACTAAGTCTGCAAGAGTAATATTATCTACTACATCATAAACAGCTTGCTGGATTTTAGCCCATACATCAACAGTAACGCATTCGTGAAAAAGTTCGCATTTATCACTATCTTTTTGTAAGCAAGCAACAGGCGCAAGTTCGCCTTCCATGATGCGCAAAATATCCCCTACAACACATTCTTCAGGGGCTTTTGCTAACATGTAGCCGCCTTGAGCGCCGCGTACACTTTTCACATAACCATATTTATTTAATTTAGAGATCAGTTGCTCTAAGTATTTTTCAGAAATGTTTTGACGCTTTGCAATTTCTTTTAAGGAAATATATTTTCCTGTATAATTAATAGCAAGATCAAGCATTAGTCTTAAGGTATAACGACCTTTAGTAGAAATTTTCATAATACACCTCGTTATTTTCGTAATTTAAATTTACCACTAAAAAATAAACTTGTCAATATATCATATTAAATTACTTGGAATTATGTTTTTGCAGAAAAAACACAAAACACTAATAGAAAAAACCTTAATATAATGATTAAAATATATTGTTTTAAGAAATAAAATAAATATTGACAAACAGTTAGAAAATTGTTATATTTTAATTAAATCATAGCAAGTAACTATGAAATAAAAACATATTGTTTAATATAGAGTTAATGTTAAAAGGAGTATGGTTAAAATGAAAGCATATTTAGATAATGCAGCAACAACTAAAGTATTGCCAGAGATAGCAAATGCTATGGCAGCAGCAATGGTAGAAAATTATGGCAACCCATCTGGAATCTATGAATTAAGTAGAAATAGTAAAAATTTATTAGATACTTCAAGAGAACAAGTTGCAAAACTTATTAATGCTAGTCCAAAAGAAATAATTTTTACTTGCGGCGGCAGTGAAGGCGATACTATGATTTTAGAAGGTATTGTTAAAAAGTATCGTGATAAAGGAAATCATATTATTACTACCAAGGTAGAGCATCATGCGATTTTACATGCTTGCGAAGCCTTAGAAGAAACTGGGGTTCAAGTGACATATTTAGATGTAGATGAAAATGGTAAAGTTTCCCCAGAAGCTGTTGAAGCAGCAATTACTGATAAAACAATTTTGATTTCCGTTATGTATGCTAATAATGAAATTGGTACAGTAATGCCTATTAGAGAAATCGGCGCTGTTGCAAAAAAGCACAATGTGTTATTTCACACAGATGCAGTACAAGCTGTGGGGCATATTCCAGTTGATGTTGTAGCAGATAATATTGATTTATTAACTCTTACTGCTCATAAATTTCACGGACCAAAAGGAACAGGTGCTGTTTATATTCGTCAAGGCGTAAAAATGGATAAAATTATCTACGGTGGCGGACAAGAAAAAGGCTTGCGTCCTGGCACGGAAGATACCGCTGGTATCCTAGGTTTAGGTATGGCAGCAGAACACGCACTTAATCATATGGAAGAAAACAAGAAACGCGTAGGTGCGTTAAGAGATAAACTTATTGCAGGAATTGAAGCTAGCATTCCTGAAGTAAGATTAAATGGAGCTAGAGTAGATCGTCTTCCTAATAATGTTAATTTTAGTATTAAGTATATTGAAGGAGAAGGATTACTCCTCCTCTTAGACATGAATGGCATTGCAGCATCAAGTGGTAGTGCTTGCACAAGTGGTTCCTTAGACCCTTCTCATGTACTACTTGCAATTGGCTTGCCGCATGAAATTGCTCACGGAAGTTTGAGATTAACTTTGTCTGAATTTACTACTGATGAGGAAGTTGATTACGTATTAGAAAAGCTTCCGCAAATAGTAGAAAGACTAAGAGAAATGTCGCCTTTATACAACAAATAATAAAGTGTAGGGAGACCTTGAAAACGCTATCAACCATTAGTCTTAAACTATGGTTGACTGTAATTAAAAAATAAGAGCTAGGATAGGAGATAAATAATATGTATACTGGAAAAGTAATGGATCATTTTGCAAATCCTCGCAATGTAGGAGAGCTTTCTGATGCAAGTGGTGTTGGTGAAGTAGGTAATGCAGTTTGTGGCGATATTATGCGAATCTATATAAAAGTAGAAAATAATATTATTACTGATATTAAATTTAAAACTTTTGGTTGCGGTGCAGCAATTGCAACAAGTAGTATGGTAACAGAACTTGCAAAAGGTAAAACTATTGAAGATGCGCTTGAAATTAGTAATCAAGCAGTAGCAGAAGCATTAGATGGGTTGCCACCTGTAAAAATGCATTGCTCTAATTTGGCAGCAGATGCATTAAAAGCAGCAATCATTGACTACAAAAAGAAAAATGGCATGTCAACAGAAGGCTTAGAAATGTGCCCAGGCTGTTGTCATGGTTGCGGTAAAGAAGAAAAAAATACGGATTAATATGTAATAAAAAAAGTAGTGATTGAAAAATCACTACTTTTTTTATGCAACTTAATATTTTTTGTGGTACAATGTATAAGCATAAAATTTATCGCAAATATTTGCGTAATATATTGGAGGAAGATTATGGACAGCAAGATGATTGATCTAGAGTATCACAGATTATTAGGGGAGTTTGGCAAAGACCCAGAGCTTGTAAAAATTTTAAATAAAGTTTCTCATCAGGACTTATTTAATCCAGAATTTTTAACAGCTAATAGCAAATTCACATCTATGGATGATATTTTATGGCGTAGCGGTTTTGGTATTATGAACTTAATGGAAGTTGAGCAAGTAAACCAAGATAAATGGAACGAATACATTGGTAAAAATACCGATGGAAGAACTTGGTTTGAATTTGGCAAAATGGCAATGATTGATTGGATGAATAAACAAATCAAAGCCTATGAAGCTGAGAAAAACAAGGAAAACTAAACATTTGAATCAAAAACAAAAGAAAAACCGAACAGATTTTCGAAAAAACTCTTGACAAACAAACAAGTTCGTATTAATATATGAATAACGAACAAGTGTTTTAAAAGGAGTGGTTAAAATGAAAAGATTTTTGGTAGCTTTTGTTTTAGGTGTAGTGCTTACTAGCAACTTAATAGATATGGCCTTTTTGGCTCCTCAAGTATATCGTGCACAAGAAATTGTAGTACATTCTGGTGATACTATGTGGGATATTGCTTCTCGTTTTAGTGACGAAAAAGAAGATGTAAGAGATGTTATTCAACGTATAGTAGAACACAATAAATTAGCTAGCTCTACTGATATTAGAGCAGGACAAAGAATTACTATTCCTGTAAAAGTAGAATACTCAGATCATATTATGGTAGCTTCTGCAAAAGGACTTAAACCTGCTAATTAAGAGTTCTTGACTAGATAAAAAAGGATGGATTCATTTAATGTGCTATACATTAAAACGAATTCGTCCTTTTAATTTTTTATTAGTAAAATATTAAGAAATTGTCAGATAAAAAGGTCTAGAAAATTGCAGAATATAAAAATTTGGAATATAATTAAGGTAGACTCTAGAGAAGGTTGGTGAGTAATATGTCAGAAGAACTAAAAGATGTAAATGTTGATTGGGAAGCAGAGAAATTATGTCGCTGGGGTGCAGCTAGAGCAGGTGTTATTGTTGTAGCTCCTTTAGTAGGAACAATGACTTTGCTTGCAAATGAAGTATATATGATAACTCGTCTTGCAGAATTACGCGGAGTTAAGTTAGAGGAAGCAACAGTATTAGGACTACTTGGATCTTTAGGGGCAACTTTTGTGGGACAAACTTTAGTTACTTTAATACCAGTAGCGCCTATTCAAATTCCAGTTGCAATATCTGTAACCTATGGAGTTGGTAAAGCTGCAAATGCTTGGCTTAAAGCAGGCAGACCTGAAGATATTGCAGCATTTAAAGAAATTTTTAATGAAAGTCGTAAAGAAGGTATGGAAAATGTTGAAGCCTTCAAAACTATGGACTGTAAAGATGAACCGCTAGGGGATGAATCTAAAAAGTTCGATTTGAAAGATGTAGATACAAAAAAGCTTTTTGATAATTTCAAAGACAGCGTTGATAAAGCGGAAGCAACTATCACAGCAAATCTTAAAGACGGTTCTGAAAAAGTAAGTACTATTTTTAAAGAAACTGTTAAAGATGTAGATGAAAAATATATCAATCCACTTAGAAATACTAGTGATCGCTGGATTTCTGCTCAAAATTGGGCTCAAATCGCAAAAGGCGAATTAGTTATTCCTTACGGGGATATCAAAACTTATTTAATTAAAAATATGAGTGGTAGCGATTTTGCACTACTTGATATTTATTTTAAAGAGACTAATAAATTTATGTTAGCTTTACAACATAAAACTTATGGCACTCTTAATTTAACCTTATCTACTGCAGAATTTAGAATTACTGGCGAAAAGTCAGTAGCAAGTTTCAAAGTTGAAGAATTTGATATAACAGACAATGAGTTTGCTATGTTAGTTCTCCAAACTGTAGGTGATAAACTTGTTTTAGCAATTATCGATTTAATATTCGATAAAGTTGCAATAGAATCTGGCGGAGTTAACTCTGCTTATGAAAAGGGTTTAATCACAGCGGATTTCACTAAGGCTATTACAGATAGCAAATTAGGTAAAACTAAGTTTATGGACAAAAGCCTTATTGATGTGATAAACTTAAACAGCCTTGTGCCTACTGAAGAAGGCATGAAAATCGGGGCGAAAGTAAATTTATAAGGGAGGTTTTTAGATGCAAATCGCATGCACCAAAAAACTTTTAGATACGTTAAAAATTATGCCTGGGGATGCTCCGATAGTAGACCCACTTTTTGCTTGGACAGGTCACTATATTAATATCAGCAGAAGAAAAGCATTAGTTTTAGTTAATAATGCTACTTATACTACCGTACTTTTTTATGGGATAAAAGCAACTGATCTAAAAGACATGGAAAGCTTAGTAGTAAAAGGTATTAAAGAAACTTTTGAAGTACTAAAAATAAAGCCAAAAATTACTGAAGAGTATTTGGCTAAATTAAGCGAATTTAATGGTATTATCGCTAATAAAGATAGAAAAATTACTGCTCAAATGAACAAAATTTGTAGTGATGCACAAGATCTTGTGACTTATAATTTAGAGCATGAGGAATTTATTTCTCCACAAGAAATTATCGCAGTTTTAAATAACGTGCCACGTGATGGTGAAAAGCCTCAAACAAGAATGATTGAACAACTTAAAACATTAACAGGCAAAGAAGTTACTGATGCTACTGCAGCAGAACCTGTTGCTAAACAAAAAGGTGAACCACTTGCAAAAGCTACGCCTCGA
The DNA here is from genome assembly GCA_947074185.1 of uncultured Negativicutes bacterium. GTDB lineage: Bacteria > Bacillota > Negativicutes > Acidaminococcales > Acidaminococcaceae > CAMTOO01. Next base: position 8,441 of record CAMTOO010000055.1, read on the forward strand.
ATTGTTGCTGGAGCTAAAGGCGCAGTAGAAATTTTAGCGACCCTAAATTTAGGCAAAGAATTTTGCAGTAGAAAACTTTTAGTGCCTGCGTACTATAATTTTGCAGAACTTCACTTTGCACTTCAAGTAGCATTTATTTGGGATGATATTCACGAATATTCTTTCCACATTGAAGATGGCTTAAAGAAAATAAATATTCTTACAACAATGGCTGAAGGCAAACCAGGTACTACAAATTTATTGGCTGCTGAAGCAAATGTTGGTGAATTATTAGCTAAGCATAAAAAATTAAGTTATGTTTATGATCAAGCAGATAAATGGGTTCATAACATTAAAGTTTTAAATGTCCTAGAAGACGTGGAACAGCCATATACTAGATGTCTTGCTGGTTCAGGAGATACTCCACCAGAAAGCGTTGGAGGCATTAATGGTCACATGAAAATGAAAAAAATATTAGCTAATCCAAAGAGTAAAGAATATGAAGAAGCTTATAACATTTATAGAGAAAAAGCAGCTTTATATTTTGATTTAGAAAAAGTTAATAAAATGTTCCAAGCTATTTATGAAAACGAAAAAGCATAATTAAAAAAGATACCGACCTAAAATTTAATTTAGGTCGGTATTATTAATTTTGGGTTAAAGCAAAACGCGGCATTTCTTTACCAGCTACACCAACAGTTTCAGAACACAATGTGAACTGACGTACAAAGGTGTCAACATCACAATAAAGACATTTAACAACAACACATTATTCCCAATTTTCTCTATAACTCGCATTAAACATTAATACCTAACTGT
>CAMTOO010000056.1 GCA_947074185.1 uncultured Negativicutes bacterium
ACTAACATGTATAAAGAAAAAGAAGCTCTATATTTAAATTTAGAAAAAGTTAATAAAAAGGTCCAAGCTAGTTATGAAAAAGAAAAAGCATAATTAAAAAAGATACCGGCCTAAAATTTAATTTAGGTTGGTATTATTAATTTTTGGTTAAAGCAAAACGCGGCATGTCTTTACCAGCTACAACAACAGTTTCAGACCACATTGCTAAAGGGCGTACCCAGTGTTCAAAATCACCATAAAGACATTTATAAACAACAACTTTTTCCAAAGTTTCGCTATGAGTTGCAATAAATAATAATTCGTAAAGATTGCCTTTATAGTGGCGATAAATTCCTGGGATTGGCAAGTTATTATTTTCCATAAATTCACCTCAAATAATTTTTTGTTTTAATTGTAGCAAAAAACAACAAAAAAATCAGTAAAAAGTTATTTAGTGTAACAATTTAAGCGGTTTTCTTTTTGCCTTTTTAGTAATAGTATCGTATAATATAAGAGCGTTAAAAATTAAAAATAACTATAGGAAAATTAAGTTCCTAGGTATATTCTTTCGGAGGATTTATAAGTGAATAAAAGAACTTCTTCAATGGTAGAAGCTGGTATCTTATCAGCAGTTGCCATTGCTTTAGCCTTAGCAGGAATGTACATTCCTGTAATTGGCGGATTTTTGAATTTTGTCTGGCCACTACCTATTGCAATTTGTGGCATGCGTCATGGTTTAAAATGGTCTATCATGACACTATTTGTAGCAGGCGTAGGTGTTGCTATGATAATAAGCCCGCTTCAAGCATTTTTGTTAGTAGCGATATTCGGTATTTTAGGGGTAGCTTTAGGCGAAGCAATGCATCGCAGAATGGAACCAGGCAAACTAATGGCGGTTGTTTCTGTTGCAGCGCTTATATCAATTATAATTAATTTTGCAATCAGTTTCTGGGTTTTGGATATAAATCCAATTAATATGATGTTTGAATCTTTTGATCAAGGTGGCGCAGAGGTAATGAATTATTACCGCGAAATGGGTCTTAATGAAGAAGATATTGCTAGAGCACAAAAAGAACTAGCAGATATGGTATACATGATGAAAATCATTATGCCAGGCGCATTTTTATTTTGCGCTCCAGTATTAGCATTTATCAACTATTGGTGTGCTAGAAAAATTATGCAACGAGCAGGGGAAACCTTTGCACCGATTCCAGATTTTTATGATTTATCTTTCCCAAAATGGATCTTAGTTCCATTCTTTGTATCACTGTTTATGGTAACTTATTACTTCCAATATCCGGAAAAAGCAATGTATGCTGTTTCAGTAAATATTCAAATGATTTTTAGTATGTTATTAGTAATTCAAGGAATTATCATGCTTTACTGGTATGTAAGAAAGTACAATAGACCTAAATGGCTTGCTCATGTGGCAGTTGCTTTCTTAATGTTTGTACCACTCTTTGCGCAAATTATCCTCTATGTAGGGGCTTTTGATTTAATTTTTGATTTTAGAAAATTAAGGGCAAAGTAATTTGTTCAAAGTAGGTTAGAAAAGAGGTGTATTTTATGAGCGTTAAAAACTTGTTAAGCTCATGGAATGATATAAAAATATACGTGCTTCTAATAGTCATTTTAGTAATATTAGGAATGATTGTTGAGCCATATTTTATTCCGGTAGGAATTGCGCTCTTAGCTTTTGTTTATTACTTTAGCAATCGCAAATTGAAAGATAAGGAAATTGTCCTTACGGATTATTTAGACAATATTACTCGTAATATTGAACGTGCAAATCATTTTGCAGTACGTAATTTAGATGTAGGTATGGCGGTTTTTTCTAAAGACGGAAAATTACAATGGAAGAATGAAACTTTCCAAAAAATAGTAGAAACCAAAGCTTTAGAAGGCAAACGTCCTGAAGAAATTTTGCCAGAACTTGGTGAAAATGCTTTTGAAACTTTGAGTGTTAGAGATGGTTCTAAAATTATTCGTCTTGAAGATAAATACTATAATGTAAAATATTTTAGTATTAAGACATTAGAAAAGTTTGAAAAGAATAGAGATATTACTCAGCAAAAAAATGGATTAATGCTATTTTTTACTGATGTTACTGAGCATGAGCTCTTAAAAGAAAAGTTTGAGAATGAACGTTTATGTTTAGCTTATGTGCGTTTTGACAATTATGAAGATGTTATGAAAGGCATGAGCGAAACAGCTAGAGCAAATATTGAAGGCGAAGTTGCCGATGCTATCAACAAATGGGTTGAATCACAAAACGGCTTTGCTTGTAGAGCAAGTAAAGAAAGTATTTTAGTTGGATTTAATGATTCTGCATTAAAGGATATGATGCAGGAAAAATTTACTATTCTAGAAAAAGTAAGAGATATTTCTTCTGATAATAAAATTGCGCCAACACTTAGTATTGGGGTTGCATCTAACGGAAATAATTTCCAAGAGTTAAGCCTTAATGCATCTAAAGCGTTAGATCTTGCCTTAGGGCGTGGTGGTGACCAAGTAGTAGTTTTTGTTAATGACGAAATAGAATTCTTTGGCGGAACAACTACTGTTAGTGCAAAAAGCACTCGCGTTCGTGCAAGAATGGTTGCAAAAACTATTAGAGAACAAATGCTTAGTTCTGACAGAGTATTTATTATGGGACATTCAATGGAAGACTATGATTCCATAGGTAGTGCTATTGGTGTAGCGAAAATGTCTCGTTCTTTAAAGAAGGAGACCTACATAGTTGTTAGTGGTAAAGGTTTCTCCATCAATAAAATTAATGAAATTTTAACTCGTGGAGAAATACTTATTGGTGAAGATTCTGACTATATAGATATGATGATTGAAGAAGAAAAGGCAATGTCTCTAGTTACTGATGATAGTTTAATTATGATTGTTGACCATCACAGAGCTTCTTTATCAGCTTCACCAAAAGTGCTAGACGCTATTTCAAGAAGAATTATCATTGATCATCATAGACGCTCAGGTGATTTGATTCCTAATGCAGTATTGCAATATTTGGAACCATCTTCATCATCTACTTGTGAATTAGTTACAGAATTAACATCTTATTTTGACGATAAAATTGAATTTACTATAGGCGAAGCAACTGCCTTATATGCAGGTATTGTTGTTGATACGAAAAACTTTGCAGTGCAAACAGGGGAAAGAACTTTCGATGCAGCAGCAACTTTACGTAGAGCAGGTGCAGATCCTAACTTAGTAAGACAATTATTTAAAGATGATATGGAAGCTTTTAAATTGCGTGCAGAATTAATAGCAGCAGCTACGACTCCTATACCAGGTGTTGCGGTAGCTATATCCAAAGAAGCAAAGAAAAGCGCGGAAATGTCAATTATATCAGCGCAAACGGCTGATAGTCTTATTAATATTAATGGCATTAAAGTAGGTGTAGTTGTCACAGAATATGATGATGACTCTATTGGCGTTAGTGCTCGTAGTGACGGTAGTGTAAATGTTCAACTTATCATGGAAGAGTTAGGTGGCGGTGGTCATCAAACTGTTGCAGGCGTGCAACTTCAAAATATGCGCGCAAATGATATTTTGCCACAGATTATTGAAATGACAAAAAAACAGCTTGAAGAAGTAGAGGAGCGAGAAAAACATGAAAGTAATCTTATTGCAAGAGGTTAAAAACTTAGGGAAAAAAGGCGATATTGTTGAAACTGCTGAAGGTTACGCGCGCAATTTCTTATTGCCAAGAAAATTAGCAAAAGAAGCAAATGTTGCTAATGTAAATCAAGCCAATGCTGATAAAGCTACAGAAGCTTTTCACTCTGCAAAGAAAAAAGATGAAGCGGTTGTATTAGCAGCTCAAATAGAAAAAGTAACAGTTAATATGAAAGTTAAAATTGGCGAAAACGGCAAAATGTTTGGCAAAGTAGCTTCTAAAGATGTAGCAGAAGCACTTATTTCTCAAACAGGTATTGATATTGATCGTCGCAAAATTGAACTTACAGAAAATGTAAAAGGTCCTGGTGAATACACAGCTGTAGCTAAAATTCATCCAGAAGTGAGCTCTAAATTTAAAGTAATTGTAGAAGCGGAGTAAATTTATGCAAGATAGATTACCACCTCAAAATATAGAAGCTGAGCAGTCTGTGCTTGGCGCTATGCTTATTGATAAAGAAGCAGTGGCTAGTGTTGCTGAAAAACTTCAGGCAGATGATTTTTATCGTGAAGCTCATCGCGTTATTTATGCTGCGATGATGAGTTTGTATAGCAAAAATGAAGCTGTTGATATGATTACAGTAACGGAAGTTTTGAAAAAAGAAAATCGTTTAGATGATATTGGAGGCATCGCCTACATTACTTCCTTAGCAAATGTTGTTGCAACTGCTGCTAATGTTAATTATCATGCAAACATTGTTGAAGAAAAGTCTGAACTTCGTCAATTAGTAAATGTTTCTACACAAATTGCTGCTTTAGGTTATGAAGCGCAAGAAGATGTGCGTACAATTATTGATGAAGCGGAAAGCAAGATTTTAAATATTTCTAATCGAAAAAAACGTGCAGAATTTACCAATATTAACGATATTCTCCAACAAACTTTTAATGATATTGAAAGTTTAGCTAGTAGTGGTGGAGCAATTACAGGTATTAAAACTGGCTTTAATGATTTTGATAAATTAACAGCGGGTCTTCATTCTTCAGATTTTATTATCTTAGCAGCTCGTCCTTCTATGGGTAAAACTGCATTTGCACTTAATGTAGTACAAAATGTTGCTATTCGCGCTGCAGAAAAAGGCGAGAAACCAAAATCCGTAGCCTTCTTTAGTTTGGAAATGAGTAAAGAGCAATTAGTACAACGTATGCTCTGCGCTGAAGCAAATATAGATTCTCAACGTTTACGTATTGGACAAATGGCAGATGCTGATTGGGAAAAACTTTTTGGAGCAGCAAATCGTTTCTCTCAAAGTAAAATTTTTATTGATGATGCACCAGGTATTACAGCGATGGACATGCGCTCTAGAGCACGTCGTCTTAAAGCTCAACATGGTCTAGATTTAATCGTCGTGGATTATTTGCAATTGATGCAAGCTAGCGGTAGAGGTTCTGGTGAAAATAGACAACAAGAAGTTTCTGATATATCTCGTTCTTTAAAAGCATTAGCTCGTGAACTTGAAGTTCCAGTAATTGCTTTATCCCAGCTCAGTCGTGGTGTTGAAGCGCGTCAAATAAAACGCCCAATGCTTTCTGACTTAAGAGAATCTGGATCTCTAGAACAAGATGCGGATATTGTAGCATTCTTATATCGTGAGGATTACTACAATCCAGAAACAGAAAATAAAGATATTGCAGAATTAATTATTGCAAAACATCGTAATGGTCCAGTTGATACAGTTAAATTATTCTTCCATAAAAAATACACAAAATTTATCAGCATGACTAAACGCGACGAGTAGCGCGTTCCTGCCTAAACAATAGGGTTTAGGGCACTTGCGATAAAGTGATTTTAATGGTATTATTATAGGGTAGAAATAAGGGATTTAGAAGTAGGAAGAGTGTAATTTCTCTTCCCATTTCTTATTTATAAAACTTTAAATGAGCGGAGGCACTCAAATGATTGATCGTTATACCAGCCCTGAAATGGGCCATATTTGGACTTTGGAAAATGAATTTAGAGTAATGCTAAAAGTTGAGATTTTAGCTTGTGAAGCTATGAATAAACTTGGCATCGTACCTGATGATGCGCTTAAAGATATTCAAACAAAATCCGACTTCACTTTATCACGTATTCAAGAAATTGAAGCGGTTACTAATCATGACATTATTGCTTTTTTAACTAATGTTGCTGAATATGTTGGTGATGCATCTAAATATATTCACAAAGGTCTTACTTCTAGTGACGTAAAAGACACAGCTCTTGGAGTTATGATGAAAGATTCTGCTGATCTGTTACTTGCAGAATTAGAAGATTTCCATGCTATCTTAAAACGCCGTGCAGTAGAATTCAAATATACGGTAATGATTGGTCGTACTCATGGTATTCATGCAGAGCCAATGACTTTCGGTATGAAATTCTTGCTTTGGATGGACGAAACAGAACGTAACATTGAAAGACTTAAACAAGCTCGCGACTTTGTTGCAGTAGGTAAATTATCTGGTGCAGTAGGCACTTATTCAAATATTGATCCATTTATTGAAGAATATGTTTGCGAAAAACTAGGTTTAAAACCAGTAAAACTAGCTACACAAGTTATTCAACGTGATCGCCATGCTGATTTCTTAACAACTATTGCGATTGTTGGTTCTTCTCTTGATAAAATGGCTACAGAAGTACGTAACTTACAAAGAACTGATATCAGAGAAGCAGAAGAATATTTTGCTCCTGGTCAAAAAGGTTCTTCCGCAATGCCACACAAACGTAATCCAATTACTTGTGAAAAAGTTTCTGGTATGGCACGTTTACTTCGTGGTTATGCAATGGCAGCATTAGAAAATGTTCCACTTTGGCATGAACGCGATATATCTCACTCTTCAGTAGAAAGAGTAATCTTACCTGATGCAACAATTGCATTAGACCATATGCTTAGAAAATTCAGCCGTATTGTTGACAAACTTCTTGTATATCCAGATGCAATGATGGCGAACTTAAATAAAACTGGCGGATTAATCTTCAGCCAAAATCTTCTTATTGCTTTAGTAGGCAAAGGCGTTTTACGTGAAGATGCTTATCAATGGGTACAACGTAACGCAATGGCAAGATGGCTTGAAGGCGCAGATTTCAGAACAAATGTTGGCTTAGATGAAGAGATCCAAAAATATCTCACTAAAGAAGAAGTTGACGCCTGCTTTGATCCAATGCCAATGCTTCGCTATGTAGACTTAATATTCTCCAGATACGATTTATAATTTAAATAGACAGGAGTTGTTCATATGTCATCAGTTGTTATTATCGGTGCCCAGTGGGGTGACGAAGGTAAAGGTAAAGTAGTAGACTACTTGGCACAACAAGCAGATGCAGTAGTGCGTTATTCAGGTGGTTCTAATGCTGGACATACAGTAGTTGTAGATGGTATTGCTTACAAACTTAGATTATTACCATCAGGTATTCTCTATCATGGGAAAACTTGTGTATTAGGTAATGGTGTAGTTATAAACCCACGAGTAGTATTAGGTGAAATCAAAGAAATGCAAGATAAAGGTGTAGACATTAGCCGTATTGCAATTAGCGATAGAGCACATGTAGTATTCCCTTATCACGAACGTCTTGATGAACTTCAAGAAGCAGCTCTTGGTGATGCTAAAATTGGTACTACTAAAGGTGGTATTGGTCCATGTTATATGGATAAAGTTGCTCGTGTAGGTATTCGTATTTGCGATCTTATGGAATCAGATACTTTTGCTGAAAAATTAAAAATTAACGTGGCAGCAAAAAATGATATTATTACTAAAATCTATGGTGGCGAACCATTTGATTATGACGCAATGCTTAAAGAATATTTAGAATACGCAGAAATTTTCCGTCAATACGTGACAGATACAGGCGTTGTTTTAGACGAACTTTTCGCAGCTAATAAAAAAGTTCTTTTTGAAGGTGCACAAGCAACTTTCTTAGATATTGACCATGGTACTTATCCATATGTAACTAGTTCTAATCCTACTTCCGGTAATGCTGCAGTAGGTAGTGGCGTTGGTCCTCGTTTTATTGATCACGTAGTTGGTGTTGTAAAAGCATATACTACTCGTGTTGGTGAAGGTCCTTTCGTTACTGAACTTTTTGATACAGATGGTCCTGGAAATTATATTAGAGAAACAGCTAAAGAATATGGTACCGTAACAGGTAGACCTCGTCGTTGTGGCTGGCTTGATGCATTCATGTTGAAATATTCTGCAAGAGTAAATAGCTTAGATTATCTAGCAATTACTCGTCTTGATATTTTAGATGGCATGCCAAAAATTAAAATGTGCGTAGGTTATAAAATTGACGGTGTAGAAATTAAACAAATTCCTGCTAGTCTTAAAACTTTAGCAAAAGTTGAACCTGTGTATGAAGAATTTAATGGCTGGATGACTGATATTACTGGTTGTCGTTCTTTTGATGAACTTCCAGAAAATGCTAAAAAATACTTGAAACGCATTAAAGAAGTTGCAGGTGTTGAATTAGGCATTGTTTCTGTTGGTCCAGAAAGAAACCAAACAATTGTTATGGCTGACCTTTTATAATTAGTAAAACAAAATGCTTTGTTAAGTATTTAGCAAAGCATTTTTATTGACTTGATAGTTAACCGATGAAAAAAAATGGTTTACATATTAAAATTTGGAGATGAAAACTTTGAGAACACAAGAATTAACCAAGATATCACTTTGTGTTGCTTTGCTGGCAGTATTTGCATATATTTCTTTTCCCTTGCCATTTACACCAGCACCAGTAACAGCACTTACAATAATAGTTAATTTAATAGGTTTTATTATGCCTGCTAAAGAAGCCTTTATGACAATGTCTGTATATACCTTTATAGGTGCGATTGGTTTGCCTGTATTTACAAATGGTGGCGCAGGTATTGCTCGTATTTTAGGACCAACTGGCGGTTTCATCATAGGGTTTTGGCTTGCTGCACCAATTATTGCTTATTTAAGAAATGGATCTACAGAGTTCAAAAAACTTGCTATGTTAGGTATAGTTGTAGGTATGCCAATAATTTATTTCTGTGGTTTTATATCCATGAACTTAGTGCTAAAACTAAGTTTCTGGGCAACTATGACTACAGCAGTAATTCCTTTTTTGTTTGGTGATGTTGTAAAAGTTTTAGTGGCAGCATTCTTAGCTAAAAAGGTAGGGGCAGTTATTAAGATCGGAAGAGCGTCGTGTAGGGACAGAGTGTACGTCCTGGTGTAGATCGCGGGGGTCGCGTTATCATGAGACAAACAAATCTGTATATGGTGTGAGTTTGCTCGTTAGTGATAGCTATCGAGATA
>CAMTOO010000057.1 GCA_947074185.1 uncultured Negativicutes bacterium
GTGTAAGTTGTAATTTTTGTTTTATAAAAATAAATTTGAAGAAGTAATAAACAGTGAAATTAAGCATAATTAAGCGGATTAATTGCTATGTGAGGATAATAGAAACATCTTCACCCATACTTAGTCCAGCCAAACACATTTCTGCAATTCCACCTGGTGCCATTGCTAAAAATGCTGTTATTAAAGAAAATCCATAATAGGCAGATAAATAATATGCTACCACTACACTCGAACCAATCATAATCGCTGAACCAACAAAAACAAAGGGTATTAAAGCTTTTGTTTTCTTTAATTTTTCGGCATCAAGTAAAGTGCCCATAAAAAGTCCGATATTTACTTGAGCAATTGCAAGGAGTAAATATGGAGGTTTTTGTAAAGGACCCCAAACACAAGAGACAATAGCAGTAAGTAAGATTGGCCCCATTAATCTTGGTGTAGGCAATTTTAAATAAGTAAATATCCCTGCACCTACTACCCCTAACGGTATCATCCATAACCAATGTTCACCTTTATCAAGTCCTATAACTTCATCTATAGGAACAACATGAGCATTTAAAAAAGTTACCACTAGTAAAGGCACAACTAAAATAACACTAAAGAGTCTTAGTGTTTGCATTACTAAAACAACATTAGCATCTGCCCGCTCATCTTCTTCGCTCATAAGCATCATTTGCGTAAGTCCACCAGGGGATATACCCATAACACAACTCAGAAAATTAGCAAAGGAGTACTTAGACGTCCACCACGCAATTACTATAGACAAGCCAATTGCTATAAGTGACGAGCCAACTACTCCCACAAATTGTTCAGTTATTTTTCCCCAGGTTGTTAATGTGAAATTACAACCAATACCGTACCCAGCTATACATAACGCTACTTCGCGCCAATTCTTATTCCAGTTAGTAGCTGGATCAAGAAAAGCCTTACTGCCTGCTGCTACGATAACACCAGCAATTAAGTACGGTATAGGAATATTCATTTTAAATAAGACAAACCCTAGAATAGAGGCTACAACAAAAAGCCCTATTTTTTTCATTGATTATTCAGCTCCTAAATTTGCCATAATTCGCGCAATCAACTCTCCGCGCATACTATTATTGCTAGAAGAATAAGTGATAATACGACTATCATCGAGCCCTAATTCTTTTTTAAAAAGGGCTTTTTGAGATTGAGCAGCATTTTTTGATAATTTATCAGCTTTAGTTAAAACAATATTAACATTGATACCATTATTAATAAGCCAATGATAGGTTTCAACATCGCTATCTAAAGGCTTATGGCGAATATCAATCAATTGGCACACTAAATGTAATTCTTCTGAACCAGACAAATATTTGTGAATAAAGCCTGACCATTGCTCTCTATTAGCTTTACCAGTTTTAGCAAAGCCGTAACCTGGTAAATCTACAATAAAGAAATTTGCTCTTTCTTCAACTGCATCAATAGTTCTTTTAGACTCTAATTTATAATAATTTAAAGTTTGAGTTTTACCTGGAGTAGAACTTACTCTAGCTAATTGATTTCGTCTACATAAAGAATTAATCAAAGAAGATTTCCCTACATTTGAGCGCCCAATAAAAGCTATTTCTGGTAACGCTGGTTTAGGATATTGCTCAGGTTTAACAGCAGAAGTCACAAACTCCGCTTTGATAATATCCCACTTTTCTTTCGAATTCATAACTTCCTCTTTCTAGACTTATGAGTCTTCTCGTGCGGCAATTTCTCTGGCAACATATACGCCACTTGCACTAGCTTGAGCAAGACCTCTAGTAATACCTGCACCATCACCAATAGCAAACAAATTAGGAATTGTAGTTTCTAATTTCTCACTTAACTCTAAGCGAGAGCTGTAGAACTTAACCTCTACACCATATAAAAGGGTATCATCATTTGCCATACCAGGCGCAACTTTATCTAAAGCATAAATCATTTCAATAATATCATCTAATTGACGTTTAGGTAACACAAGGCTCAAATCACCAGGTGTTGCACTAAGAGTAGGTTTAGTAAAACTTTTCTCCATACGTCTTTCATTAGTTCTTCTACCTTTAATTAAATCACCAAAACGTTGTACTAAAACGCCGCCACCTAACATATTAGAGAAAGAAGCAATGCGTTTTCCGTATTTATGTGGTTCGGTAAATGGTTCTGTAAATCTATTGCTTACCAAAAGTGCGAAGTTAGTATTTTCACTTTGCAAAGCTGGATCAGCATAACTATGACCATTAACAGTAATAATACCATCAGTATTTTCTGCTACTACATAGCCATAAGGATTCATACAGAAAGTACGAATCAAATCGTTGTATTTTTTAGAACGATACATTAATTTAGCTTCATATACTTCATCAGTAATATGCTTAAATACAGCCGCAGGAACTTCTACACGAACACCTACGTCAACTTGGTTGTTAACCATTTTAAGTCCAAGTTTTTTACATTCTTCTGTAAACCATTCAGCACCAGCACGACCAGGTGCTACTACTAAATATTTACATTCAAAAGTGTCATCTATTGTTTCTACATAGAAAGTATCGCCATCTTTGTAAAAAGATGTCACTTGCGTATCGCAGAAAATATCAACACTTTCCTTAAGATATTTATAGATTTCACTAATAATTTCTAAATTATTTTCTGTACCCAAATGTCTTACTTTGGCATTCAATAGATGCAAATCATATTTAAGTGCTTCGCGACCAATGTTGCAATTTTTAGTACTAAAATATTCGCCTGGCGCGCCATGACGACAATTTAGTTGATCCACATAATCAATGAGATCCATTACTAGATCTTTATCAACATAATCTGTAAGCCAGCCACCAAACTCTGTAGTAAAGTTATATTTACCATCAGAAAAAGCTCCTGCCCCACCAAACCCGCGCATAATATCACAAGGATCACAACGCAAGCATTGATTTACTTTTTTACTAGCAAGAGGACAAGAACGTTTAGCAACTTCATGACCTTTTTCAAAAATAGCCACACTTAAATTAGGTGATTTCAATTTAAATTCATAAGCAGCAAAAATAGCCGCCGGTCCACCACCAACAATTATTACATCATATTGTTTTTTCATAATATATCAGTCTCCAAATAAGAAATTTTTATTTCAAACTAGGCACTCTATTCTAAAGACAATCTTAAAACTTCATCCATGTGTGTTACTGGAATAAAGTTCATTTCAGCTTTCACATCTTTTGGCAATTCATCTAAGTCTTGCATATTACGTTCTGGTAAAAGAATCGTCTTAACACCATATCGATTAGCTGCAAGCATTTTTTCTTTAATACCGCCAACAGGAAGTACTTTACCTGAAAGAGTAATTTCACCGGTCATAGCAAGATTAGCTTTTACCTTACGACCAGTTAAAGAACTTACCATAGCTGTTACCATTGTTATACCAGCAGATGGACCATCTTTAGGGATAGCGCCTTCTGGTAAATGGATATGAATATCAGTATTTTCGTAGAATTTTTCAGCTAATTTTAAATTCTTAGCACGTGAACGAATAAAGGTATAACCTGCTGATGCAGATTCCTTCATAACATCCCCTAATTGACCTGTAAGTGTTAAACCACCTTTACCTTGGCAAGTTAAAACTTCTACTTTTAGAAGTTCTCCGCCAACGCTTGTCCAAGCAAGACCAGTTGCAATACCAATTTCAGCTTTAGCTTTTAAATCACCTTCAAGGTAGATTTCTGGGCCAGCATAATCAACTAAGTTTTTGTTATTTATTTTAGCAACTTTTTCATCGTTAGTTACAAGTTTATAAGCTGTTTTACGGCATACTAAATCTATTTTACGTTCAAGATTACGCACGCCAGCTTCACGAGTATAACTGCGAATAAGTTTTTTCACAGCACCAGTTGTAATACTAAAGTTTTTAGAATTTAAACCATTTAATTCACGTTCTTTAGGAATCAAATGTAATTCTGCAATCTTTAATTTTTCTTCTTCAGTATAACTAGAAAGTTGAATAACTTCCAAACGGTCTAGTAATGCATGAGGAATGGTCTCTACAGTATTTGCAGTAACAATCCAAAATACTTTAGATAAATCAAATGGGAATTCCACAAAGTGATCACTAAAAGTATGATTTTGCTCTGGATCAAGTACTTCAAGAAGTGCAGATGCAGGATCTCCACGGAAATCACTTACCACTTTATCCACTTCATCCAGCAAGAATACTGGATTTAAACAACCAACTTTTTTCATACCATTCATAATGCGACCTGGCATTGCACCAATATAAGTACGACGATGACCACGAATTTCCGCTTCATCACGCACCCCGCCTAAAGAAATGCGAGTATATTTTCTATTCATAGCACTTGCAATAGAACGTGCTAAAGAAGTTTTACCCACACCAGGAGGTCCTACTAAACAGAGGATTGGCGCTTTATTGCTCTTAGTCAAAGTACGCACTGCTAGATATTCTAGAATACGTTCTTTAACTTTTTGTAAGCCATAATGATCTTTATCTAAAATCTTTTTAGCATTCTTAATATCAAAAGAATCCTCAGCAAATTTGCCCCAAGGAAGGTCTAACACCACATCAAGATAATTACGCACAACTGCGCTTTCAGCCATCATTGGTGGCATTTTAAAGAGGCGGTCAAGTTCTTTATTAAGACCTTCTTCCACTTCTTCTGGCAAATCAAGTTCTGCCATTTTTTCTTTATAAGCGGTAATTTCCGCTTGGCGATCATCACCATCACCAAGTTCTTTATTAATAACTTTTATTTGCTCGCGTAAATAATACTCTTTTTGATTCTTTTCGATTTGTTGACGCACTTGATTAGAAATATTTTTTTCTAAATCCGCAATTTCAAGCTCTTTGCAAAGATAATTATAAAGTAGTTGCATTCTTTCTTTTACCACAACAGCTTCTAATAATTCTTCTTTTTCCTCAATACTAATATCAAGAAAGCCTGCAATCATATCAGCAACAATACCAGAATCAGGATTATCTTTAAAGGTTAAAAGAACTTCTGAATTAATCTTTTTGCCAGCAATAATCCATTTTTCAAAGGTTTCAATAAGCATTCTGCGCAAAGCTTCAATTTCAATATTATCTTCAGGACCACGCACAGATAATAAAGGTGTCACATCAGCATCCCAGTAACTGCTGCCATTTTTCACTTCGTGAATATCATTTAAAGCAGCTCTTTGTAAGCCCTCTACCAAAATACGTAAAGTGCCACCAGGAAGTTTCAGCAATTGCTTAATTTCAGCAACAACACCACATTTGTATAAATCTTCTTTTTTAGGTTCTACTACATTAGCTTGTAATTGCGTAGCCAAAAATATCTTTTTGCCAGAATTCATAGCTGTAGTAATAGCATTTATAGAACGATCTCTGCCAACATCTAAATTTATAATCATACCTGGAAAAACTATCATCCCACGTAAGGGCAAGAGAGGCAATTTCTTAACTAAACTATCCATTTTTTTATCCCTCCCAACTAATTTCAAAAACAGTCTATCTATTATCTATCTATTACGAAAAACATCTCTTAAATCACAACTCTATTTTACCATAAAAAAACAAAAAGAGGAAAGGTTTTAGCCTTTCCCCTAATATTTTAAGCAACTATCATTTCCGGTTCTACATGTTTGCGAACAGTATCTTCCGTTATGATACACTTCTTAATATCTTCGCGAGATGGAATTTCGTACATTACATTACGCATAATCTCCTCAATTATAGCGCGTAATCCACGAGCTCCTGTTTCCCTACGAAGTGCTTCGTCAGCAATGGCTTCTAAAGCGCCTTGTTCAAAAACAAGTTCCACATTGTCCATTTTCAAGAAATGTTGATATTGTTTTACAAGTGCATTCTTAGGTTCTTCTAAGATTCTTACTAAAGCTACTTGATCCAAGGATTCTAAAGCAACTACAACAGGTAATCTTCCTGCAAATTCAGGAATAATACCATATTTCATCAAATCTTCAGGCATAACTTTTTTAAAAGTATCATCTACTCTTTTTTCTTCTTTTTTCTTAATTTCTGCACCGAAACCTAATCCTTTTTCATCAGTACGGCCTTTAATAATGTTGTCCAAGCCAGCAAAAGCACCGCCACAGATAAACAAGATATTAGTAGTATCTATTTGCAAGAATTCTTGATGTGGATGTTTGCGTCCACCTTGAGGCGGAACGCTAGCAACAGTGCCTTCTAAAATTTTAAGAAGAGCTTGTTGCACACCTTCACCAGAAACATCACGTGTAATAGAAACATTTTCGCCTTTGCGAGAAATTTTATCAATTTCATCAATATAAATGATGCCGCGTTCAGCACGTTCAATATCAAAATCAGCTGCTTGGATGAGTTTTAAGAGAATATTCTCTACATCTTCACCAACATAACCTGCTTCAGTTAAAGCAGTTGCATCTGCCATTGCAAAAGGAACATGCAAAATACGCGCTAAAGTTTGCGCAAGCAAAGTCTTCCCACTACCAGTAGGACCTAGCATCAAAATATTAGATTTTTGAAGTTCTACTTCTTTATCTTCTGGATTTCTAGATTCATAGTTAATGCGTTTATAGTGATTATAAACAGCTACAGATAAAGCCTTTTTAGCCTCATCTTGACCAATAACATATTCGTCTAAAATATCTTTTATTTCTTTAGGTTTCGGAACTTCTCCAAGTGCTGGAGCAAGTTTCGCTTTGTTAGCATCAAGTTCTTCATGTAAAACTTCGTTGCAAAGCTCGATACATTCATCACAAATATATCCATTACGCCCTGCCAAGATACGTTTTACTTGATCATCACGTTTACCGCAAAAAGAACAAGTTACGCCACTATTTTCACCTTCAGTAAATTTCATATTATCACCTACAATCTGTTTACACAGGCTTACGAGCAATTACTTCATCAATAATGCCATATTCCTTCGCTGCTTCTGCAGTTAAGAAATTATCTCTATTTGTATCTTCAGCAATCTTTTCTCTAGTTTGTCCAGTATGTTCAGCCATTACGTTATACATATTTTCACGTACACGCAAAATTTCTTTAGCGTGGATATCAATATCGGAAGCTTGACCACGGAACCCTCCTAAAGGTTGGTGAATCATAACAGTAGAATTAGGAAGTGCAAAACGCTTACCTTTTTTACCAGCTGTTAAAAGTACAGAAGCCATACTTGCTGCCATACCAACACAAATAGTAGATACATCTGGTTTTATGTATTGCATAGTATCATAAATTGCCATACCAGCACTTACACTACCACCAGGACTATTAATGTATAAATGAATATCCTTATCAGGATTTTCAGACTCAAGAAATAAAAGTTGAGCAATAATAAGATTTGCTAAATTATCCTCTATTTCCCCAGTCAAAAAGATGATGCGGTCTTTTAATAATCTTGAATAAATATCATAAGAACGTTCTCCACGACTAGATTGTTCAACGACGATAGGTACGTATCCCATTATTTCTCACACCCTTTTCTTTAGATTTAATTTAAATTATTTTGCGTTATCAATGATAATGCGAGCAGATTTACGACGAAGAATGTTAGCGAAAAGAAGACCAGTGCTACCATTATTTTTAATGATATCAGCTACATCTTTAGGACTAGCACCATGTTGAGCTGCAATGTTGTTAACTTCAGCATCGATATCTTCGTTAGTAAGTTGAAGATTTTCAGCTTTTGCAATAGCATCTAACACAAGGTCAGTTTTAACATTTTCTTCAGCTGCAACACGTTGTTGTTCACGTAATTTAGCCATATCCATGCCAGTATATTGCATATACATTTCTAAAGTCATTTTACGAGTTTCAAGACTTAATTTCATTTCTTCGATCATTTGGCTAATACGATCTTCGATCATAATAGCTGGTACATCAAATTTAGCATTAGCAACAGCAGTATCGATAAGAGCTTTATCGCGAACGATTACAGCATCTCTTTCAGCGCCTTCTTGCATGCGTTTTTTGTAAGTTTCTTTTAATTCAGCAACAGTTTTGAATTCAGTATTTTTTTCTACGAATTCATCGTTAAGTTCAGGAAGTTCTTTACGTTTTACTTCGTGAACATTTACTTCAAATACTGCTTCTTTACCTGCTAATTCAGCAACGAAATATTCTTCAGGGAAAGTAACTTTTACATCAGTAGAATCGCCTTTTTTGAGACCAATTAATTGATCTTCAAAACCAGGGATGAAAGAGTTTGAACCAACTTCAAGAGGGTAACCTTTACCTTCACCACCGTCAAATGCTTTACCATCAACGCTACCAGCGAAATCGATTACAGCAAAGTCGCCTTTTTCGATTACAGTATCATCTGGGCAATTTACCATTTTAGCACCACGGCTAAGCAATTCTTTAGTAGCTTCTTCAACATCTTCATCAGTGATGTTTACTTCTTCTTTATCTACAGAAAGACCTTTATATTCACCGAGTTCTGGTTCTGGTTTTAAAGTTACAGTTAATTCTACTTCCATATCTTTGTTTTCTTCAAAGGTACTGTTAGTAACTTTTGGATCAGAAACTGGTATTAATTTTTCTTGATCTAATGCTTTAGAATATGCTTCGTTAGCAACGATTTCAAAAGCTTCTTGTTTAATAGCTTCTGGACCGAATTGCATTTCGATAATATTTCTAGGTGCTTTACCTTTACGGAAGCCAGGAATTTTTACTTGATCAGCGATTTTTGTTACCGCTTTTTTGTAACCCGCGTTAACAGTTGCTGCTGGAGCAGTAATTTTTAGTGTTGCTTCATTTCCATTTCTTTGTACAGATACGTTCATTTAAAAAAATCCTCCCTTTATATATGTGAATCACACATTTTAGCTATTTTATCATAATGAATAGACATTATCCCACCATTTTTCTTAATCCTATACTATATTACCACAAGCCACCTATATGTTTAAGGCTAA
>CAMTOO010000058.1 GCA_947074185.1 uncultured Negativicutes bacterium
AAATTATACCTAAACTTTGACCTTAATACTAAGCAACAACTAACCCTAAGACTATCTTGCACTTTTTAAAGATTCTGACTATTTTTCTAAAACTGTTACTTATTTTATTAGATCACTTACTTTGCGCAAGATTGCTTCATGACGCAACCATTCTTTATGATCTCTTGCAGGGAATCCACCCATAACAGAGTTTGAAGGCACATCATTAGTAATACCAGTTCTGCCTACAAAAGTACAGTTATCTCCAATTTTTATATGACCAACAGTACCTACTTGTCCACCAAATGTGCAATTATCTCCTGCTGTAACGCTGCCAGAAATACCTACATGAGCTACAACAAGACAATTTTTACCTAAAACATCATTGTGTCCTAAATGCACTAAATTATCTATTTTTGTACCTGCACCAACAATTGTACTGCCAGCAGTTGCTCTATCAATACAAGTATTACAGCCTATTTCAACATCATCTTCAATAATTACATTACCAGCTTGCATAACCTTACTATGCTTGCCATTAGTTGTAATAAAGCCAAAACCATCGCCACCAATAACACTTCCAGATTGAATAATTACTCTATCCCCCAGAACGCTATCTTCTCTAATTGTAGCATTTGGATAGATAATACAATCAGCACCTATTTTTACATCCTTACCAACATAAGCATGAGAATAAATCACTGTATTATCACTAATTTCTGCGCCACTTTCAACAACTGCAAAAGGTTGAATAGCAACATTTTTACCAATTTTTGCATTCGGAGCAACAAAAGCATATTTGCTAACAACACGCTCCACATCACTTTTGCTTCTAAAAAGTTCTAATAATGCAGCAAATGCTAGGCGTGGATTTTCCACTCTAATTACAGGTCTATCAGTTAGACCTGAATCGTCATATGCTAACACCATAACACCAGCCTTGCTTAAATGGCATTTATCCACATGAGGTGGCACAG
This sequence comes from uncultured Negativicutes bacterium, assembly GCA_947074185.1. Classification (GTDB taxonomy): domain Bacteria; phylum Bacillota; class Negativicutes; order Acidaminococcales; family Acidaminococcaceae; genus CAMTOO01. The sequence continues at coordinate 957 of CAMTOO010000058.1, forward strand.
CAAAAGAAATATCATTAGGACCTGCTTCAATCAGTCCATTAACTCCTTTTACTACTAGGTTTTTCCCATTATCTTCTAATTTACCTTTTAAGAATTCTGTTAATTCTTGTAATGTTTTTTCCATAATGCTCCTCCAAAATAAAAGCGGACGGACTAGCCGCCCGCTTCGGGTACAAAATTATTTCATTTTTTGAATAACTTCATCTGTAACATCTACCCCGCCTTGAGGAACAGCTTCTTTAACTAATACAGCACCTAATTTTTTTTCTTTAGCAACTTCTGCTAATGCTGCATCAAGACTCGCTTTTAATTTATTTTGTGCATCAGATTGAATAACTTGTAATTGTGCAGTTTTTTCAGCGACAATTTTTTCTGCATCTTCACGAGATTTACCTGCTACTTCAGCTTCAAGTTCACCTTGCAAAGCTATTCCTTTTGTTTGGATTTCTTCTTTAAGTGTTTTGTAAAGAGTTGATTCAGCTTGTACTTTTTGCATATCTACTACGCCAAATTCAGAACTACGTCCCATGCATCCAAAGCTTAATACTGATGTTAATACTAATAATCCTGCTAATATTTTTTTCATTTTACCCATCCTTATTGTTTCTTAGTTTGCAAGTCGTTGATAATTTTTTGGGTTATATCTTCGGCTTTTATATTTGTTCTTACTTTATGAAAAACAATTGTATAATTATTTTCACGCGCTAATTTCATAACTATACTCTCAACATCTGCTTTAATGCCTTTGTTGACAGCATCTATTGCTTGATTTTGATCGTCTATAGACTTATCAATCGATGCAATTAGATTGCTTAATGATTCTGGTACTTCACGCATTTGAGCAGCATCCGACCGTAAATCATTTTCTAATTTTGTTTTAATTTGAATTGTTATCTCTTGAGAATACGCGTCCATTCTTGCGCGGACTTCTTGCATTTCTGGTGCTAATAAATTATTAACAACAATGTCCTTTTTTGCTTGAATTTGAGCTTTTAAATTATCTCGTTCGTCTTGCACTGAAGCTAATTCATTAATCAGTTTATTTTTTTCTTCATTAGATAATTTAAGTGAATCTAGACGCAACCTAATGTTAACCATCCGCAATCGATAGTGCTCTTCTAACTCTCGTTCAGTATCACTAATAGCTGCGTCTGCTTCTTTTTCAGCAGCATCAATTTTATCTTGCATTGCTTCACGTTCTAAAATTTCACGCTCAGCCATAAGAGTGCTATATTCAGCCATTGCAAATTCTTGTTTACTAGTCTGTTTCAATTCTTGAATCTTAGCTAAATTCATAATTTGCTCGCGGCCAATTTTCATATACTCTTCTCTTTGCTGAAGCAATTTAGACAATTCCGCTTGATGATATTTCAAGGTACCTTGCTTAACGTGAGATTCAACAATCTTATCCCAATCAACAACTGCTATCTTCTCACCTGTATTACTACCACAAGAAGCAAGAAACATAGTCGAGATTAAAATCGCTATCAATAGCAATCGCATATCTTCACCTCATAGTCTACTAGAACAAAATGTTTATTAATTATTTTTTAGAACCTTGTAACTCTTTAGCAACTTCGTCAGTAATATCTGCACCACCGTATACAACAGTGTTTTGATCTACAACTACAGATAAACCTTTTTTATCTGCTACTTTTTTAATAGCTGCTTCAATTTTTCTTAAAACTGGTTCCATTAATTCTTTTTCTCTATTAGCTAAACGTTCTTGAAGTTGTTTGTAATAACGTTCTCTTTCAGTATCGTTCATGCTTTGACCTTTATCATTAAAGTCTTTTTGAACTGTTTCGATTTCGTTTTTCATTGTATTTTGTACAGTAGCCAAATCTGGAGTTTGAGATACTAACATTTGATAATTAACTACACCAATAGAAGAATCTCTAGGTGCTGCTGAAGCTACACTAGTAATACCACTTTGAGTAGCAGCTAAAGTGAATACACCAATAACAAAGATTGCTGCAATTAATAAAGAAATCATTTTTACATTTTTCGGATTGCGAAGTTTTTCCATCATAATCAAATACCTACCTTTAATTTTTATTTAATATTATAACATACTAGAAGTTGTTTTTATTGCCTTTGGTATTAGAATTGACCACCAAAGCTAAAGTGGAAGCGGCCACCATTGCTACCACGACCATAATCAAGTTTAATTGGTCCAAGTGGTGAATTTACACGTAACCCTAAACCATAACCAGCTTTAATTAAACCTAAATCAAATTTCTTTTCAAGTTTTTTATCCCATGCATAACCACTGTCTACAAACACAACACCTTGTACTTTTTCAACAATAGGTACACGATATTCAACAGTTGCTTTTAGCATGCTATTACCTTTAAACTGATCATCTTTGTAACCACGTAAAGTTTCTGCACCACCAAGAGCAAATCGTTGGCTAAGTGGCATAGTGCCAGTTGCATAACCTGCACCTAATTGTAATGCAATTACATTGTTTGTGCCTTGTCTAAAGTAATATCTGTAATCTGTAGAAAATTTAGTAAACTTGAAATCTCCGCCAAATGACGCTTGTTCAATAGAGAAAGAATTTCTTTTACCTTCATGCGGATCATAAATATTATCACGAGAATCATATATTCTGGAGAAGCCTATGCTGCGCGTTTTACCAAAGTTTTCAGCACGACGTTCTGCTGCTGTATTGCCTGCAATAGAATCATAGGAAGATTCATAATATTGTGGTGAATAGCCAGAAACTGCTTCCTTATAAATATCATCACGATTTTTTAAAGTAATATAATTACTAATATATTCATTATTAGTTTTACGACTAAATGTTAATTCTTGACCACGACGTTTTTTGTCATAACGCGCTATTTCATCAGCATTTCTGTCATAATCTGCATATTCATTAGTAATATCGTAAATGTTAATAGTTGCAGATGTTTCTTTACTATCTATCCATGGCTTAGTATAAGAGAATTCATAATTTCTATTATCAGCGCCACCAAATTCCCAACGAACATTAATTTTATCGCCAGTTCCACGTAGATTTTTTTCACCAACAGAAACCATACCGATAAAGCCATCAGAATCACTATACCCAGCTCCAATACCAAAGGTACCTGTGCTCATTTCAACAACGGAAATTTCTACATCAACAGAGTTAGGTGCTTGCCCTGGATTTAAGCGCACATTAACATCTTCAAAATAACCTAGGTTATATATACGTTGCATACTACGACGAGCATCACGAGCATTAAATGGTTCGCCTTTTTTCAAACGCATTTCTCTAGTGATAACATAATCTTTTGTTTTTACATTACCTTTAACTTTGAAATCTTCTACAATACCTTCATTAACATCAATTGCTAGAACACCTTCTGGCAACATTTTAACATCCATTACACGAGCTAAAATATAGCCTTCTTGGTTGTATTCAACTTCCAAATTTCTAACCATCGCATTAACATCACGGAGATTTAAAAGTGTGCCTTTTTCTATTTTGAAAATACTATTAATTTTTTCTTGAGATAACTTAGTATTTCCTTTTACTTCTAAGCTTTCAAACTTAGGGTTTTCTAACACATCATAAGTTACTTGCACGCCTTCAGGAACTGGTCTAAAGGAAGGTGTAATATCATAAAACCAACCTGTCTCATAGATAGATTGCACATCTTGATTAATACCAGCGGCAGAAATAGTCATTCCTGGTTTTGTTTTGATTGCATCAAGAACATCTTCACTTTTAATAAATTTGTTACCCGTAACGATATTTTTGGTAACAACACGGCCTACATATGGCGCTACAATTGTGTCGATTTTATTTTCTTTCGCAGGTATTTCATTTACTAAATCCACCTTAGGGACAATTGGATTTTCTGCACCAAGTTCTGTAGATGCAGCCGTTATTTTTTCTTCACTCGCAACCTCTTGCACTTTACCATTTGTGCCAATTTGGCTAGATATGGTAGGAACTGTTTCAGCATAAGCTGAACCAGCGGTTAGCAATGTTGCCATTATACTAATTGTAAGTGACTTTAACACCTTGCTCTTTTTCATTTTAAAACCTCCACTCTTTATTGTTCACTTTTTTCTTATTTATTAATTTTATAGTTAGCCATATTTTATACTGCTTTTTAAAACAACTAACTTATACTAATTCGATAAATGTTTCAAAAAATCCTTTTTTTAATTGAAAGTAACGCTATATTCTAGATAATATTTCTTAACTTGTTTTTCGTCTAAAGACATTGTTAGGCTCCAATTATTAGCTATGTTTAATTGAGTAAAGAAACTATGGTGCTCATTATTAAAGCTTGTGGTATAACCAAGCATCCAATGAGGTGTAATATTTTTACTAATTAAAATATTATACTGATTTTTTTCTTCGTTAGTTAATTCTCTAGTTCTATAGCTATCAAATTCTACTCCAGTATTAATTTTACCAGAATAAATTCTAAATTGATCTATATGTAGAGCCTTTTTAAGAAATTCTTCTACATCACCTAATAACGCCATTTCTAAACCTGTGGCAAGCAAGCCTTGAATATCTTGATTAGTAACCTCACCACTACCTGCAGACACACGTTGCAAGGTAAGCATTCTTACTATTTCTTCTCTCTTTAACGGCGGATTAGAAGTTAATTGTAAGTCTAATGCGTCTATAGTTCCAGAAAGATTCATTGTAATATTATACCTACTAAATTTAGCTTTACCTTCAAGGCTTACTGCAGGGAAGAAACTTCCTGCAAGAGGCCATGATACATTTGCATGACTAAGTTTAAACGGAGTTCTTAGGTAAGTAACAGTCCCTCTAGTAGCAGTTACTGTGCCATCAATCATAGGGAACACCGTACTGCCTTGAATATTAACGTTACCAGTTAGCCAAAGATCGTATAGATATTTATTATACAAACGTACTTTTGGACCAAACTCTACCTTAACATCTAAACCAATGTTACTTTCACCTTCACCCACAGAAGGTACTGTTGGCATATTCACCAAAACATCATCAAAACGTACTTTTGCTTCCACGGAAGGCCTGAAAGTTTCTCTACCTACATTTTCATCATTACGATTACGAATTACATACTTTTTAGGTTGTACTTTCAATTCACCATTAATACGACCAGTAAATATTTCTGAAACAATATCAGCATTATTCGCAATAATATCGATTTTATAGGAATCTTCTTCGGCAGCGCGCCAAGCATATGTACCTGTAGCTGTAACATTACCTTTGCCTAAATTAGTTGAAAAGCTTTTTAAATCTACATGGTTCCCATTAAACACCACATCAACACTTAACTGATCAAGAGGTGTATTAATGTCTGTAATCTTAATTGAACCATTTTCAATTTTTAATTCACCATGTACCAAAGGTTCTTCTAAAGTCCCCTTGATATTAACATTTCCTTCTGTATCACCTACACCCCACTCAATCATCCTGCTTGCTATAGGCAATATTCCTAAACTTGCTTTACTAACATCAAAGTTAATGTCCATTTGTGCGTTAGGATTTCTTCTATGAGGTTTATCACGGAACAAATCAATAGGTATATCGCCAGTAGCACCTAAAGCATATTCTCCGTTCTTAACTAATAATTGCTCTATTCTTAGGTTATCATCTTTTAAATTAACCATTCCTGTTAATTCTTCAAAATAAATACCATATATAGAACCCTCTTTTAGCTCTATAGAACCATTTCCTATTGGATTAGAGAATGTTCCCATAAACTGAAGCCCTATATTAAGATTACCTTTAATTTCAATTGGATGAGCCATTATTGCTGTAATAATTCCAGGATTTGTTTCTATTGCACCAATTTCAACATTATATTCTTCTTTTTTAAAGTCAACATTACCACCAACGGCGATGATGCCTTTTTCTGTAAATTTTTCGTTTTCTTGCAATTTTACATTATCGAAATATAGTATTTTATTAGCTAAATGCCCTTTAAAGTCCATTTTGTAATATGGTATATCATGTATTTTTACATTAGTAATTTCTGCATCAATAGCAACACCTGAACTGCTTTTACTGTCAACTACAAGATCACCATTTACAACACCATCAATAACATATTCTTGTTTAGTTATTTTTAATAAGGACCCTAAATTACCATTTTCCACTTTAATTTTCCCTTTAAGATCTCCTGCCATGCCATTATATACTACATCAATATCATACATGGCATCTTTATTTTCGATTTGGGAATTTTGGGTACAGAATCCTTTTAATTCATTGTAGTCTCGACCATTTGCTTTAAGTACACCAAGGAAGGATGTGATTTCCTGACCATTAATGTAGAATTGTTCACTATTAATACTTCCTTCGAAGAATGGTTCTGATAAACTCCCTGTTAATTTACCTTGAGCCGACATATCGCCAGATAAATCTACGTCTTCTTCTCTAATAGGAAGTTTCTCTAAATCGATATTATGTGCATTCATTTGAAAATTCAAATTCCGTGCTTTATCCATAACACCATCTAATGTAACTGTTGTTGATAGAGCTTGTATTATAAAATCTTTTAACGTAATAGCTCCATCATTAAAACTATATTCGCCTTTAATCTCATCTACTAAATATCCATAAGCACTGCCATCAAACATATTTACATTACCAACAGCAGTCAAATTACTAAGTGTCCCTTTTAAAGACACTCTATTATCTAAATTACCAGTTAGTTTAACATCCTCGCCAGCTAGTGCTGCAAAAGGTTCTATTCTAACATTTTTAGTAGTTACATCTAAATCTACAATCGGTTCGTCGCCATCCACATCAATGGTTCCACTAATCATATGCTTGCCTTGATCCATCTCAACCACATAGTTATTTAGACTGATAACATTATCTTTAATATTCATCATGCCATGTGCATCTTTTATTTTGAAACCAGCTAGTTCAATTTGATCTAGCAAGAATACACCATTAAAGTTAATATCATCAGGTGTTCCATAAGCTTTAAAATCACTAGAAACATAACCAGAGGCATTTTGACTATATCTTTCTAAAATTGGTTTTAATGGCATTTTGGTTGTTCTACCTACTATTTCAAACTGACCATCATAATCAATAAAGCCTGTCGCTATTAATGCTCCTTCATTAGTTCTAACTGACAAATTATTAATTTTTGCATCTTTGTCTTTTAAGCTAACATCAAAATTGGCAACGTTAAAAACAAGGTCCTGTATGGTCACCTGAGCTGTATTAGCCACTAAATTTACATCTATGCCATGTTCCTGACTTGCAACACCGCTAAGCCCAAATTCGCCCTTAAGCATTGCTAAATCGCTTGAGTTGCCAGGAATCTTTGTGTTAACATCCTTAATTTCTAAAATTGCTGCTAAATCACCTGAATTAAAATCATAGTCGCCTTTAAATTTAATATTACCGCCGCCATAACCAAATTCAGAATCAAAAATTTTCATGCGGCTATTATCTATATTAGCTTTTACCAAAATATTTTCTATTTCATATTCATCGTATGTAAATTTTTTGGCTTTTACGTCTACTTTACCTTGTAAGTTTTCTAAATCGGCATAGTTTATATGTCCACTAACATCAATTTCTTGCTTATTTACTGCCAGTTTAAAATCAGTTAAAAATACTTCACGTTTTTCAAAATCAAGGTTACCATCACCCATTACTTCCCAGTCATTGGTCCCATCATTATAAACGCCTTTTACTTCTTTTAATTTACCGACACCTGAAATATTAATTTCTTTTCCATCATTAACCCATTTTAAATCTAATTTGTGGATTTCACCATCACTATCACTAATTTTCCCATATTTTTTAATCCAATAGGAATAGTTCCCTACACGTAGAGAGTCTGAAAAAAAGTTTAA
>CAMTOO010000059.1 GCA_947074185.1 uncultured Negativicutes bacterium
GTAGGAGTGTTAGTTTATACGGCAAACATGTATTTGCAAATTTCAAAGCCTTTTTTAGTTTTGAAGATCTTATTTAGCGAAGTTGTTATAGCTTCTCTAGAAGAATCTTTTTCATGAAGATTAACTAAGAAGTCTGCTTCTACAAGAATTTGATAATCAAGACCATCTATATCATTATATGTATGGTGATGAGCAACTAGGTAGGAAACTCTATCAATAACATCTTGCTCACAGCCAAGTTTTTTGAGCATTGCTTCCGCAACTGGAGGTCCTTCTTCTTCTTGCATCTTACCATTATTATAACCATATTTTGCTTCTGCTACTTTAATGCCGACATCATGCAACAGACCAGTGATTTCTAAAATAGTTTGGGTACGTTCATCTAAATTTTCGCCTTTTCCAATAATACTTGCGAAGCGATGTACTTTAATGAAATGTTGAGTGCGTCTAGAATCACCTGCAAAATAATCAAGCATCTCATCAGTTAATGCGTCAATGATATTCATGATAGTCTCCTTTTAAATTAGTTTATAAAGTTCAAAATTTTGGGTATCGCAACTTACTAATTTATAGTTGCAATTATTTAAAACGCCTTCAAAGACGGAATCGTTTTTAGGTTCGTGGATATGACCAAAAACACAATGAGAAACTTTATATTTATCGATTAAATCTCTAAATGGCGAGTTTTGTTCAAAGGTATAAATAGGTGGATAATGCATTGCTACAATTATTTTAGAAAAGCCAGCATTAACTGCTGATTCAAGGGACATTTCAAGCCTTAGAGTTTCTCTAGTTAAGATGCTAATATCGTCGTCTTTGAATCCATCACAGCCTGGTAAAATCCAGCCTCTAGTACCACAAATTGCAATATCATCTATTCTGTAAAAATTATTTTGTAAAAAGAAGAATTTATCTTCAAAAGCAGCTTGCATTTTCTTTAAGCTTGCCCACCAGTAGTCATGGTTTCCTCGCAAAATAACTTTGTGTCCTGGTAAATTAGCAATTTCATCTAAATCTACAAAAGCATCTTCAAGTTGCATTGCCCATGAGGTATCGCCACAAATAATAACAAGATCATTTGCGGTAACCGTTTTTTGCCAAGCTTCAAATATTTTATTAGGATGTTCTTGCCAATGTTCTCCAAAAACAGTCATTGGCTTAGTTGGTGGATTGCCTGATAAGTGTAAATCACCAAGAGCGAAAATATTCATATTAGTCCTTTCAAATTACTAATAAATGCTACTTAATAATGTTATCTTATTTGCAACAATAGTGCAACCTTTCATTGACTTTTAATGGCTCTAGATATATAATTTAACGTAGGTATTTTACGGATTAGAAGACAAGGATGTTTCAAATATTTTGGGCATTCCCCGCATGCTTCGGGGCTTTTTTATTTTAAAGGCTTGTATTTAGGAGGTAGAAAATGATTGAAGAGAAGTATTCCCCTTATGCCATAGAAACTAAATGGCAAAAATATTGGGAAGACAATAAAACCTTTAAAGTTGAGATGGATAAGAGCAAACCTAAATCTTATGTTTTAGAAATGTTCCCATATCCTTCTGGAAATTTACATATGGGTCACGTTAGAAACTATTCTATTGGTGACGTTGTAGCACGTTTTCGTGCTATGCAAGGTTTTAATGTATTGCATCCAATGGGATGGGATTCTTTTGGTATGCCTGCAGAAAATGCGGCGATTAAACATGGGATTCCACCTGCAAAATGGACTTTAGAAAATATCGAAAACATGACTAAGCAACAAAAAGCATTAGGACTTGCTTACGATTGGGATAGAGAAATTGCAACTTGCAAAGAAGATTATTACAAATGGACTCAATGGTTCTTTGAATTATTCTATGAGCAAGGTTTAGCAGTAAAAAGAAAATCTGCTGTTAATTGGTGCGATAATTGTAATACTGTACTTGCAAATGAACAAGTTATTGACGGTAAATGCTGGCGTTGTGATAACGAAGTGCATAAAAAAGATTTGGAACAATGGTTCTTTAAAATCACTGATTATGCAGAAGAACTTTTAGATGATTTAAACCTTTTGGATGGTTGGCCAGAACGCGTTAAAACTATGCAAAAGAATTGGATTGGCAGAAGCGAAGGGTTGGAATTTTCTTTTGATATTCCAGCGCTTAACGAAAAATTGCCAGTATACACAACAAGACCAGATACAGTACAAGGTGTTACTTTTGCAGTAGTGCCACCAGAGCACCCTATTGTTGAAAAGATGCTTACTGGTAATCCTAATGAAGCAGAATTAAGAGCGTTTTGTGATAAAGTACGTAATACTTCTGATATTGAAAGAACTTCTAGTGAATCTGTAAAAGAAGGTATGTATACTGGATTTGATTGTGTACATCCTTTAACAGGACGTAATGTGCAAATTTGGATTACAAACTATGTTCTTTTTGATTATGGTACAGGTGCAGTTATGGGTGTTCCAACACATGATGCACGTGACTGGATGTTTGCAACTAAATATAATATTGAAAAAATATTAGTTATTCAACCTGAAGGATCAGAATTAAAATTAGAAGAAATGACAGATGCCTATGAAGACGATGGCGTCATGGTTAATAGTGGCAAATTTGATGGTATGAAAAATACTGATGCTATGGCTGCTATTATGGACGAAATAGAAGCACTTGGTGTTGGTAAACGCAGAGTTAACTATCGTTTGCGCGATTGGTTAATTAGTCGTCAACGTTATTGGGGAGCTCCAATTCCAGTAATTTATTGCCCACAATGTGGTGAAGTTTTAGTTCCTGAAGAAGAACTACCTGTGCGTTTGCCAGAAAATATTAGTTTTGATACTGGTAGCGTTTCGCCTCTTGCAGCTTGTGAAAGCTTCGTAAATTGCAAATGTCCAAAATGTGGTGGAGATGCTAAACGTGAAACAGATACAATGGATACTTTCCTTTGTTCTTCTTGGTACTATTTACGTTATACTGATCCTAAAAACACTGAAATGCCTTTTGATAAAGATGTTAATGATTATTGGGGACCAGTAGATCAATATATTGGTGGTATCGAACATGCTATCTTGCATTTACTATATTCTCGTTTCTTCTTGAAAGTTTTACGTGATGCAGGACTTGTATCTTACGATGAACCATTTAGCAGACTATTAACTCAAGGTATGGTTATTAAAGACGGTGCGAAAATGAGTAAATCTTTAGGTAATGTAGTATCACCTGAAGAAATTTTAGAAAAATACGGTGCAGATACTGCTCGTTTATTCATCATGTTTGCTGCACCACCTGAAAGAGAACTCGAATGGAGTGATCAAGGTGTTGAAGGTTCTTTCCGTTTCTTAAATAGAGTGTGGCGTATTGTTCATTACTTCTCTAATGTTTTAGATGAAAAAGTAACAACTTATAATACAGAAGCTCTTGATGACGCAGATAAAGAATTAAGACGTGTGCTTCATAGTGGTATTAAAAAAGTTACTGATGATATTGAACAACGCTTTAACTTCAATACAGCTATTAGTACTATGATGGAAATTGTTAATGCTCTTTATGCATATAAAGATGCTAAAAAAGACTATAATCCAGGATTAGTACATGAAACTATTTCTAATTTAATTAAAATGCTAGCTCCATTTGTTCCTCACATTACTGAAGAATTATGGCAAGGTGCAATTGACGCTAATAGTAGCATCCATGATCAAAGCTGGCCTTCTTATGATGAAAGTGCAATGAAAGTAGATAATGTTGAAATTGTACTTCAAATCAATGGTAAAGTAAGAGGTCGTTTGGTAGTTCCTTCTGAAGCTACGAAAGAAGAACTAGAAAAAATTGCTATGGCAGATGAAACTCTTAAAGCAAGTTTAGGGGATGCGCAAATTATGAAAGTAATTTGTGTGCCTGGTAGATTAGTAAATGTAGTTGCAAAATAGAATATGGTTTTAGAGGAATAAGACGCTCAGCAGGGTTTTTGGCTAACGCCGAAAGCCCTGTTTTTATTTAAACAAAATTAAGGAGGATGTAAAATGAGCAAAAATTCTTTTCAAAAAATAATATTGGTGGGAGTAGCAATTCTAATTTGTTTGGGTAGTTCTTTCTTTCTGCAGAAAAGCGATGAATTAAAAGAAATAGAAGTACTAGAAGATGATGTGCAAAAAGAAAAAGTTGTCCAAATAATTAAAATTAGCATTACTGGTGCAGTTGTAAAACCAGGTATGTATGACGTGCCAAAGGGTACTAGAGCAGAAGAGGCTATCGCGCAGGCGGGTGGACTTACTGAAGAAGCTGATTTAGAAAAGTTTAATCCAGCTAGAATATGTAGAGATGGAATGCAAATTCGTGTTGCTAAACTTAGTAAAGGTAAGACTAATGTGAAGAATAATAGCCCGGGAAATAACGTGCTTCAAGGAGCGGTAAAAGTTTCGAATGAACAGGTACAAAAAAATTCCTTGGTAAATTTAAACACAGCGACTTTAAGTGAGCTGGAGAGTTTGCCTGGGATAGGAAGTTCAACCGCAAAAAAAATATTAGAGAACCGCCCCTATAGCTCAATCGCTGACATTCAAAAAGTTAAAGGCATTGGTTCAGCAAAATTCGAAAAAATGAAAAGTTTTTTGAGGGTTTAATCGAATGACTAGTAAATATTTGAAAATAATGTTTGCAAGTTATGTTTTTGGAATAGCTTTAATGATTTTACAAAAGCAGCATTTCTTAAATCTTGAAAATACTTTTTCCTCTGTAGGTATAGTTATTTTAACCGTTACAATATTTCTTGGTGGAATTTTAGCTTGGCATAAGCAACAAGCAAGAGCTATGGTAGTGTTGTTAAGTTTATTTATCTTTTTAGTAGGAGTAGTAGTTACTAGCATAAATTTAAATGAAGCCAATAGCATAAAAGGTTTTTATAACAAAAAAATTACCGTACAGGGAAGCGTGGATGTAGAATCACTGAAGCTTATTCCAAAATCTGGTGTTAGTTTTAAACTAAAAGCAAATACCATTAGTAAAAATAATAAAAATGTAACTGGTGATTTTGGAGCAATTCGCATATTTATTAAAGATAAAAGTATCCTTGAAGGAAGCCTAGTAAATCAATACAAGGGAAATATTCAAATAAGAGGAATACTTAAAGGCATTAATAGTTTTGCAAATCCTGGCAGTATAGATGTGCAATTATACAATAGTGTTAATCATATTAACGGACGGATGACAGTAGAGAAAAACCAGTTGAAACTTTTAGGAGAAATCTCTAGCTTAGATACATTTCGTGTTTTTATAAAAAGCAAAAAAGAAAGTTTGCTAAAAAAGTTGCCAGAAAAGGAAGGTAGCCTTTTAGCAAGTATGACCTTAGGTAAATATAGAACTAGCGATACTGAAACCAAGAAACTCTTTCGAGATGGAGGTATCGCTCATTTGCTTGCTATTTCAGGAACACATATAAGCATTATCGTCATGGTATTAATGGTATTTATTAAGAAACTAGCATTTAAAACACAGGTTATAAGTCTAGTTATTTTCTTAGGAATATATTTAATTGTTTGCGGTACACCAATATCAGCTATTAGAGCAGTAGTAATGTGTCTAGTGTTTTTTGTAGGTAGAAGTGAGAAGTTAAAAGTAGATTCCCTGAGGATCATAATGTTAGTTGCGTGGCTAATGCTTTTAATAAATCCACTATGGCTAGTAGATATAGGGTTTCAGCTATCTTTTGTAAGTGTATTTGGATTAATCGTTTTATATGATAAAGTATTAGCGTTTATGCCTGAAAACTGGCCTACTATAATACGAGAACTACTAGGAATTTCACTATGTTCTCAATTAGCAACATTACCATTTATAATCTATTATTTTAATCGCTTGCCAATTTTTTCTGTACTAATAAATCTTTTAGTAGTACCAATATTAGAAATAGCAGTAATTTGTTTTTTAGTTGGATTCATGATTTATTTAATTGTGCCATTTTTGGCAAATATATTTTTAATGCCTGCAATATTTTTAGCTACTTTGGTTATAAAGTTTTTAGAAGTCATTGGTAGTGGGAATTATTTAGCTTTTAATACAGGGCATTTATCGTTAGTACTGTTAGTTACTTACTATGTTTTTATTGCTATTTATTTTGATGTAGAACCTTTTGTAATATTTTCCCAAAGAAAAAGAAACATCCTTTTCACAATGTTTCTTTGTTTTACTATAGGAATATTAGGGTATGTTAGATTTGTCGAGTTCCCGCTAACAGTATATTTTATGGATGTAGGTCAAGGAGATGCAGCTGTAATAATCACACCTAAAGGTAAAAATATCGTTATAGATACAGGGGGCTTAGATGGTGATTATGACATAGGCGAAATGGTGGTAACGCCATATTTACAATACTTAGGGATTAACACAATTGATGTGCTTATGCTTAGCCATGGAGACCATGATCACGCAGGTGGCGCGGCTGCAGTTGCAAGGAATTTCAAAATCAAGAACCTTTTAATTCCAGCGGATGGGAAAACTGCAACAGATGTTGTTATGACGTTGAAGAGTTTAACGCTAGCAACAAAGGTTCATGCGATTAGTAAAAGAGCGACCTTTAATTTAGCAGATTGTAAAATCAATATATTAGCAGGTGGTACAGCGCCTTCAGGTAAACCTAATGACACATCCTTAGTGACTGAAATAGTAAGTGCTGGGAAAAATTTAATTTTTACTGGGGATGCATCTGAAAATGAAGAGATTGAAGCGATTAATTTTTGGACGAGTAAAAAATGTGATTTGCTAAAAGTATCTCATCATGGTTCTAACTCATCTACCTGCAAAGAGTTTTTAGATGTTTTGAAACCAAAATTAGCAGTTGTTTCTGTGGGTAAAAATAATTTGTACGGACATCCAAATAAAGATGTATTACAACGTTTGCATGTTAGAAATATGCAAGTTTTGAGAACGGATTTGTTGGGATCGGTAAAAATACTCTGGAAAAATGATAAGCATATTTGGCAAAGTTATCGGTACCAAAGTAGTTGGTTTTAGAAAGTGAAAAGAGTTGGAATAGAAATAATCCAACTCTTTTTAGTAGTTAAATAGCCTTGTTATTTCTAGTGAGCCAAATTCTTCCGAATTTTTTATAAAGCACATAAGAAATAAATACGGTTAATGTTTCTGAAAAAGGGACAGTTGCCCAAATGCCTTTAACGCCTAAAATATATGGCAAGCTAAAGATGAAGATAACTATGAAAACAAATGAGCGTAGCATAGAAATCGTGGCAGAAACCGTACCATTTCCTAAGGCTGTAAAGTAGCCAGACAAGAAAATGTTAACACCAAGAAATAAAAATACAGGGTAGAAAATTTTAAAACCATATAAAGTGAGGTTAAAAACAGCTTGTTCGTGAGTGAATATGCTAATGATTTTTGAACCAGCAAAATATGAAGTCATTAAAATTAAAATAGATGTTCCGCAAATTGTCCAAAAACTGTACTTTAAAATTTCTTGGATTTTATAATCGTTTTTTCTGCCTAAATTAAAACTAATAATAGGAGCTGTGGCAGCAGAAATTCCTAAGTAAAAAGAAGCAAAAAAATAATAAATGTACATAATAATAGTGATGGCTGCAATACCGTTTTCTTGATAGTATTTGAACAAGATGAAGTTAAATAAGAATGTTGTAATACCTGTTGAAAGTTCGGTAAACATTTCGCTACTTCCGTTTGAACAAGCTTTTAGTAAAACAGACCAATTAATGGTAGGTTTTACAAAACGGATAGAGCTAAGTTTAAGAAAATAAAACAAACCAATGCAGAAACTTATAAATATAGAAATAAAAGTTCCAAGTCCTGCACCAGTTGTTCCTAAATTATATTTAGCAATAAATATATAGTCTAGGACAACGTTAATAGATAGGCCTAATATGGCCATGATGAGAGAGACTTTTGGATTACCATCAGTTCTAGACAGATATTCAAAGAATACTTTAAAAACCATTGGAATTGTTCCTAAAAAAATGAACCAAGCATATGGTTTAATATGCGGTAATAATTTTTCGCTTGCGCCTAGGATAGACACAATATCTTCGAGAAATAATAATCCGCTTATCGTGAATAAAACCCCAAATACCCCTAAAGCAAGACATATGAAACTAAAAATGTTATTAGCTTCAACATACTTCTTTTGACCTAATTTTTCACCAATAATAGCACTGCTTCCAGTAGCAAGCATAACAGCTACACCAAAAACAATACAAATAATAGGAATGACAATGTTTATAGTTGCTAAGGCATCAGAATTGACGTATTTAGCTACGAAGTAGCCGTCAATGGTAGTATAGAATGATAAAAGCACCATAGTGATAATTGATGGCATCAAAGTCTTTAAGAATTCTATATAAGTAATTGGTTTTTCGAATTTAGATAACATAATATAACCTCCTTGATAAAAAGCTTGCCTAAATACATCATAAAGGTTATAGTTACTATAAGGTCAAGGAGGTTTTATGAAAAATTTATTTTCTATAGGTGAATTAGCTAAATACCAAAAAATATCCAATCAAACTTTGATTTATTATGATAAGATGGGCATTTTTAAGCCTGAATACATTGATCCTAACAATGGTTATCGTTATTATGGCGCTAAACAATTGGATACTTTGGATACAATATTAGTGCTTAAAGAAATAGGGCTATCTTTAAAAGAAATTCAAAATTATTTAGTAACCAGAACCCCAAAAAACAGTAGAGTAGTACTTTAAAATCACATACAAGTATTAGAAACTCAACTCTCATTTTTCCAGTTTATTAAAATTCTGCTTTTACATAAAGTTAA
>CAMTOO010000060.1 GCA_947074185.1 uncultured Negativicutes bacterium
ATTAACTACAGCAACAGTAGTTTGTGTTAGGGGTCATATTGGTTGTGTTGGTCTTGTCGTACCACATATTATTCTAATGTTAGTTGGTCCTGATCATAGAATTTTAATTCCTACAAGTGAATTAGCAGGAGCAATATTTTTAGTGTTCTGTGATACTGTGGGACGTGTTATTGTACCGCCATCAGAAGTTCGAGTAGGTATAATGACTGCATTACTTGGCACTCCTTACTTTTTATACTTGTTGAGAAGTATAAAAAAAGGTAACTAGGAGGCAATATGAGTAAAAAAATGAAATTATTGCTACTTGGGATTATAGCAATCTCTATGATAATTTTAAGTGGCTGCAAACAAGAAGCTAAGGCACCTGAAAAAATACTTTATAGCACTAAAGATGCTCAAGGTACAGTAGTAAACTTTAATAAGAAACCAGAAAAAATAATTAGTTATATATCTGATTTAGATGGAATTATTATTGGTATGGTGCCACCTGAAAAAATTCTTGCAGTAAGTTATTTTGCTGATGATCCTAAAAGTTCTAATATTTCGCCTTTGGTGAAAAATATTAAGCACAGGCTCAAAAATCCGTCAACAGAAGAAATATTTTCATTACAACCAGATTTAGTATTAGTGCCTAATTGGGCTAAACCTGAGCTGGTAGATTCATTACGCGATTTAGGAATAAAGGTCATTGTCTGTAATAATTCTTCGAGTGTTACAGAAATTCGTAGTAATATTATAACTATCGCAAATGCTATAGGTGAATCAAATAAAGGTTTAGAAATGTTAAAAATAGTGGATGAGAAATTAAATGCTATTGAAGAAAAAGTAAATCAAATACCTTTTGCAAAACGGAAAACTGTGGCCTTGATTTCATTAATTGCTTCTTATGGTGGCGAAGGTTCTGCTTTTGATGATATGTGTAAATACGCAGGAGTAATTAATGGTATTTCTAAATTAGGAATACGAAACGGACAAGTATTAGGAAAAGAAAGATTAATTGAAATGAATCCAGATGTTATTATATTACCTGCTTACAACGATCATGGTAAATTTGATAACAATAAATATGCAGAAGAATTTTTAACTGATCCTTCTTTACAAACATTAAAGGCAGTTAAAGAAAAACAATTCGTTTATCCACGAGAAGAATATATTTATAATGTTACACAAGATTTTGTTTTTGGTGTTCAAGAAATTGCGTATTTGGTATATGGAGATGAATTTAAATTACCAGAAGGTTATAATCATATATCTGTAGTAGATTTTAAATAATATCAATATATGGGGTGAAATATGAAACAAGTATTTAACTATTGTTGTATTCCTGAATATGAAGAAGAAATTAAAAAATCAGGAAAAGACTTAAATATGTTTATTAATACATTAGATTTGGATGGTGTGGAGTTAAATGTTTATCGTAGTAATCCATACTTGCAATCTTTTGAGTCAGAAGCAATAGGCGCGCATCTTAGGTTTTGGCCAGCATGGTTAGATTTTTGGCGCGAAAATGACGAACGCTTAAACAAAATATATAAAAGTCAAAAAGAAATTGATGAATATTATGGTGGGACGACTAAAGCTGCATGGCTGTTACAGATTAAGCGTAATATTGAAGCCGCTCTTTTAGAGAATCCAGAATATTTGGTTATGCATGTTAGTGACGCTAGTGATGAAGAAATTTTTTCTTTTGATTTTGCACATACAGATTTAGAAGTAGTGCGTGCCGCAGCAAGTGTTTTTAATAGAGTTGCTCATAAAATACCAGAAAATGTTACAGTACTTTTTGAAAATCTTTGGTGGCCTGGATTAAGACTAACTGATCAAAAAATTGTAGCTAAGTTTTTCCAACTGGTTAAACGTGAAAATGTTGGTATAATGCTTGATACAGGACATTTAATGAATACGAATCCGGACTTGAAAACGGAAGAAGAAGCTATTGATTATGTTTGTGAAACTATTAGGAATTTAGGTGATTACGCTAAATATATTAAAGGAATACACCTAAGTTGTTCTTTAACAGGTGCATATGTAAAAAAATTATCTAAAAATCCACCTAAAAATGTAGATATACATGCTAAGTTAACACATATTAGCAAGATAGATGAACATAAACCTTTTACATCATCTAAAGTTAATGAAATAATTGATTTGGTTAAACCAAAATACTTAGTTCATGAATTAGCTTATAAAGATTTTAAAGATTTAGAAAAAAATATAAAAACACAACTTAGTGTCTTAAAACGCTAGTGAACAATGGAGGAGCGTAGAACGCTTTAAGTATATGACAACTGCAATCCTATCTTTAGAAAACTTAACTATTGGCTATGATAATAAAACTGTTTTAAAAGACGTTAGCTTTTCAATTACTGACGGAGAATTAGTTGGTATAATTGGTCCAAATGGCGCAGGGAAAAGTACTTTATTAAAAACAATTAGAGGATTATTACCAAAGCTTAAAGGAGAAGTTTTAATTAACCAAGTGAATATTGAAAAAATAGAAGAACGTGAATTCGCTCAAACTGTGGCGTATTTACAACAGCATGTGGATCTATCTTTTGGCTACAAAGGAAAAGATTTAGTTATGGCTGGGCGTTATCCTTATTTGCAATGGTGGGAAAGCGAAAGTGCTAAAGATGAAGAAATAGTAAAACTTTGTATGGAATATACAGGGGTAAGCGAATTTATGGATACGCCTGTTGCAGAAGTTTCTGGTGGACAGAGGCAAAGAATTTTATTGGCAAAAGTGTTAGCTCAAAAGACACCAATGCTTTTTCTAGATGAGCCAACTACTGGTCTTGATATTGTTTATCAAGAAGATATATTTAGATTTTCTCATAATTTATGTAAGGCTGGAAAAACTATTTTAATGGTAGTGCATGAGCTAAATTTAGCTGCTAAATATTGCAGTAGATTGATTTTATTAGGTTCTGGTACTATTATTGCTGATGGTTCACCTGATGAAGTTCTCACAGAAGAAAATCTTTCAAAGGCGTATAATGTGCCTGTGCAAGTGGTGAAGAACCCTCTAACTAATGGTGTTGAGATATCTACTAAAAATATAAGAGATAGTAGAGAAGAATTATTGATTCAAGAAATTTGTAAATGATTATAAAATTGGAGGCTAAATTAAATGAATGTTTTTGGAACGGGTTTAGATTATTTTGTTAAAGGCGGTCCTGTAATGTATCCGCTACTTTTTTGTTCAATTATTGTAGTGGCAATAGGTGTGGAACGTTACTTATTTTATAAAAAAGCAGACAGTGGACAAGCATTTACTGATGAATTTTGTGATTATATCGAGAAAGATGATTGGTCAAATGCTAAAAAATTAGCAGATAATACTAATGGCGAAATCGCTAAGCTTGCGACTGTTGTTATGGCGCGCCATGGTAATTTTGAACGTTTAGAAGATTTTGTTGCAGCAAGAGCAGAACGTGCTATTGATAAATTCGAAACAAATCTTTCTTATTTAGGCGTTATCATAAGTTTAGCTCCAGTGCTTGGTCTTTTAGGTACAATTACTGGCATGATCGCATCTTTTAATTCATTAAATATGAGAGCAGATAATCCTATGGCTGTTACTGCAGGTATTGGTGAAGCGCTTATTACAACAGTATTTGGTCTTAGCATCGCTATTGTTGCAATTTGCTTCCATGCATATTTTGCAAAAAGATTAAAAGAAATTACGTTAAATATAGAAGTAATGGGAAATACATTGTTAGAAGCGATAGCTAAAAACTTGGATTAAGATAAAAGGGGATTAAAATGATTAAATTACGTAAACGTAAAGCAACATCAGCTCCTGAAATGATGCTTAGTCCGATGATTGATATGATATTTCTATTATTAGTATTTTTCATTCTAAGTACTATGTATATGAGCGAACTTAAAACAATTCCAGTAAGGCTTCCAATTGCTCAAAACACTCAAACTCAATTGCAATCTAAATTCAACGTTACTATAAAGGGTGACGGAGCATTTTGGTTAGAAAATAATTTGATTTCAAGAAATGAATTAATTGCTAAAGCAAAAGAAGAATACGCAAAAAATAAAGATTTTGCGGTAATTATTCGTGCGGATGGTGATGTAAATTATAAAACTGTAATTGAATTATTAGATTCATTTAAAACAGCAGGTATTTCAAAAATTGGTTTAGCTGCCGATAGTGGAGAAAGTAAAAAATGAAATTAGATAGATCAAAGAAAAGCTTGCTGGCATCAGTAGCTATTCATGTGGTTGTATTAGGATGTATAGGGCTTCTTGGTGTCTATGCTTATAAAGATGTTAATGAAGAACCTATATATCAAGTTTCAGTATTTGGTGGATCAGCAGCACCTGCTCCTGTGGCACAGAATGAGCCGACACCACCAGAAGACACTGTACGCCCACCAACTGCTGAGGATATTGTTGATAAGAAGGATGAAAAGCCGAAGCCACCTGTGCCTAAGCCGGACCAATCTCAACAAACAAAACAGCCAAGCCAAAATAATAATCAACAAACTAATACTAATAATACAGGTACTGGCATTAACTCTAACGCCAATTCAGCGGGTACTGGAACTCAAGGAGATGGTACAGCTGCTGGCGCTGGTCAAGGTGAGGCGAGTAATGAAGTACAAAGACCAGCAGTTCCACCAAGTGTAAGACGAAGTGCAAAGCCAGAATATCCCGCTGCTGCTTTCAATAAGAAAATTACAGGTACAACATACTTAAGAATTCTTATTGGTAAAGATGGCGGAGTTGAATCTGTTAGCGTAGGAGGATCTTCAGGAGATAGTTCCTTAGATAATGCTGCAGTAAGTGCAGGTAGACGTATGAGATTTAATCCAGGTCTTGATCAATATGGAAGACCTGTACGTTGTTATGCAAATATACCAATAGTATTTAACTTAAAATAAAATATCCGCTATTAATAGCGGATATTTTTATTGCATAAAATTGTAACCTACTGTACAAAAAAATAAATATCTTTTTATATAGATAAGTAGTAAAATTGAAGTATGAGGATTATGTGAACATATGCAGTTTTTGTTAAAAAAGGGGATGTAAATATGAAACGGGGATTCAAGAAAGAACTTTTAAAAAAAGGTATTGTAAGTGCAATTTTATTATCACTACAATTAAATACAGTGGCGTATGCAGCAACAGTAGTTGTTCCAGATGCTACACAAGGCAAAAATCCGGCTGTTTTAGATGCAGCAAATGGAACTAAAATAGTAAATGTTAGAACTCCTAATAATAATGGATTATCTCATAACCAATATTTAGATTTACAAGTTGGTAACGCGGGGATAATCTTTAATAATAGTGCAAAAGAATCAAACACACAACTTGCAGGATATATTGCAGGCAACCAATATTTAAATGGGAATTTTGCAAAAGTAATATTGAATGAAGTAACAGGAAACTTGCCTACAGCTTTAGATGGATATTTAGAAATCGCAGGAAATGGAGCGGATTTAATTTTAGCAAATCCAAATGGTATTTTAAGTAATAATACAGGTTTTATAAATACAACAAGAGCAACGTTAGTTGCAGGTAAACCAGAACTAGATTTTTTAGGGAATTTAAATGGTTTTAATATAACAAATGGTGAGATAGCTATAAATGACCAAGGGTTAGATGGTAGTAGTGCAACTAGAGTAGATCTATATGCAAATGCTGTAAAGATAAATGCAGGTCTTTGGGGAAATGATGTGCATGTAATAACAGGAAGCAATAAAATAAACTACGAAACAGAAAGCATTGAAACTCTAGACAATACAGCACAAGGGATAAGTTTAGATGTAGCAGCACTTGGTGGTATGTATGCTAACAAAATAATGTTAGTTGGTACAAGAAAAGGTGTAGGGGTTAATATGGAAGGCACATTAAATGCCTATACAGACGGAATAACACTTACTCAAGAAGGCAAAATAGTAGTAAAAGATAAAGTACATGCAAATAAAAATGTAGATGTAAGTACTAATAGCGGTTTTGAAAATACAGGAGAGATCGTAGCAAAAGAAAATCTCAATTTAAATGCAAATGGAGCAGTAAAAAATACAGGTCTATTAGGTGCAGAAAACAATTTAACATTAAATACTACTGGTGAGGTGCGTAACGAAGGTAGTGTTTTAGCTAATAACAATCTCAGTTTAACTAGTGATACTATAATTAACAATAGTGAAATTATTAGTGGAAAAGAACTTAATATAACCACTAATAACTTAAATAATTCTAATAAAATAAATGGTGATAAAGTAAGACTTGTAGTAAGTAATAACCTAACTAACACAGGTCTTATCAATGCGGAAGAAACAAATATTAAAACAAATGTTTTAAATAATGTAGAGACAGGACGCATCTATGGAACGCAAGTTAATATAGATGCAAGAGCGTTAAATAATTTAGCTGGTAGTAGTGCGCCAGTAATAGCAGCAAGAGAAAACATGAATTTAGGAGTAGGAGACCTTGTTAATATAGAACATGGTCTTATTTCTGCTGAAAAAGATATGAATATAGGTGGAAATATAGATGCTTCAGGTAATGTAGTAGGACAGGCTAATAGCATTGTTAATAAAAGTGCTACGATAGAATCTGGCGAAAATATGACTATTAATGCAAAGAGCATTCTTAATAAAAACGAACATTTTGCAACAGAAGAACAACTAGTAAAAACAGAAGAAAATATAGTAGAATACCAAGGCTCAGGAAGTCCGTTTAAGTATCGAAGTGGTAGTGAGGAATGGGGCGATATACCATTTTGGCCATCTAGAGATATAAGACCAACAGATATACTGGTATATATCTATCCAGATGAATCTCATTATCTACATACACCGGAAGGTGATTTTGAAGAATGGTTGATGTATGGATATACTCGTTATACATATGAAGATGTAATAACTCAAACAGATCCTGGCAAAATAATAAGCGGGAAAAACATGAATATTACAGCGGATGTAGTAACTAATGATAAAAGTAATATAACAGCAGGTAATACTTTGACCGCTAATATAGGAACATTAAATAATATTGAAGGCGTTGGTAGAAGAAGAACAGTAGATATAGGTTTAGTATCAAGTTTCTGGAGAGATTATAAAAGCGGAACAGATGGCATAGGGACAAGTACTACTGGATATATTCCACCAGAACAATTTCAAACTATATCAGTAGCAGCAACAAAATTTAAAGATAATACAATTTCACCTTTTACGCCAAATGGAAGTAATGTTGGGTTGACGATACCAAATAGTAGTTTATATTTAGTAAATACTAGTATTACAGCTAAAAGCTATATAGAAACAGATCCAGCATATACAAATTATAAGAATTATTTAAGTTCGGAATATTATTTAAATCAACTAAATTATGATCCTGATAAATTAGCAAAACGACTTGGTGATGGATATTATGAACAAAAACTTATTACCGAACAAATAATGAATGTAACGGGATTAATGTATTTAAATGACTATGCAAGTGCAGAAGAACAATACCAAGCATTAATGGATAATGCAGTAGAATATGCGAAAACAAATAACGTAACCGTAGGCGTAGCATTAACAGCAGAACAAATTGCAAATCTAGAAACAAGTATTGTATGGATGGTAGAAAAAGAAGTATTATTACCAACAGGTGAAATAGTAAAAGCCCTTGTACCAGAAGTATATGTAGCACAAGCAGATGTAAAAACATACCCAGCGGGAACAGCAGTTATTGGTGCAAAAGATATTGATGCAAAAGTAACAAATGATATTTTGAATCAAGGTTCAATAGTAGCAGGAGATACTACAAAAATTTCAGCAACTAATATAAATAATCAAGGTGGAACAATACAAGGCTCTACCTTAATTTTAGACGCCCAAAATGATATAAATAATGTGGGCGGTACTTTGATTGCAAAAGATGAAATGAGTTTAACAGCAGGAAGAGATATTAATTTTACGACTACTACAAAGAGCAATAGTAATGCACAAGGTACTATTACTAATATATATCAAGTAGCAGGAGCATAAGTAACGGGTGACGACGGTAGTATTAATATGTCGGCAAAGAGCAATGTAAATTTAACA
>CAMTOO010000061.1 GCA_947074185.1 uncultured Negativicutes bacterium
AAAACATTAGAAAAATAGAGAAAGTAAGATCAAGAAGCATGTATTGAAATATGGAAAGCAGCTGGTGGTAATATCAGTAAAATAGCAATAATGATAGATGTTAGACAGGTAAAGATTGACCGTTATATTAAAAAATACGATTTAGGAATAAAAAAATAAAAAACAAGCTATGAAAGAATTTGCCTTCATAGCTTTGTTTGCTTTTAAAAATTAGGAATAAACTTTAATAAAAGGATGAAATAGATGCGTTTAAGAAGAAAACCTTGGATTACAGAAGCAATGAAAGAATTGCAAGATGAGTATGTTTATTTTGATGGCTTAGCAGAGAAAAAAGGTCATTGGCAAGAAATCTTTCCTGAGAAACGACTTTGTTTAGAAATAGGCTGTGGTAAAGGAAGATTCATTGTCGGCATGGCAGAATTGCACCCTGAAAAAGCATTTATTGGCGTTGAGTCTCAACATGATATTGCTTATTATCCAGCTAGAAAAGCTAAAGAAGCTAACCTTGATAATGTAAAAGTAATTTACGGGAATGCGGAACATTTAGAAGAATGGTTTGAGCCAGGAGAAATCAAAGAAATTTATTTGAATTTTAGCGATCCGTGGCCAAAAGCTCGTCACGCAAGAAGACGCTTAACACACCGTAATTTTTTAGAAAAATATGCTAGGCTTTTAGGCACAGGTGGACATTTACGCTTTAAAACTGACAATAGAATTTTATTTGATTTTTCGGTAGAAGAGTTTAAAGCGTTTGGTGTAGAAATTATTGCTTTAAGTTATGATCTTCATAATTCTGAATATGAAAATGAAGTTCAGACAGAATATGAAAAACGTTTTAGTGCTTTAGGTACACCGATTAATTTTTGTGAAATAGTTTTTAAATAACGCCAGGAGGAGCTAATGAATAAACGCTTCATCATTTGGGATAACCCTAAAGATGCCATTATTACACTAACAATTATATTGATGATAATAGGTTGCATTAATGTCTTTAGTGCTAGTTTCGTGCGCGCTGAAGCAATGTTTAATGATGGCAAATTCTTTCTAAAAAGATATGCCGCCTATGCAGCAATAGGTTTGTCTTTGATGTGGTTTATTGGTTGGAAGATAAATTACAAATATTTACTTTCTTCAAGATTTTGTAATTTGTTATACGGGATAGTTTTTGTAGCATTATTGGCACTGGATGTAGTAGGTGTTGTAGTAAATGGTTCAAGACGCTGGTTCTATCTTGCAGGTATTTCAGTTCAACCTTCTGAAATAGCAAAAGTAGTGATTATTATGTATGCTTCCTCTTATCTTGGAATGCGTATTAAAAAAGGTATAGAAATAAGTTTGTGGGGGCCAAAAACTAGACTAGGTGTTATTTTAGCTTTTGGTTATTCGTTCTTGATTTTCAAACAACCTGACTTAGGTACAGCAGCAATAGTATTCGCCTTAATGTTAGGCATGTATTTAGTAGCAGGTATTTCCAAACAACAAGTATTAGTATTAGTTGCTGGAGGTATGGCTATGGCAGGTGTTTTAGCAATCGCTGCACCATATCGTTTACAAAGAATAATGTTATGGCTTCAACAAGGCGGAGATGAACGTGGTGGCGGTTATCAAATGGCACAATCTCTTTTGGCTATTGGTAGTGGTGGTATAGTTGGCACGCCTTGGGGACAAGGGACAAGTAAGTTCTTCTATTTACCTGAAGCGCATACGGATTTTGCTTTTGCAAATTTCTGCCAAGAGTGGGGATTTTTAGGAGCATTAGCACTTGTAGGAACTTTTACGATTTTTGCACTAGCACTTTTTAGAATTGCGATGAGTACAAAAGATGAAAGAGGCTTTTTGTTAGTAAGTGGCGCAACATTTTTGCTAATAGGACAAGCAGTTGCAAATATGGCAATGGTTTGTGGTTTATTACCAGTAATAGGTGTTCCATTAACCTTTATTAGTTATGGTGGTACCTCTATGATTATGAATTTAGTTTCCCTAGGACTGGTAATTTCTGTTTACCACCAAGAAGCTAAAGAGGAATTAAAACAAGAGCGAGTTGCTCAAGGAAAACCAGCAGTTGAAAGAAACGGAGTTAGGGTAGTTAGACCTTCCGAGAATAGGAGGGGATTTAATGAGTGGCCGAGGTAATTTAAGAAATTCTTATAGACGATTTGGATTTTTAGGATTATTCTTTATAACATTATTTCTTTTGATTGTAGTGAGATTGGCTTGGGTTCAAATTGTAAGCGGCACGGAGTATGGTAAAAAAGCTACTGTGCAAATTACAGATAAGATAAAGAAGATGTCTCCTCGTGGTAGGATTTTAGATCGTAATGGTGAAGAACTAGCAGTTAGTATTATGGCTAATTCTCTCTATGCGGATCCTTCTCAGATGGAAGATAATCCGAAGAATAAAGATGATCAAGGCGCGGTGCGTAACATTAGACGCTTAGCAGCAAGGTTATTAGCACCAGTATTAGATATTAAAGAAGATAGTCTTTATGAAGATTTTTCTTTAAAAGGACAGTTCGTTTGGATTAAACGTTCATTATCACCAAAAGAAAGCGAAGTAGTTGAAACTATTATTAAAGAGCATAATATTCCAGGTCTTCACTTTGAAAAGGAAAGCAAACGTTATTACAACAAACGCAATATGGCTGCTCAAGTACTAGGTTTTGTTGGTACGGATGACAGTGGTCTTGCAGGTATAGAGTTAGTATTAGATAGTGTATTAAAAGGCTCGGTTTATCGCAGAGAAGAAAAAGTAGATGCACTTGGAAGACCGGTTGCAGAAAGTGGTCTCCACGATAAATTAATACAAGATGTTTCATCTGTGTATTTGACTTTAGATAGTAAAATGCAATTTGTTCTAGAAGATGCAATGGATGATGCTATAAAAAGAACAAATGCTGCAGGTGCGGCTGCAATAATCATGGATCCATATACTGGCGAAATTTTAGGTATGGCTAGTAGGCCAACTTTTGATCCAAATGATTTTGGTGAATATCCATCTAACACTTGGTTAAATAGAGCTATATCTATTGTTTATGAACCTGGTTCTGTATTTAAACCAATAGTAGGAATAATGGGTCTTGCTGAAGGTTTAATAACACCATCTACAATTATTAATGATCAAGGTAGTATTCAAGTTGCAGATAGACGCATTCGTAACTGGGACGGCTCTGGTATGGGACAAGTACCGTTTAGCGATGTTATCAAATATTCTATCAATACAGGTATGGTAGAACTTGGACTTAAACTTGGGGCGAAACGCGAAATAGAATATACAAAGCGCTTTGGTTTTGGGGAACCAACAGGGATAGAACTTCCTGGCGAAGAAGAAGGTATCTTATATAATCCTGATGATATGTATTTACCAGATGTTGCGACTTTGGCTATTGGTCAAGGTATCGCAGTAACTCCTTTACAAGTGGTAAGAGCTATTAGCTTTGTTGCAAATGGCGGAGAACTTGTTCAACCATATATAATCGACAAAGTAGTTGCTCCAAATGGAGAGATTATTAGACAAGGTCGTAAAAAGATTGAACGACGTGTTATCTCTGAAGAAGTAGCTGCACAGATGCGTGGTATGATGGAAGAAGTAGTAAGTAGCGGCGGTGGTAAAACAGCTGCTATTAAAGGTTATCGTATTGCTGGTAAAACAGGTACAGCAGAAAAATTAGCAGAAGGTGGCGGTTATGCCGCAGGTAAATATATTGCATCTTTCGTTGGTTTTGTTCCTGCTGATAAACCTCAATATGTAATGTTAGTAATGCTTGATACACCGCAAGGAGCTTTCTATGGCTCGCAAGTATCGGCACCTATATTTAGAGATACCTTACAACAAATACTAGTTGCTAAAGGTATTCAACCAAGTAGTTCCGAAGGGCTTCCTTCCTTTGAAGCAGCAAATTCTAAAACTGCAGCACCTGCATCAGTTAAAAAAGTTGCTGTATTAGAGCAAGTAGAAGATGGTAGATATAAAATACCTGATTTCACAGGACTTGATATCCGTTCTACTTTGCAATGTTTAGAAAAAGGAAATCTAGAGCTTGTTCCATATGGAAGTGGTAGAGCTTTCCAACAAGCACCTTCACCAGGAGCTGTTGTGGAAAAAGGTACGAAGATTAGAGTTTGGTTTAAATAATTTGACAATAATTTTTTAAGTATTTAAACTAGAATAAATAGTAGAATTTAATAGCAAGAAATGAAAAGGTTAGGGGGAGTAATTATGTTATCAGATATTGAAATTGCCCAACAGGCTAAAATGTTACCTATAGTTGAGGTGGCTAAAAAAATAGGTATTTCCGAAGATGATCTAGAACTCTATGGTCGCTATAAAGCGAAACTATCTATGGATTTAATTCGTAGAATGGAATCCGAAAAAGCTGGAAAATTAATTCTCGTAACAGCAATAACTCCGACTCCTGCTGGAGAAGGGAAATCTACAACAACAGTAGGTTTAGCTCAAGGCTTAATGAAAATAGGCAAAAAAGTACTTGTTGCTTTAAGAGAACCCTCTTTAGGACCATGTATGGGTGTTAAAGGTGGTGCTGCTGGTGGCGGTTATTCCCAAGTAGTTCCTATGGAAGACATTAATTTGCACTTTACAGGGGATTTTCATGCTATAACTTCTGCACATATGCTCCTTTCAGCTATGCTTGATAATCACATTCAACAAGGTAATACCTTAAATATTGATCCACGTCGTATTTCTTGGAAACGTGTTGTGGATATGAACGATCGCGAACTAAGAAATATCGTTGTAGGCCTTGGTGGTAAAGCTCATGGCGTGCCTCGTCAAGATGGCTTTGATATTACTGTAGCTTCAGAAGTAATGGCTATTCTTTGCTTAGCAAGTGGTTTAAGTGATCTCAAAGAACGCTTAAGCAAAATTATTGTAGCTTATGATTATGACGGAAAACCTATTACTGCAGGGATGATTAATGCACAAGGTGCTATGGCAGCATTACTTAAAGATGCGATTAAACCTAACCTTGTACAAACTTTAGAAAATGTACCAGCTATTATTCACGGTGGCCCTTTTGCCAATATTGCACATGGTTGTAATAGTGTTATGGCAACAAAAACTGCAATGAAATTAGCTGATTATACTATTACAGAAGCAGGTTTCGGTGCAGATTTAGGTGCAGAAAAATTCTTCGATATTAAATGTCGTTATGCAGAATTAAAACCAGATGCAACAGTTATTGTAGCAACTGTAAGAGCACTTAAAATGCATGGTGGTGTAGCAAAAACTGAGTTAAAAACACCTAATGTAGAAGCTGTAAAAAAAGGTCTTGGTAATTTAGAAAAACATATTGAAAATGTTAAAAAATTCGGAGTACCTTTAGTAGTAGCAATTAATATCTTTGAACAAGATACAGCAGAAGAGTTAGAAGCAGTTCGCGCTCATTGTGCTAATCTTGGTGTAAATGTTGCTCTTAGTGATGTATTTGCTAAAGGTGGCGAAGGCGGTATTGAACTTGCAAATGAAGTTGTTGCTTTAGCGGAAAGTGGTACAGCAAACTTTGCTCCTATTTACAAATCAGAACTTTCTTTAAAAGAAAAAATAGAAACCATTGCTAAAGAAATCTATGGAGCTGGAAGCGTTTCTTATGCTAAGGAAGCAGAAACAGCTTTAGCAGATTTCGAAAAAAATGGTTATGGCAATTTACCAATTTGTATGGCGAAAACCCAATATTCTTTCTCTGATGATCCTAGTTTATTAGGCAGACCAAGTGGTTTTAATATGACTATTAAAAACTGCCGCATCAGTGCTGGCGCAGGCTTTGTTGTTGTATTAACTGGCGACATTATGACAATGCCAGGCTTACCAAAAGTTCCAGCTGCTGAAAAAATTGATGTAAGCGATGATGGAGTTATTAGTGGTTTATTCTAAATAAAATAAAAATAATACTGGAAGGGCAGTTAAAACTGTCCTTTCCCTATTGATAAGGAGGCATAGCTAAAATGGAAACTCTAATGATGAGAGGTAAAGCTGTTGCAGATGCATACAGAGAAAAAATTGCTGCTAAAATTGCGGTAGCAAAAGGTCAAGGTAAAGAAGTTTCTTTAGCAGTTGTGCTTGTTGGAGATGATCCAGCATCTGGAGTTTATACCGGAAGATTAGTGAAAATGGCTGAAAGCCTTGGAGTAAATGCAAAAACAATTGTGTTACCAGCGGAATCTACACAAGAACAAGTTATTGCTGAAATTACTAAATTAAATATGGATGAAAGCATTACTGGTATTTTGCCAATGATGCCTATGCCTAAACATATTAATGGCGATGCAATTGGTGCAGCACTTGCCCCAAATAAAGACGTAGACTGCCTAAACCCTTTGAATGCAGGGGACTTATATATGGGCAGAACAGCTTGGGCTCCTTGCACTCCAAGAGCGTGTATGGCTACTTTGAAGCACTACAACATTGAACTTAGCGGTAAAAACGTAGTAGTTGTTGGGAGAAGTAATGTTGTTGGTAAACCTGTTGCTTTATTATTGCTTCAAGAAAACGCAACAGTTACTATCTGTCACTCTCGTACTGTAGATATTGCAAGTCATTTGCAAAAAGCAGATATTATCGTGGCAGCAGTTGGTATTCCTGAATTTGTAAAACCAGAAATGGTAAAAGACGGAGTTGTAATCGTAGATGTAGGTATCAACTCTGTAGGAGATAAATTAGTAGGTGACGTAGCAGAAACTGTAGCAGAAAAAGCTTCTGCCTTTACTCCAGTTCCTGGTGGTATTGGTGTTGTAAGTAATATGATGGTTATGGATATGTTAAGTCGCAACCTATAATTGAAGGAAGGAGTTGCTGATAGATGAGAAAGGCTTTATGGCTATTTTTATTAGCAATGTTAGTTTGTTTTATTTTCTACAATTCATATTTGCCTGCAGAGCAATCTCATGGTGCAAGTCAGCTACTAGTTTCAATTATTAATGATGTAGAACGCATGCTAGGCATGACTCCGTCTCAAGGTAATATCGAATACAATTTGCGCAAATTTGCACATTTGTTTGAATACTTTTTGTTAGGGGTAGTACTTTGCAATGTATATGCTTCTTTTGGAGTAAGTCGCAGAACTTCCACTGGTTATATTTTGTTTCTAGGTATCTTCATAGGGCTATTAGATGAGAGTATTCAGCTTTTTGCACCTGGAAGAACTGCATTAGTAACAGATATTATAATTGATTTTGCTGGAGTTTCATTAGCTTGGTTATGCTATGAAACCTGGCATTGGAGTAAAAGTTAGATAAATTTGGAGTAAAATTTCATGGAAAAACAAAGACCAGAATTAATAAAAATTGAACCTACACAAGAAGGGTATCGCTGGGTAGCTATTACAGCGATGCTTTTCGCTATTGGTATAATTTTGCATACGGTAAGTCCAAATGTTGGCGGGGTAACACCGAACTGGACTATTGCTATGTATTCAATAGTTATTAACTTAACACGCCCTACTTTAAAACAAGCTTTAGGTATAGGTTTTATCGCAGGTATTACTTTAGTACCGTCCTCTAAGTCTGCATTTCCATTAGGGAATATTGCTAGTGAGCTTAGTGGTGCGTTCGTGTGCGCTATTTTAGTAAAAAGTATGTGCGCAGCAGGTTTAGAAAATTGGCGTTTTCGTCCTTTCCTAACAGGTTTTCTCGCAACTATGACTAGTGGAAGTGTTTTTACATTAATTATAAAAGCTGTACTAAATTTACCTTGGAGTGTTTGGATTTACGCTATGCTTCCAGTTATAGTGACAGTAGGGGTTTTAAATGGATTGATTACATTCTTATTGTTCCCGCCGGTAAAGAAATTATTCTATGCTCAGGATGGTGACAATGATGAATAATGTTATAGAATTCGAAAATTTTTATTTTGGTTATAACAAAGATAAAATTGTTTTAGATGGCATTAATTTTGCAATAAAAAAAGGCTCTTTCACCACACTTATTGGTGCAAGTGGCGTTGGCACAACAACTCTTTGTAAAGCTATTCCAGGCATTGTTCCTTAATACATGGGCGGCTATTAGCACTGAGATGTTAATGTACTAGGGTAAT
>CAMTOO010000062.1 GCA_947074185.1 uncultured Negativicutes bacterium
AAAAAGTAGCTAAAGCTCCTGTGAAAGCAGAAGTTAAAGCTCCTAAAAAAGTAGCGGAAGCTCCTGTAAAAGCAGAAGTTAAAGCTCCTAAAAAAGTAGCGGAAGCTCCTGTAAAAGCAGAAGTTAAAGCAGGAAAAAACAAAGATAAAAACAATGTAAAAGCAGATAGCGTACTCTCTGATAAAATTGATGAACTTCTTAAGAAAGCTAAAGCTAATGGAAATAGTCTTTCTTATGAGGATATCAGTAATGTTTTAGATAAAGAAGAATTATCTACAGAAGAAATTGAATCAGTATATGAAACATTAACTACTAAAGAAGTTGTTATTTTAGAAGAAGAAGATACTGATGATATTGACCCATTAGAGGAAGATAATGAAACAGAAGAGATTTCTGAAAGTGAACTAGCTAATTTATCTGTTCCTGATGGTGTAAGTATTGATGATCCAGTTCGTATGTATTTGAAAGAAATCGGACGTGTACCTCTTTTACAAGGTGAAGATGAAGTAAAATTAGCAAAAAGAATGGATAAAGGTAAACAAGCTGATCGCATTATCAATGGTTTTGAGAGCGATGCAGAAGTAGCCCCTGTAGTTGTCCCTTACAAAAAGAGTAAAGATGCTATTGAACGTGTTGAAAAAGCTCTTAAAAATGAAGAAACAATTACTAATACACGTTCTTTAAGATATGCTTTGAAAATTTTAGTAGCTGCAGTAAATGCGAATAAGCCTTATACTGTAGAAAAATATTCAAAACTAGTATTAGAATTTACTAAAAGTGAACGAGCAAGATTGATTAATCTTTTAGAAGATGAAAAAATCGTTAATAAAGAATATGAAAAAGTAACCATTAAATATGCCGAAAACAGTGATAAAGAAATGCATGAACTTTATGAAATTAACAGTTTGTTACATTCTTTAGAAGCGGATAAAACTGTTATTGCAAATAAAGTTACTAGTGCAAAAGTTGCTGAATTAAGAAAAACTTATACTAAATTATTAAAAGAGATATTCGAGCAAGGTGATATTGCAAAAAAACTTCTTTCAGAAGCTAACTTACGTTTAGTTGTAAGTATTGCAAAACGTTATGTTGGTCGCGGCATGCTCTTCTTAGATTTAATTCAAGAAGGTAATTTAGGTTTAATTAAGGCAGTAGAAAAGTTTGACTATAACAAGGGCTTTAAATTTAGTACATATGCTACCTGGTGGATTCGTCAAGCGATTACTAGAGCAATTGCTGACCAGGCTAGAACAATTCGTATTCCAGTGCATATGGTTGAAACAATCAATAAATTAATTCGTGTTTCAAGACAATTATTACAAGAACTTGGCCGCGAACCATTACCTAAAGAAATTGCTGTCGAAATGGATGTTACTGAAGAGCGTGTAAGAGAAATTATGAAAATTGCTCAAGAACCTGTTTCTTTAGAAACTCCTATCGGTGAAGAAGAAGACTCTCATTTAGGCGATTTTATTGAAGATCATGATGCTCCAGCTCCAGCTGATGCAGCTTCTTATGCTTTATTGCGTGAAAAACTTAACGAAGTATTAAGCGGACTAGGTGCACGTGAACGTATGGTTTTAGAATTAAGATTTGGTTTAAAAGATGGTCGTCAACGCACTTTAGAAGAAGTTGGACAATCTTTTGGTGTAACACGTGAACGTATTCGTCAAATTGAAGCGAAGGCTTTAAGACGCTTACGTAGTAAACGTTGCTCTCAATTAAGAGACTTTGTAGAGTAGAGTTAGGTGCTTGACAAGTGAAACGTGGTATTATAAAATAGTCACGTTGACATTATCTATGGGCCTATAGCTCAGTGGTAGAGCCCCCGGCTCATAACCGGTTGGTCCTAGGTTCGAATCCTAGTAGGCCCACCATAGTTAATTATGCGGTTCCTTATATAAGGAACCGCTTTTTTATTGAATTTATTTCTATTTCCATTTATAATTAAATGAATACATAATTAATCGGAGGAAACATGAATATTGGAACACGTTTACAGACTATCGCTTCTTTTGTTCCTAAAAATAGCAGTTTGGCAGATGTTGGTACAGATCACGCTTATTTGCCAGTATGGCTTTTAAAAGAAGGTGTGATAACTAATGCAATTGCTTGTGATATAGCAGAAGGACCATGTAAAGCTGCTGAAAATACGGTAGCTGCATATGGATATAAAAATAAAATAGAAGTTCGCATAGGAAATGGATTAGAGTGTATTAAGCCAGGAGAAGTGAATTCATTAGCTATTGCTGGCATGGGGGGTTCTACTATTATAGATATATTAAGCCGCAATCCAGAGGTGTCTAACTCATTTTCTACAATAGTACTACAACCAATGGCTGCTAGTAATAGTTTGCGTCAATGGTTAAATAAAAATGGATTTGAATTTTTAGATGAGGGTCTTGTGGAAGAAGGAAATATTTTATATGAAATATTAGTAGTTCGCAAAGCAGATTATCCTACTACTACATTGACAAATATAGAATTAGAAGTAGGTCCTTGTTTGTTAAAAAATCAAAATAGCTTGTTTGAGAAATATTTGCAAAAGTTATGTTTGCATTACGAAAAACTTTTAGCCAATATGAGTAAAAGTGAAACAGCGAAAAAAACAGATAAATTTGTTAGCATTACAAAAATTTATCAAGAATTGGAGAAACTATATTATGAACGCTACGGTAAAAGATATTGTTAAAATTTTAGATGATTTCGCAAGACCAGAATTAGCGGAAAAATGGGATAACGTAGGGTTATTGATAGGTAGAGTGGATAAACCTGTAAAAAAAGTTATTGGTGCTTTGGATTTTTCACCAGAAGTTTGTGAACAGGCTATTGCTGAAGGTGTAGATATGATTATTACTCACCATCCTGCAATATTAGAACCATTAAAAACAATAACCAATGAAAATTGGCAAACAGAAATGATTCTTAAGATAATTGCTGCTGATATTGCAGTTTATTCTGCACATACAAATTTAGATAGTGTTATTGGTGGAGTAAATGATATACTTGCAAGGAAATTAGAATTAGAGGATATTGTAAGCTTAGAAGGTGAAGAAAATCCTCATGAAGGCATAGGTAGAATGGGTACTTTACCTAAAGAAATAAGCTTAAAAGATTATATTTTAACAATAAAAAAGGCGTTAAAAATTGATAGTGTATCTGTAGTAGATGGAAATAGACCTGTGAAAAAAGTAATTGTTTGTGGTGGAAGTGGTTCTTTTTTAATTGAGAAAGCTATTGAATTAGGAGTAGACACTTTGGTTACAGGTGATGTGAAATATCATTTTGGACAAACAGCAGCAGCTAATGGGATCAATCTTATTGATGCAGGACATCAATGGACTGAAATGCCAATAGTAAATGCTTTGGCAGACAAATTAGCTTTAAAATTTACTAAAGAAGAGCTTGATATAAAAATTATAATAGCAAAAGAAAGCCCAATATTTAAGGTTTTGTAATAAGAAAGCAATGAGGTTAATAATATGATTCAAAAAATGAAAGCCGGAGAAAAAATTTGTCAGGCAGCACTAGTGAGAGTGCAAAAAATTGGTAACTCTTCTAATGGCGGTGTTTTTGCTAAAGGAAATTTAGAAGATAATAGCGGTCGTATCCAATTTATTACTTTTGATAAAGATATTGTTGAAAGATTACGAGAATTTGAAGCCGCTAAACCAATGATGATTGCAGGAGCAGTTGATATAGTAACGTTTTCAAAAGATATGGCACTTCAAGTTATTATTAATAAAATGGATAAGCTTTTACCTGAAGATGATTTAACTAATCTTGTCCCTGTTGGTGATTTTGATCATGAAGAATATAAAAATAAGTTAAAGACATTAATAAATAGCGTTAAAACTATAAGTTTAAAAATGTTGTTAGAACAAGTATTCCAAGGAGAATTTTTGGAAATGTTCTATAAAACTCCAGCTGGCATGAAAGTGCATCATGCATATTTAGGGGGCTTGTTGCAACATACGGTTGACGTTGTGGAGCTTGCATGTGTTATGGCAGATAAAACACCTAATGTTGATAAAGATTTAATAATTGCAGGCGCATTATTACATGATGTAGGCAAGGTGCAAGAAATTTCAGCTACGGTTGGTTTTCCATATCCAAATGCTGGAAGATTTTTAGGGCTTATTTCCATGGCTGTAGGCTTTATTAGAGATGCTGCAAATGAAATTAAATTACCACCTTTATATCTACAAGAATTGGAACATATAATTTTATCTCATCATGGGGAAAGAGAAAAAGGCTCTCCGATTGAATGTGCTACTAAAGAAAGCTTTTTAGTGCATTATGCAGATGAAGTTAATACTATTATGAATCAATTTGAAAATAAGGAAACTAAAGGCAATTGGGAATATAACAAAATTTTACAACGTTATCTTTACATTAAAGAGTAACTTGACCGAAAAAAAGACTTGTGATAGACTTTCACTATGAGTGTGAAAGATAATCGCGGCATCTTTAAAGATGACGAGGAAAGTCCGAGCTCCATAGGGCAGGATGCCGGATAATACCCGGCGAGGGTGACCTCAGGGAAAGTGCCACAGAAATGTGTACCGCCGATATAAATCGGTAAGGGTGGAACGGTGCGGTAAGAGCGCACCAGCAACGGGGTAACTCGTTGGCTAGGTAAACCCCATCTGGAGCAAGACCGAATAGGGAAGTATTGGAGTGGCCCGCTTTACTTCCGGGTTGTGTCGCTAGAGTTTATAAGTAATTATAAATGTAGATAAATGATTATCACCGCTTTGCGGAACAGAACTCGGCTTATTGATCACTCATAAATAAAAAGTAAAAGTCATTATTAAATTTAATAATGACTTTTTTTATTTTCTGAAAATATGATATAATGGTATTTATGAAAGAGAAGATGAAGAGGTGCCTAGATGAAAACAATTTCAATTGTAGTACCGATGTTTAATGAAGAAAGTAACTTAAGAGAGTTTCATAAAAGAGTAACCACAGTTATGGAATCATTAAACTATAATTATGAAATATGCTTTGTAGATGATGGATCATCAGATAATAGCACAACAATTTTGCAAGAATTATCGTTGGAAGATTCTCATGTGCAAGGATTTATATTGAGCAGAAATTATGGTCATCAAATTGCTTTAACTTGTGGATTAGATAATGTTACTGGTGATGCAGTTATAACAATGGATGGTGATTTACAACATCCACCAGAAATCATTCCAGAACTAATTAGCAAATGGGAAGCTGGTTTTGATATTGTAAAAACTATTAGAACTAGTACAGACAATATTTCTTTTTTTAAAAAAATTACATCAAGTACTTATTATAAATTATTAAATATGATTTCCACAGTGGAAATTACTCCAGGTGGCAGTGATTTTAGATTAATGTCACGCCAAGTAGTAGATGCTTTTAAACTTTATCGAGAAAGAGCGCGTTTTATTCGTGGTATGGTAAATACTCTTGGCTTTAAAGTTGCTACTGTTGAATTCAAGGCAGATGAAAGATTTTCTGGAGTGTCTAAATTCAGTTTAAATAAAATGCTTCATTTTGCTTTAGATGGAATAACAGCATTTTCTAATTTACCATTAAGATGGGCCTTTTATATAGGGATACTAATGGGTTTATTTAGTTTTGCAGGATTAATTCATGTATTTTATGTAAAATATGTTTTGGATGCAGCTGTTGAAGGTTGGGCAACATTAACAGTTAGTATTTTATTCTTAGGCGGAATCCAGTTAGTCGGAATAGGTGTTTTAGGTGAATACATTGGACGAATTTTTGAGGAAGTAAAACATAGACCACTATATTTAGTTGCTAGACATATCAAAAAGTAACATTAATGTTTACATATTGTGACACTTATGATATAATGTCGTTATAGTGTGTAAAGGAGGTCCGTTTTGCATTTAAATTTACGTAAAGTTTTAGTCTTAATGATGTTAATAAGTTCTTTATCTAGTATCAATGTTTTGTTTGCTTCTGAAAAGATTGATGGCAAAACAAATGTTGATAAAACAGTAGTTGAAACAGTAGTTGAAACAGTAGTTGAAACAGTGTCACTCAAAGTTGGCGATGAAGGTAATACTGTTGTTTCTGTGCAAAAACGTTTGGCAGAATTAAACTATGCCGTTGGTACTATTGATGGCAAGTATGGTTCAATGACTGAACTTGCTGTTAAGGAATTTCAAGAAGATAATAAACTTCAGGCTAATGGAGTTATTAGTCAAGATACATATAAAGTTTTAATGAATAAAGCAACACAACCAAGTAGATCTGATAGCAACAATGCACTAAGACGAATTGTTAGGACTGCAATGAGTGTAAGAGGTGTTCCATATGTATTTGGTGGAACTAGCCCAAGAGGATTTGATTGTTCTGGTTTTACTCAATATGCTTTTTCTGCCGCAGGAATATCTTTGCCACGTCAAGCAGATAGTCAGTACTACAGTTATGAAAAAGTAAAGGCTAGTGATTTACGTCCTGGTGATTTGATATTTTTCACTACATATGCAGCAGGTGCATCTCATTGTGGAATTTATTTGGGTGATGGTAAGTTTATTCATGCAGGTACAAGTACTGGTGTAACTGTATCTAATATGTATGGACCATATTGGAATGAAAGATATTATGGTGCTGCAAGAGTTTTACCTTAAAATTTTAAAGGCAGGTAAGTTTAGCTTATCTGTCTTATTTTTTTAATAAAGTGTGAAAAATTAGTGAATAATAAATTAGTACTATATTTTTGTTCATAATATTGTATAATTATATTGTATATATATTTTTGGGAGGTATTATTATGGCATATAAAATTTTAGTTGTTGATGATGAAATGCAAATTAGGGAGATTTTAAGAATTTATTTTGAAAAAGAAGGATTTAATGTTGCAGAAGCTGAAAATGGAGAAGATGCTTTGAAAAAAATAAATTCAGAACGTCCTGATCTTATTGTGCTTGATATAATGATGCCTGTTATGGATGGTTTAGAATTTTGCACCATAGTTAGAAAGAAATTTGATATACCAATAATCATGCTTACAGCAAAAGAAGAAGATGATGATCGTATATTAGGTCTTGAAATTGGTGCTGATGATTACATCACGAAACCATTTAATACAAAAGAAGTTGTTGCACGTGTAAATGCAGTTTTACGTAGAGCAACAGGCTTTACAGATCTAGCTCATAAGAGAAAATTGTCTTATGAAGGCTTAGAAATGGATTTAGATAAAATGGAAGCAGTTGCTTTCGGAAAAGTATTAAGCTTAACATCTAAAGAATTTGAATTATTATGGATTCTTGCATCTAATCCAAATGTAGTATATAACCGTAACCAGTTACTTGAAGCTATTTGGGGTTATATGTATTTTGGTGATACTAGAACTGTAGATACTCACATTAAGAGAATTAGACAGAAATTAGATGTTCCTGCAACTTGCAGTTGGGATATTGGTACAGTTTGGGGCGTAGGGTATAAATTTGAGGTGAAATAGTGGGCAAGTCATTAAGTACTAAATTATTTTATAGTATTATGATTGTTACCATAGTAGTCGTAGTAGGTGTTACAGTAGTAACATCTTATTTGTTGACTGATTATTTTCATAAATCAAAAACAGATTCTTTACTAGAAAATGGGGAACAGCTTGCTGATACCGTTAATTACTTTCTAGATAAAAAGTTACCACAAGAAGATTTTAGACGATATCTTCTATCTATTGATAATATGTTAGATGCTCGTATGTGGGTTTTTAATGATAAATATAATCTTGTTGCAGCCTCTAGTTTCAATACTACAAAAGATAAACAAGAGAGTAATAATCCAGCATCGATAACAGATGAGAATTTAGAATTAGATAAAATAAATGCTG
>CAMTOO010000063.1 GCA_947074185.1 uncultured Negativicutes bacterium
GTTGTTGCGTTTCAAATAATTTTGCTTGTGCAACATAAATTATCGTTGTAACTATTGCTAAGTAATCAAATATAAAGACTTCGTAATCGCGACTTTCTTCGATGTTGATTGGATGTATCTTTAAAGCTTCAGCTGTTTCAATTGAACGTTTTGTTTTTATATCAAAA
This sequence comes from uncultured Negativicutes bacterium, assembly GCA_947074185.1. Classification (GTDB taxonomy): domain Bacteria; phylum Bacillota; class Negativicutes; order Acidaminococcales; family Acidaminococcaceae; genus CAMTOO01. Next base: position 168 of record CAMTOO010000063.1, read on the forward strand.
ACTCTTATATTATCAATTTCTGCATCAAACCATTCGATGCGTATTGGATTATCCGTATTTAAAGGGAAAATATCTAGGATTTCACCGCGAACAGAAAAATGCCCTATTGTTTCAACTTCATCTGTACGTTCATATCCTAGTCCTACTAATTCATCAATAAACTTTGTTCTCTCGATTTGTTCACCAGTGGAAATTGTTATCGCGGCATTTTCTAAATTTGTTTTGCTAATTTGCTTTTGCATTAAAGATTCTGCTGTTATAAAAACTATGCCAATTTCTTCGCCTGCCATAATTTTAAAAGCAGAAGCCCTTGCAGCTCTTATTTCTAAATTCTTAGTTTCAGCATAAACTCTTGGTAAATTTACTGGATAAAGCTCTTGAATAAGGTATTCTGGATAAAAGTATGCTAGTGTCTGAGTATATTCTCTAATTTCATCTCGACCGTTAACAAGAAACACTAAAGAGCCTTGTTTTTTCAAAGAATCATCCAAGGCTGAGATAAATGTTGCCTTTATAGTATCTGCTAATCCAGTACAGAGGCAACCCTGTTTTCTATTATAGTTTGCAACAATATCTTGTGCCTCTTTAGACTGAGATATAAGTTGCAGTAATTTTCTTTTCATAAGATAACCTTATACATTATATTTAAATAAAGACGCATCTATGCTAATAGACGCGTCTTTTAATTTAAACATGAAATTATAATTTAATTTCGAAATGTTTACGATCGTAATTATGAACAGCATCGATAAAGCGAACTGTTCCAGTTTTATAACGCATAGAAACTGTGTGTGTACGTACACCGCCACCAAAATAACGTAAGCCTTCAAGAAGGTTACTATCAGTAATAGCAGTTGATGTAAACATACAATCATCACCTTTAACCATATCATCAATAGTAAGAACTTTATTGTAATCTGTAATTCCCATTTCGATACAACGTTTTACTTGTTCTTCATCTTCAGGTAATAGACGAGTTTGCATATCACCACCAAGACATTTTAAAGCTGCTGCTGCAAGAACACCTTCAGGTGCACCGCCGCTACCAATATACATATGAACGCCTGTACCTTCGATACCCGCATTTACAATTGGGTTAACATCACCATCAGTTATAAGTTGAATACGAGCGCCTGCACGACGAATTTCTTCAATTTTACCATAATGACGTTCACGATCTAAAAGTACAACTGTTAAATCTTCAACTTTACGTTCTAAAGCAGTTGCTACTCTTTTTAAGTTTTCTGATACAGGAGCATCGATATCGATACAACCTTTAGCACGTGGACCTACTGCAATTTTGTCCATGTACATATCAGGTGCATGTAATAAGCAATCTTTTGGAGCTATTGCGATAACAGCGATAGCACCTGGTTGACCTTTAGCAACTAGGTTTGTGCCTTCAACTGGATCTACAGCGATATCAACTTCTTCTCCGCCTGCACCAACTTTTTCACCAATATATAACATAGGAGCTTCATCCATTTCACCTTCGCCAATAACTACGGTGCCACTGATGTTAACAGTATCAAACATTTTACGCATAGCGTCTACTGCTAATTGATCTGCTCCATTTTTATCTCCTAAACCAACACTACGACCGCAAGCAATTGCTGCAGCTTCTGTAACACGTACAAACTCTGTAGATAATTCTCTTTTCACAATAATCCACAATCCTCTCTAATTTAATCCATAATTAACTCTTTTAATTATTGCACTTTATAATATTTTCTGCAAGTATTCTTGCAAAAGATTAACTAAATTTTAGTACTGTTAATTTAAACAATACTTGTATCGGGAAAATTATCGCAATATATAGCAACAATAAACTAAATAGAACTATTGAAATAGCTCGTTTGGAATCTATGATATAGACCACTTGCAATGCTCTCATTAAGAGATATAGCATCCATAAACAGGCTAATAAAAATCCTATCGTAAAGATAAATACGCCTGTTAGTCCCACCTTAGTACTAACTAATGCTATAGGTGTGAACATTAAAAATGGTAGTGTCGTATATCCTAATAAACATATTAATGATATTGCATCACCAGAAGTAGCACCTACTGTTTCTAAAATTCCATGCAAAAGAAATCCATATAAACAGAGGATTACTCCCGTAATAACTACCACTGTAGCTATTAACGCAAAGCGTACACCTAAATCCATTTCAGAAAATAATTGATTTGTAACTACTCCTGAAAACAGGCCTACACTAAGTGTGAAATACCATAAACTACGCCACAAAGATCTTTCTTCTATTAACGAAGCCATTCCTGTTTTGTTCTCAAATAGTACATCAAAGGTTTTTCTTCTCATGACTTATCACCCCTCTGCGCGAGGAATGCGATCTCCGATTTCTGCATTTTTCAAGAAATTAACCATTTCAGTTTTAAAAATTTGTTGAAGTTGTGCGCCAAATACACTTTGCCAACGAACTTTAGTATTGTCAAAGCTTTTAATTTGCGGAGTATCTCCTAATCCAACCATATTACCGGTTGCGGCTAAAGCATCATAATAATTGCCTATTTCATCAACTAAGCCAAGTTCAAGAGCTTGTTTACCTGTATAAACTCGTCCATCAGCTAAAGTTTTAACTTTTTCTACATCCATTTTTCTACCAGCAGCAATAGTTTGAACGAATTGATTATACATTTCATTAACCATATTTTGTAAGATAGTTCTTTCTTCTGGTGTCATTGGTCTATCTGGAGAAAGAATGTCTTTGTAAGGCCCACTTTTAATTTTATCACTACGAAGCCCAATTTTATTATAGAGTTCTTCAATATTAGTATAAGGCATATATACACCAATGCTACCAGTAAGAGTTGATTCGTTAGCATAAATCTTGTCACTTTGACAAGCAGCAAGCCAATAACCTGCTGATGCAGCTGTATTACCCATAGATGCGACAATAGGCTTATTTGTAGCATCTTTAAAACGTTTTAATTCTCTACCGATTTCTTCTGTTGCAGTTACGCTGCCGCCAGGAGAATCAATGCGCAATAAAATTGCTTTTACATTATCATCTTTACTTGCAGCTCTAATTTGACGCATTACTCTACCTGAAGTAACACCATCAATAGATTGCCCCCAAATACTATCGTTATCTTCCCCACTTATAATAACTCCTGACATATTAATCACAGCTATTGTTGGTTGGGCTGTAATTACTGGTTGTTTAGAATTTTTTCCATTCAACAAAGAAACTACAAACGATAATACCGCTATAAGCAATATCGCACTAATAAATATTTTCTTAAGCATATTGCACCTCCCTAAACAGTAAAAGCAGACCACTTGCGCAGTCTGCATCATACTAATTAATTCTTCTGTTCACGCAAAGCTGCTGCGATGAAGTCTCTAAAAAGTGGATGTGGATTGGTTGGGCGAGACTTAAATTCTGGATGGAATTGAGCCCCTAAGAACCAAGGATGTTCAGAAGTTGGAAGTTCTACAACTTCAACTAATCTGCCATCTGGAGAAGTTCCGCCTAATACAAGTCCATTTTTTACGATTTCTTCACGATGTTCGTTATTTACTTCATAACGGTGACGATGACGTTCATCAATAAGATCTTTGCCATAAGCTTTCGCTGTAAGAGTATTTTCATAAACTTTACATGGGTACAAGCCTAATCTCATTGTACCACCTTTGTCTTCTACATTTACTTGGTCTGGCATTAAATCAATAACTGGATATTTGCAAGTTTCATTGAATTCTGAACTGTTTGCATTTTCCATATTACATTTATGACGTGCATATTCAATTACAGCACATTGCATACCAAGACAAATTCCGAAGAACGGTATTTTATGTTCTCTAGCATATTTAACAGATTTGATTTTACCTTCAATACCACGATCACCAAAGCCTCCTGGAACGAGGATACCATCAACATCTTTCATGATTTCACCCATATTTGTGGATGGATCTTCGATGTTTTCTGCATTAATCCATTTAATAGAAAGTTCTGCTTCATTATGAACGGCAGCATGTTTCAATGCTTCTGTGATACTAATATAAGCATCTTGCAATTCTACGTATTTACCTACAACTGCAATAACAATTTTTCTATCGTAATCTTTCAAGATATTTTTAACCATTTCATGCCAATTTGCCATATCTTTTGGTTTATTAGGCATATCTAATTTTCTAAGTACAATATCATCAAGTCCTTGTTCTTCCATCATCATAGGTACTTGATAAATGCTACTTGCAGTTAAATTTTGAATAACAGCATCTGGATCAACATCACAGAACATAGCCATTTTTTCGCACATTTCCTTGGAAATAGGTTGTTCACTACGACAAACAATAATGTCAGGTGAAATACCGATACTACGCAATTCTTTTACGCTATGTTGAGTAGGTTTAGTTTTTAACTCACCTGCTGCTGAAATGTACGGAACAAGTGTTACATGGATATATAACACATCATTTTTGCCAACTTCTTTTTTAACTTGACGGATAGCTTCAAGGAAAGGCAAGCTTTCAATATCACCTACTGTACCGCCAATTTCAGTAATAACAAAATCTGCATTATCATCATTACCAACATTATAAACACGTTCTTTTATTTCGTTAGTGATATGAGGAATTACTTGAACAGTACTTCCCAAATACGCACCACGACGTTCTTTATTAATAACTGATAAATAAATTTTACCAGCAGTTACATTAGAACTTTTAGACAAGTTAATATCAATAAAACGTTCATAGTGACCTAAGTCTAAATCTGTTTCTGCGCCGTCATCAGTAACAAATACCTCACCATGTTGATAAGGACTCATTGTTCCTGGATCAACATTTATATAAGGGTCAAATTTTTGTACAGTTACCTTATACCCTCTGCTTTTCAACAATCTTCCCAATGAAGCTGCTGTAATACCCTTACCTAAAGAGGAAACTACGCCGCCGGTAACAAAAATATACTTAGTCATTACTCGTCCCATCCTTTTCTAAATTATCACTTATATTATCGTTCATTCTACATACGTTCTGGGGCAGATACACCTAAAATTTTCAAATTATGTCTTAATACATGACCTACTAATTTAACTAATACTAAACGTGTTTGTTGTACATCTTCATCAACACCTAAAATGCGACATTGATTATAGAAAGAATGGAACAAACTAGCTAAATCATATACATAATGCGCTACTTTATGAACAGCTCTTTCTTTTGCTGCTCCCATAAGCATTTCTGGATATTCGCCTATTTTTTTAACAAGTTCGATTTCTGTACTCTCTTGTAATAAAGTATAATCTACTTCATCTTTAATCGCAACATTTTGTTCTTCTAATTGACGCAAAATACTGCAGATACGAGCATGAGCATATTGCACATAAAATACTGGGTTTTCGTTACTTTTTTCTGTAGCTAAAGTCATATCAAAATCTAATTGACTATCGATAGAACGCAGGCAGAAAAAGAATCTTGCAGCATCTGTACCAACTTCTTCAATAAGCTCATTTAAAGTAACACTTTGACCTGTACGTTTTGACATTTTTACTAATTCGCCATTTCTATACAGGCTAACCATTTGTAAAATCAAAACTTCAAGTTGATCAGGATTGTAACCTAAAGAGCCAACTGCTGCTTTCATTCTAGCAATATAACCATGGTGATCAGCACCCCAAAGATTAATTACTCTATCAAAACCACGTTCAAATTTATTTTGATGGTATGCAATATCTGCAGCAAGATAAGTTGGAACGCCATTTTCACGAATTACAACTCTATCTTTATCATCACCATAAGCAGTAGATTTAAGCCACAAAGCTCCATCTTGCTCGTACATATAACCACGTGCTTTAAGTAAATCACAAGCTGCTTCTATTTTTTTAGAATCATGTAAAGATTGTTCGCTAAACCATACATCAAACTCCACATTAAAAGCCTCTAAATCTTCTTTTAAGGCAGCTAATTTTTCTTTATAAGCAATTGTTTTGAATTCTTCCAAACGTTCTTCTTCGCTCATTGTAGCGAATTTGTCACCATAAATTTTAATGATACGTTCTGCTGTTTCTACAATATCATGTCCATGATAACCATTTTCTGGGAATTTAACTTTTTTACCCAAAAGTTCTAAATATCTAGCATTAACTGAAAGCGCTAGATTATTCATTTGATTACCAGCATCATTAATATAATATTCGCGTTCTACATTGTAGCCTGCTGCAAGCATTAGGTTAGCTAAAGCACTACCAACTGCTGCACCGCGACCATGACCAACATGAAGTGGTCCAGTAGGATTTGCACTAACATATTCTAATTGGATTTTCGCAGGATTAGTTTGAACTAAATTGCCATAACTATCTCCTTGCTTAACCATTGCTTCAAATAAATCAGCAAGCCAATCATTTTTCAAGTAAAAATTGATGAAACCAGGACCAGCAATTTCTGCTTTTTCTAAATAAGAGCATTCGATATTTTCAACGATATACTGTGCCAATACTTTAGGATTACAGCGTAAAGTCTTTGCTGATTGCATAGCAAAATTCGTAGCAAAATCACCAAATTCTTTTTGTGGAGGTACCTCTAATAATATTTCTGGTAATACCCCATCATTTACAACGCCTGCAGCAATAGCATTTTTAGCGGTTGCTTCAATGCTTTGTGCCAGTATATTCTTTATATCCACCTTGCTCTGCCTCCTCAATTTCGATCATCATTTTTATTTCGTTACGTTCGTCTTCACCGTAAAGTATTTCATATTCAATTTCTAAAAACCAAATATTCTCACGCTGACGAACATATAAATATTTTGTTTCTGTAATCATAGGAATTTCAAGTCCAGTTGTAATGTAAACATTTTTTTCAACACGTCCCATCACAAACTCTTGCCTATGTTCTAAAGCACCATTACGTATAACTACTACCGAGTTATGATCCCACTTAATAGTGGTTTTTGTTCCAGCAAGACCTGTATTTTCATCTTCATCATACATAGCGTAATACTTGCCATTTTTTTCGGCTAGTTTGCCATAACTAATAATTTCTATATTTTCTTGGCCATCACTAGTCTTATGTTGACTACGAATTTTTATTCTTACAGCTTGCATCTTTATCTCCATAAAAAACAACCGGAGCCTGTCCCTTTCGTTTCAAAATATTATCGAAAACGGGCTCGCTCCCCATTGATTCATGCTATTGTTATTATTTTCAAAGGAAAATTCTAAAGAAATTTCGCTTACATAAACTACTTAAATATTATATCCTAGAGACCTTATTCCGTCAAGAAAATAAGAGGGTTTTTTTGTAATATTTTCAACAAAAACCAACTAATTTTTTTTTCTTTTTTTATAAAATAATATAAAGACTTGTCATAAACTGATTTATATTTTATCATTATTGCATACACTTTTTTTAAAGCAGATATAGTTGTTTAGTTTTTTCTTCTTTATATAATGTTTTATTTTTTTCTTGGGGTGATT
>CAMTOO010000064.1 GCA_947074185.1 uncultured Negativicutes bacterium
AAACAAATTTCACAATCAAATAAATGATATCATGTGAAACACTACAAGATTGTACCTTAATTTTAGACGCCAAAAATGATATACATAATGTTGGGACTACTTGCATAGCAAAAGATTACATGAGTTTAACAGAAGGAAGAGATATTAAGTTTACGACTACTACAAAGCGCAATAGTAATGCTTTAGGTACTATTACGAATATAGATCAAGTATCAGGAGCATATGTAACTGGTGACGAAGGTAGTCTTAATATGTCTGCAAATAGAAATGTAAATTTAACAGCAGCAGAAATTTCTAATGCAGGAACAGGAAAAACAACTGTTAGCGCAGGAAAGGATGTTAATTTAGATACAGTAGAAACAAGTGATAGCAACTACATAGAATGGGATAGTAAAAATAAACGCCAAGATGCAAGTACCACAGAAGTAGGAACAGCTATATTTACTAATGGAGATGTAAATTTAACAGCAGGAAATGATGTTAATGCAAAAGGAGCATATGTAGCAACAGAAGGAGCGTTAGATGTTAACGCAGGCAATAATATTAATATTACAGCATCTGTAAATACTAATGATGTAGTAGAAGATCACAGACATAAAGGTCAAACTGGTGGCGGAAACAGTAGAACACAAACAACCCATGTAGAAACACATACCGCAATTAATACAGGAAGCACTTTCTCTGGAAATACAGTTAATATGAATGCAGGAAAAGATATTAATATAGAAGCAAGTAATGTTGTAGGGACAGAGGATGTGAATTTAACAGCTGGAAACGATGTAAATATTGTTTCTAACACAGACTATATTAAGCAAATAGATGAAAAAGAAGTAAAAGTATCTGGTATCTTTAATGCGGGAATGGGATTTACTATTGGAACGCAAAAAACAACAGATAAATATAATAGCGGACAACAAATACAATCAGGTAGTACAGTAGGAAGTGTAGAAGGTAATGTTAATATTACAGCAGGAAACAATGTTAATGTAGAAGCAAGTGATGTAATAGCAGGAAACGATATAGAAATAACAGGTAAAGAAGTAAACATAGTAAGCAAAGATAATGTTTATAACTCTACAGAAAGTCATGAGTTTAAACAAACAGGATTAACAGTAACCTTAAGCGGAGGCTTAGTAGATAATGTTAATAAAGTAATAGCACCTCTTAACAGAGCAACAGAAGTAAAAGATAAGAGACTAGCAGCATTGTACACTGGAAAAGCAGTATCTGAAGCAGTAAAAATTGGTGGTATACTTAATGGAACAGGAGATAATCCTCAAGAAGCTAAAGATAATGCTACTTCAATAGGAATTAATATAGGAATAGGTACAAGTAGTTCAAGTGTAAAAAGTGAAAGTAATACAGTAGTGGCTCAAGGAAGCAACCTTTCAGCAGGTGGTAATGTAAAAATTAATGCAACAGAAAAAGATATTAATGTTAAAGGAAGTAATATAAAAGGAGAAAATGTAGAATTAAATGCAAAAGAAAATATTAATATAGTAGCTGCAGAAAATACTAACGAAGCTAAAACAGATGGTAAAAATAGTAGTGTAGGAATTGGGGTAAGTATTTCATTAACTAACCCTGCTAGTTCTGGTGCATATTTTGCAGGTAGCGTAGGGGAAAGTAAGGTTAGAGAAAATAGTACTGCCTATACAGGTAGTACAGTAGTAGCAAATGAAAACCTTACAATGACTAGCGGAAAAGATACTAATATAATAGGATCTCAAGTAGGCGGTAATAAAGTAGAAATAGAAGTAGGTGGAAATTTAAATATTGAAAGTTTACAAGAAAAAGAAAAGTACAAAGAAAGTAATTATTCCGCAAGTCTAGGTATTACTACAAGCGGAGTAACAGGTTCTGCAAATACAGGAAGTACAAAATCAAATTATGAAAGTGTAGTAGAACAAGCAGGAATATATGCAGGAGACGAAGGTTTTGATATTAAAGTAAAAGGTAACACAGATTTAAAAGGAGCAGTAATAGATAGTACTGCAGAAGCAGATAAAAACAAGTTAACAACAGGAACATTGACTTGGAGTGATATAGAGAACAAAGCAGAATATAGCTCTGCAAGTGTAGGAGGAAGTCTAAATACAGGAAAAACAATAGGTCAAGGTGGTTCTGTAGAAAGAAAAGATGCAGGACTAACACCTAATATAGGAATGCCATCTTCAGATTCAGATAGTTCCACTACAAAATCTGGTATAGCGGAAGGAACAATAACAATAACAAATCCCGAAAAACAAGTACAAGAAGTTAATGCACTAAATAGAAATACAAATGAAACATTAAATACTTTAGGACAAATCTTTGATAGAGAAACAATAGCAGAACGTCAAGAGTTAGCTGCTTTATTTGGAGAACTAGCATATAACCAAATACATGATATGAATGGAACAAATGAACAAAAAGCAGTATGGCATGCATTAGTAGGCGGAATAATGGGAGAACTTTCAGGAGGAAGTTTCCTAGCAGGAGCCACAGCCGCAGGCATAAATAAACTCTTAACAGACCAATTAGAAAAAGCAGCAGGTGGCGATCCAGCATTGCACCAATGGCTAAGTGCAGGATTAGGAGCAGTGATAGGGCAAGTAGCAGGTAACGCTCAAACAGGAGCAAGTACAGCTGCAAGTGGTACTAAGAATAATAATATTGGTAAAGAGCATGAAAATACGAAACCGAAAGAAATTGCTATTGGGATTGAACTTGATAGACTGGGACATGTGTCGTTACTGGTTGGGAATGAAGATGGGACATATGAAGAAGGTAATTACGGTAGGTTTATAGTACCTGATGGTACAGGAAGTAAAGGAGTATATGTTTTTGATAATAATGTTGATCTAAATAAATTGGATAGAAATATATATGTTCTTAATGAGAAATATTTTTCTGCAGGTGATATAGTTATGAATTATAATGCACAATTGCAAGGTGATATTATACCTGTAAATAATAATGAAAATGATATAGTTATACAATATATAAAGAATGATTCAAGGACTACAAAATATTATTATTCTGGAGGAACTAACTACAATTTATTTTCTAACAATTGTGTTACAACAACATTAGGTTCTATAACAATTCGATCTAGCTCAATGGACAGTATCAGCACTACGTTTATGAGTGATATTAAGGGTGTAAATAGTCCATATGGACTTGATAATATTTTGCTTGCTGATTTTTTAGAACATAAAGGAAAAGGGATTGTTGCTACAATCATTCCTGCAAAAATTAATGGTAATGGTGTTAAAAGTTAGCTGAAAGGATATCATTTATGAATTTCAAGAAGTTGTATATAATAAGGGGCATTATTATAATAATATCTATTCTTTTGATTGCTAGATATAATTTTTCTGAAAAAGCAAAGCAGGTACGATATAAAGGAACCTTATGTGGCAGCTCTAACTATACTTTGTATGGGAAATATCAAATTGCTGACAAGCGTTTATTAATAAATCCTAACGATACAAGTGAATATGTAGAGATTAGCTTAGAAAAATTTATAAAAACATATGATGCTGTAATAACATCTATGTATTTGGAAAAAGATACTTTTTATTGTTTAATAAGTAAGGGATATTCAAAAGAGGAGTCGATTGAATTAATAGAAATAAAAGACAATATTGATAATCACACTGTGATAGCTACTTTTCCTAGTAGAAAAAATACAAATAATACTTTAAAAACGATTAAAGTAGGTAAAAAACTTTTTGTTCTTGTTGATAATGTTGTATATTCAATTGATATGATTACAAAGGAAGTTAAAATAGTATATAAAGATGTTGGAAAGATATCTAATATTTTCCCGTATTCTAATGGGATTTTGATGGTTCAATTTATAAATGGAGATAGAAGTGTTAGCCTTTTAACAGAGACGACAAACACTCCAATGAATTTAAAAGATAAAAATATAATGGGAACTTTCAAAAATCATAATAGCCTAGTTATAAATGGTGATAATTCTATTTATATTCTTGATAATAATACATTATCTGAAGAAACAATTTTATATTCACATTTGTTTAGGTCATATGCAATTTTGGATGATAGGGCGATTGTAATTGCATTGCAGCCAGTCAAATATTCTAAAGTAGATATGTTTTATGATTTTTACTACGATGGAATGGATTTATTGCGTGATACACATATAAAGTGTTTAAAACCTGTAATATATGATTTTGAAACTAGAAATGTAACAGACTTTAATACTGAGTTGCGCATAGAAAAGTATTGGGAAGATGTTCCTTTTGATAAGGAAAGATTAGAGAAATTAGCAAAAGAACGCTTTGGAACATACTAAAAAGTAAAATAGTGCACTATAGTCAATAAAAAAGATACGTTTTATAACAGAAAAATTTAAATCAACTTATTTGAGTAAGTTAGCTGCTTTATTTGGAGAACTAGCATATAACCAAATACATGATATGGATGGAACAAATGAACAAAAAGCAGTATGGCATGCGCTAGTAGGCGGAATAATGGGAGAACTTTCAGGAGGAAGTTTCCTAGCAGGAGCAACAGCAGCCGGTATAAACAAACTCTTAACAGACCAATTACACAAAGCAGCAGGTGGTGACCCAGCATTACACCAATGGCTAAGTGCAGGACTAGGTGCAGTAATAGGACAAGTAGCTGGTAGTGCTCAAACAGGTGCTAGTACAGCTGCAAGTGGAACTAAACATAATAATTACGATGAAGAAAAAGCAGCACAAAATAATGAATCCGCCCAAGAAATAATAGTAGCAGCTATACCTATTGAACAGTTAGATGCAGAACTTGTAAAAAAACTAGAGAATGCAGGGAATGATGAAACTTTACTGAGAATAATTTTTGAGGAAAATCTTATTCATGTACCTGCCGATTTAGCACCAAATGAATTTGTGATGTACTTCGTTAATGTTGGAGCCGTAATTGGTGGTACTATTGCAATTATTGTTGATGGTTTTGGAAATGTCTATCAAATGGCATCTGTTGGAGGGCAGTTAGGAGCATTTCCTATAGATTATGGAAATGTGCGATGTAAAATAGCTGGTATGGAGGGAAATGAAAGTCCAAGTGCTATAAGTAGTGCTATAAGTGGATTGTCGTTGAATGTAAGTGCTAGTGCTGGTGTACAAGGAACTTTAAGTTGGAGCCTAAGTGGAACAAGTGCTGGTGCAGGCGTATCTTTGCCAGGAGGATCTTTTCATATAGGCATTACAGGAAATCCAATTTTCAACAGACATGAGGTGCAGAAAAAATGAAACCTATAAATAAAATTATGATATGGATGTTTTGTGTAGCTTTTTTAATTAATTCATATAGAACTTTTGATGTGTTTAATATGGATGTGCAAAATAAAAGTTTAGCACTTATGAATGAATTATATAAATTAAAGTTAGTAGATAATGGAAATATTGAAAGTATTAATACTATGAGTGTAGAAAAGTACCAACTTATTGCTATGAACATTGTATCGAATAGAGATGAATTAAAATCATATGAAAAATTTTTGAAAGATAATGATTGGAAATTTAAAGAAATAGAAAAATATGATTCAAGATATGTATATTTAAAAAAACCATACGTTTTAGAAGTGAAATTTTTAGAAAAAAAGGTATATGTCAATATTACATATGCTATGAAAATGTTGAATGAGGAATAACTATGGATAAAGCACAGCGTAATATGTGGAAAGTATTAATAGCATTTGTTCTTGGGTGGGGATTAACTTTTTTCATAAGCAGCGTAGTAGAGTTTTTAACTGAAAAAGATAATCCTATATCTCAACAACGCGAGGCAACATATTTGCAAGAGGCACTTAGGATTGGTATGCCTAAAAATGCTAGTTTAACTAAATATAAAATGGATAGACAAATTGGTGGAGCTAGGGTATTGATTAATGAGTTTGATTGTACTACTAGTGAAGGAAATGCGGAACAGTATTTTCTTGATCAAGCCAAAAAGTATAATTGGATGATAAAAAGAAATAATGAGGGGCAAGTGTTTCTAGAAAAAGATAATTTAGAAATGATTATGATAATCTATGAAAATAAAGTTTTCAATGCAATTTATGAAAAATAACTTTAACAAAGGAGCTAATTATAATGGGGTACAAAACGTTTGTGATGGGGATGGCTATATGTTCTATTGCATCTAGCGTATTTGCCGCACCGGGGGATTTATTGCGTGCGGAGCAACAGGAACAAGCAAGGCGTGAAGCTGAAGAAATTCAAAGGCAAGTAGATGCTCCTTCTGTAAAGTTAGAATCAAATGCTACAGAAACTTCTGATTTAATATTCCCTAAAGAAGATATTAGTTTTTTGATAAAAAGTATTGAAGTAGATGTGAGTGAGGCGAAACGTTTTGCTTGGGTGGAAGCAGAGGCTAATAAATATGCTCATAATTTAATTGGCTTGCAAGGTTTGAATATGCTTATTAAAAACCTTAATGATAAAATTATTGATCGTGGTTTTATTACAACAACTGTAACTGTTGAAGAGCAAGATTTAAAGTCTGGAGTTTTGAAATTAAAGTTAGTACCTGGCTATATTGGTAAAATCCATTTTGCTAATGAGAAAGCCTATGGCACTTGGAGAAATGCTTTTCCTACTAAAGATGGTTATTTGTTAAATATTCGCGAGTTAGAGCAAGGTGTAGAACAAATGGAGCGTGCAGGTAACCAAAAGGTTAATTTACAGCTAGTACCAGGTGAAACTACTGGCACTACAAATGTAGTGCTAAACTTAAAAAGAACTAAGCCATGGTCTATTAGTGTATCTCTAGATGATTCAGGACTTGAAAGCACAGGTCGAAGACAGTTTGGAACAAATCTTACTTTGTATAATCCTACAGGCTTAAATGATACTTTAAGTTATGGTTATAACCATGATGCAGAAGGTACAGAAACAGCAGGTACTCGTGGTTATAATGTGTATTACAATTTGCCTTATGGAAATTGTAATTTTAGCATTAGCGCATATAGAAATGAGTATAGTCAATTAGTTGATACTGCTGTGCCGTATGAACTTAAAAGTAAATCAGATACAATAGATTTTGGCATTACAAGAATGTTGTATAGAGATAAAAGTAAAAAAATACAAGGTTATTTTAAAATATTAAAGAAAGATCGATCTATATATATTGATAGTGAAGAACTATTAGTGCAGAAGCAAGATACTGCTGCTTATAAGATTGGTTTACTGCATAGACAATATGTAGGTAGAAGTGTTGTTGATTGTGGTGTTTATTTACAAAAAGGTATGCCTTGGTTTGGTGCAAAAGCTGGACCTACTGATTATTACGCTGATAGTGCAACTACAAGGTACAAA
>CAMTOO010000065.1 GCA_947074185.1 uncultured Negativicutes bacterium
TTCTGCTTTCACAGGAGCTTTAGCTACTTTTTTAGGTGCTTTAACTTCTGCTTTCGCAGGAGTTTTATCTACTTTTTTAGGTGCTTTAACTTCTGCTTTCACAGGAGTTTTAGCTACTTTTTTAGGTGTTTTAACTTCTGCTTTCACAACTTTTTTATTAACTTTGTCTTTTTCAGAACCTTTTTTCACTGCAACTTTTGTGCTTGTAGATGCTACAGCAGATTTTTTTGTAGCTTTATCTTTTTTTACATCGTTTGCTTTAACCACTGTTGCACCAACCCCTTTCACACTTTTTTTCTTCGTTGCTTGTTTTGCCTGAATACTTTCATTATTCTCTTTTTTGTTTTTTGTTTTTAAAGTTTTATTAGTTGCCATAAAGCTTCTGTATCTCACCCTTTATCTTCTGCATAAAATTCAATTCTTCTAAAAATCTTTCATCATTTGCTTTTTCATATTGATCTGCCAAAAGTCGATGTTTATTATATTCAACCTCCAGATGTGCTTTTTTCATTTGAAGTAAATAATCTAATATAATTTTTTTTACTTGTGCATCTTCGAGATTAATTAATCCAAGATCGCCACTTAATATTATATTTACTTCATTAGCAAATTCCACTTCTTCTATAGCCGACAAACAACCTACTATTTGATCAATATTTTTATCATTTTCTTTTATAATTATCTTATATACCTCGTTACGAATATCACTAGTAAAACCTGTTTCTGCAATCGCATTTGCATAAGCAGCTACAATTTTCGGATACTGTAAGGATAAATAAATTAAATTACGTTCAGCTTGTTCTACAACTGTACTTTCAATTGAAACATTTTTTTTGCTAGTAGTTTTAATTTCATTAGCATTCTTTTTATGAGTTTGTTTAATTTTTCTATACTCACTCATAATCAAATCTTCATCTAATGTTAGTAGTTGTGCAATCATTCGCACATAACTAGCAACTTCAATTTCATTATTACACTCAACTACGAATGGTAATACATTCGACACAGTTTCAACTTTTCCTGCTAAATTAGTTATATTGCCTTGCTCAATTGTATGTTTAATTTGAAATTCTGTACCATCTATAGCCTTGGTAACTAGTCCCTCGAAAGCGACTTTACCATACTTACGAACATATTCATCTGGATCTTTTACATCTTGAATTTCAAGTACTCTAACTTTTAGATTAATACTTTTTGCAATGCTAACTGCTCTTATTGCATTTAATTTTCCTGCTTTATCATTATCGTAAGCACAAATAACTTCATCAGAAATGCGCTTAAGTAACTTTGCTTGCTCTAAAGTAAATGCAGTTCCAAGTGTTGCAACTACATTTTCTATTCCTTTTGCAAAAAGACTTATTGCATCCATGTAGCCTTCAACTACTATTGCCTGCTTCATAGCTTTTATATTAGCTAAAGCAACATCTAGACCAAACAAAATATTCCTTTTATCAAATATTTCTGTACTACCTGTATTTAAATATTTTGGTTCTCCAGCTCCTAAAATACGTCCGCCATAACCAACTATATTCCCTCTAGGATCTTTAATTGGAATCATTATACGATTTCTGAAGCTATCGTATTTTTTTCCATTTTGAGAAGTTCTTAACAAACCAACGCGCACCATTTTTTCTGGATCACAATTGCGTTTACTTAAATTTGTTAATAAACTATCATAACTATCTAGTGCATAACCAATACCAAAACGTTCAATGATTTCAGTTGTTATGCCCCTTTCCTCTAAATAACGTAAAGGATTTTTACCATAATCAGTCTTTGTTAAACATGCAATAAAAAAACGATTAGCCAATGCATTGATATCTACAAGTTCCTTTTTTTCTTCTTCTCTCTTTTGCTCTTCAGGAGACCTATGATATTCAGGAACTGCAATACCCTGCTTTGCAGCTAATAGCTTTACTGCTTCAGGAAATGTACAATTTTCTATTTTCATAATGAATTTAAAAATGTCTCCACCTTCATTACAACCAAAACAATAGAAAAATTTCTTATCAGCATCTACTGTGAACGAAGGAGTTTTTTCACCATGAAATGGACAACATCCCCAATGTTTATGACCTTTTCTTTTTAAAGCAACATATTCTGAAACAACATCTACGATATTGGCACTAGAGCGGACTTTTTCTTTGAAATCATCATAAGTTTCTGTCATAAAAATGCTCCTGTCCAATTCGATTTTATTTGTCTTAATTATATTCAATATTTTTTCAAAAAATCCTCTTTTATCTTCAATTATTTATTTAAAACGAACTTACTCTTGTTTGTATTTTTTGCAAACTTCATATATAATAGTTTATATAATACACAAGAAAGCAATGGTATATTTATGCGATTTTTATTGATTTTTTTCACAATTTTATTCATGGCATTTTCTTCTTCAGTAGATGCTAGTACCCCAGTGGTAAAAAGTGACTCTCGTACATTTAATCCTCTAACTGCAACATATAATTTAAAAGGCAATGTTTATGTTGAAATAGGATCTCAGATAATTACTGCAGATGAAGCTACTGTTTCATTACTTTCATTAGAAGTTCATGGCAAAGGCAATATTAAATTAAATAATAATGATATCTCTTTTTCTAGTAATTCCGTTGACGTATATGGGACTCAAAGCACTGCTTACTGTATAGGTAATTGTGTCTTCGCTCAAGCTAATACAAAAATAACCGCTGATCAAGGTTCTTTTAATTGGAAGACGAAAATAGCCACCTTTGATGGCAATGTTATCGTAAACGATACTCCAAAATCTGGAACAATTAAATATAATGTTATTACTAAAGAATTTCTACAATAAAGCAAAAGACTACTAACATAAATAAATGTTAGTAGTCTTTCTTATTTAAAGGTTACCCGCGATTTTTATTTTTTTGAACGTATTCCATAATCAAACCTGCTGTTTCTTCAATAGCACGGTTTGATACGTTAATAATTGTACAGTGAATACGTCTCATAATTCCTTGAGCATATTCTAACTCTTCATTTATGCGTTTAACATCAGCATAAGTAGCTGTATCAGCTAAACCCATAGTTTTAAGTCTTGCTGTTCTAATTTGATTCAATTTAAAAGGATCAATCAAAAGCCCTATAATCTTATGAGGCGGAACTTTAAACAACTCTTCAGGTGGAGCAATTTCCGGTACTAAAGGAACATTTGCAACCTTTAATTGTTTATGAGCAAGATACATACTAAGTGGTGTTTTAGAAGTTCTAGACACACCAATTATTACAACATCTGCTTTTAATAATCCTAGAGGATTCTTGCCATCATCATATTTAACAGCAAATTCAACTGCTTCAACGCGTTTAAAGTAATCATGATCAAGTGCATGAATAAGACCTGCTTCATTTTTTGGTGCAAAGCCTGATTTTTCCTCAATAGAATCCATCATAGGTCCTAAAACGTCAACTACTTTCAAATCTAATTCCTCGGCTTTAGCTAAAATATGATCTCGAATAGGTGGCGATACAATCGTAAAACATACCAATGAATGTGCTGGATCTATTTCTGATAATACTTTATCTACTTGTTCAATATCCTTAATATATGGTACACGAATAACTTCAAATTGTTCTTGACCAAACTGACTTGTAGTTGCTTTAATAACAGACTCTGCTGTTTCACCAATAGAATCAGATATTGCATATATTGTTAGAACTTTATTACTTATGATAATTACCCCCTTTACCTTCTGCTAAATCAACTAAAACTCTTGTAAAATTAGTTTTAGTTATCCGTCCTACTACTTCATAATGTTTGAGTTTTTCATCAATGACTTTAATCACTGGTAAACTATCAATTTCATTATCTATTATTTTTCTTGCAGCTGCAACTAATGATTCCTTGCTTTCAACAACAATCATTTTTGATAAAGGTGTCATAACCATAATGACTGGTATATTCTTTAAGTCTCCAGCATTATTTGTTGCTGCTTTCAATAAATCTTTTCTTGACACAACCCCAACTAGCCAATTATCTTTATCAATAATAAAGACACTTCCTACATCTTCTAAAAACATTGTTACAACAGCTTCATAAGCACTTTTTTCATTAGAAATAGCCACAGGAACTGATTGTACATCACCAACTAAAATTCCTGAAATTTCTTCCATCAACATCCCTAAGGTATTTTTCCCAGTAAATAAATAACCTACTTTAGGACGTGCATCAAGAATACCACCCATTACTAGAATGGCTAAATCAGAACGCAAAGCAGCACGTGTAACATTTAATTGCTCAGCTATATGTTCACCTGTTATTGGACCATTTTGTCTAACAATTTCAGCAATTCGTTTTTGCCTATTACTTAAGCCTATTGTTCTCACACCCTTCTATTAAAATATCAGTAGTTTTCAACAAAATAGTATATACTTTTTTGTTATTAATTACGTTTTTATAAGAATATATCTTTATTATACATCATATATCTATTTTTTTAAATAGTTAGTATACACAAAAAGCGAATTCTGTCATATATTGACTAGAATTCGCTTTTATTTGTATATAAATTATAAACCTGCTTCTGCTTTTAACAAATCTACTTTATCTAATTTTTCCCAAGAAACTTCAATATCATGTCTACCCATGTGCCCATAAGCAGCGGTTTGCCTATAGATTGGTTTACGTAAATCAAGCTCTTTGATAATACCTAGTGGACTGAAAACGAAAACTTTTTGCACGATTTCAGCTATTTTATCATCAGCTATTTTACCTGTACCAAATGTATCAATAAGAATAGATACGGGGTGTGCTACACCAATTGCATATGCAAGTTGAATTTCACATTTATCTGCTAATCCCGCAGCAACAACATTTTTTGCAGCATAACGTGCAGCATAAGCAGCACTACGATCAACTTTTGTAGGATCTTTACCAGAAAACGCACCGCCACCATGACGTGCCGTACCGCCATAAGTATCTACAATAATTTTTCTACCTGTAAGACCACTATCACCTTGTGGTCCACCAATTACAAAGCGACCAGTAGGGTTAATATAGTATTTAGTTTCTGCATCAATAAGTTTTGCGTCAACTACTGGTTTTACAACATGTTCTAAGATATCATTTCTAATTTGTTCATTAGTAACTTCTGGAGCGTGTTGAGTAGAAACAACTATTGTATCTATACGTACTGGTTTATCATTTTCATATTCAACTGTTACTTGAGTTTTTCCATCAGGGCGCAAATATGAAAGAGTTCCATTTTTTCTTACTTCAGATAAACGTCGTGCAAGTTTATGAGCAGTAGAAATAGGTAATGGCATGTATTCCTCTGTTTCATTACATGCATACCCAAACATTAAGCCTTGATCTCCTGCACCAACTTCTGCTGCATCTGCTTTGCCTTCTTTAGCTTCTAAAGCTTTATCTACACCCATTGCAATATCTGCAGATTGTTCATCAATAGAAATAAGTACACCACAAGTATTTCCATCAAAACCATATTTAGCACGATCATAGCCAATATTTACTACTGTTTCACGAGCAATTCTTGGAATATCAACATATGATTTAGTTGATATTTCACCAACAACATGAATTTGCCCAGTTGTAACAAGAGTTTCACACGCAACTCTACTCATTGGATCTTTTTCTAATAAGGCATCTAGTATAGCATCAGATATTTGATCTGCTATCTTATCAGGATGTCCTTCTGTTACTGATTCAGACGTGAATAATTTTTTCATTTTATCTCCTTTGTACATAAAAAATAGCGCTCACAAAATGAGAGCGCTATAAGTTTCGCGTTTATCTCATCTTAAGATTTCTCGGAGAGAATTAGAACCGTTTGGTTGCTCAATAGTTGCTACGCGATCAACGGGCCAATTCACTCCACCGCGCTAGATGGTCACTCATTACTTTACTTTCCAATTATAACTCATATTCGTAACAAAAGCAATAGAGCTTTTACTTCTTTTTTCCAATTCATTATTATTATCAGTGAATTTTTTGTAATTGCTTCT
>CAMTOO010000066.1 GCA_947074185.1 uncultured Negativicutes bacterium
AGGATAAAACAAAACGCATCGAATGGATTGATGAAGAAATTGATAATATAAGAGTTTTTGAAATAAAAACAAAACGTTCAATTGAAACAGTTGAAACTTTAAAGATAAATCCAATCAACATAGAAGAAAGTGGCGATTACGAAGGCTTTATATTTGATTACTTAGCAAAAGCTACAAAGATAATTTTTGATGAACCAGCAAAATTATATGAAACGATAAAACATTTATATAAAGAAGGCAAAGACTATCAAAAAGAATTATGGACTCAAGATGATATTTTCTCACAAGCTGAAAAACATCCTTTGTGGGTAGTTTCTGCATTAGGACATCACTATTTTAAAGACCTTGAACAGATTAATATTCCAGTAAGACCAGCAACTTCTTATAATAAAAATACGGACTTACTAGTTAATGATTTATTAGCAATGCTAGAAGAAAACACAACTCCTTTACTTATGATGAGTACTGCAAATAAAGGCAGAGGTATCGTTGATAGTTTAAAAAATAAAGGGGTTAAAGCTATTTATAATGATTCCGAAGACCTTGTAACTGATGCAGTAAATGTATTTAGTGGCGACCTATTTAATGGGTTTAGATTTTGGAATGAAAACTGGCTACTATTAACAGAAAATAATATTTTTGGCATGCAAAAGCGTCGCCGCTTTGCTAGTAAAAATAAAGGCCAACAATTACAGTACTTCACTGATATTAAAGCAGGAGACTATGTTGTTCATACGATACATGGTATCGGTAGATATATTGGTGTAGAAAATGTAGTTGTAGATGGCTTGCATCGCGATTATTTACTACTTAATTATGCAGGGGACGATAAATTATATGTTCCGGTTGATCAAGTAACTTTATTACATCGTTATGTAGGCAGTGAAGGAACAGCACCAAAATTATCGAAAATGGGTGGCGCCGATTGGAGTCGCAAGAAATCTAAGGCAAGCGCTGCTATAACAGAACTTGCTGAAGAATTATTGCGCCTTTATGCTAACCGTAAAGTAGTCGAAGGTCATGCTTTTAGTAGAGATAGTGAATGGCAAGCGGAGTTTGAAGATAAGTTCCCTTACGAAGAAACGCCAGATCAACTAAAAGCTATTAACGAAATTAAAACTGATATGGAAAGTTCTATGCCTATGGAAAGACTATTATGTGGTGATGTAGGTTATGGAAAAACAGAAGTTGCTATAAGAGCAGCTTTTAAAGCAGTCTTAGATAATAAACAAGTGGCTGTTTTAGTTCCAACAACAGTTTTAGCGCAACAACATTATTTAACTTTTAAAGATAGAATGGAAAGTTTTGGTGTAAGAATTGAGGCGCTAAGCCGTTTCTGCACGACTGCTGACGCTAAGCGTATAATAGACGATTTAGAAACAGGTAATGTTGATATAGTTATAGGTACACATAGATTATTGCAAGCGGATGTTGTTTTCAAAGATTTAGGCTTGTTAGTTATTGACGAAGAACAACGTTTTGGCGTGGTTCAAAAAGAAAAGATAAAGAAATGGAAAACAGGAATTGACGTTTTAGCTTTATCTGCTACTCCAATTCCGCGCACCTTACACATGGCACTAGTAAATGGTCGTGACATGAGCGTTATCGAATCACCGCCAGAAGATAGAATGCCTGTAGAAACTTATGTTGCAGAATATGATGATGGCATGATAAAAGAAGCTATCGAACGCGAACTTAGACGTGGCGGGCGTATTTATTATGTGCATAATAGAGTAAGTAGCTTAAATGTAATTGCAGAACGTTTGCGCAAATTAGTGCCAGGCATAAATATTAAAATTGCTCATGGCAAGATGAATGAAGATTTGCTAGAAGATGCGATGATAGCTTTCTATGAAGGTAAATGTGATGTTTTACTTTGTACAACTATTATTGAAAATGGTTTAGATGTACCACTTGCTAATACAATTATTATTGATGGTGCAGAAAACTTTGGGCTATCTCAACTTTATCAAATGCGTGGAAGAGTTGGGCGTTCTTCTCGTTTGGCATATGCTTATTTTACTTACAGAAAGAATAAAGTATTAAGTGAAATAGCATCTAAGCGTTTACAGGCAATACGCAATTTCACAGAGCTCGGCGCAGGTTTTAAGATTGCTATGCGTGATTTAGAAATACGTGGCGCGGGTAATTTATTAGGTTCTCAGCAACATGGATTTATTGCAGGTATAGGTTTTGCTGCTTATTGTGATATACTAGAGAAGACAATAACAAGACTGAAAAATGGTATGGTTAATTCTGAACCTGAAGTAGATCCTGTTATTGAAATACCTTTAAATGCCTATATTCCAGATAGTTACATTAGTGATCCACGTTATAAATTGGAACTCTATCGTAAATTTGTCGATTTAGAATATCGTAATGGCGAAGATTTGATTGATGAAATAATTGACCGTTTTGGAACTCCGCCAGAAGAAGTAGAACTTTTATGGAGAGTTGCAAAAGTAAGAGCATTAGCTCGCTTAATGAAAATAAAAGGTATTAATGTAAGACATGGTGAAATAAGAATAAGTTTCTTAGAGAATGCTAATGTAAATCCTCAAGCGGTAATTGCATTGTTAGAAGCTAATAAACACGATATGATTTTTAGAGGTAGTGGAGAACAACAATTGATATTTAAAACTACCAATCTCGAACAAGAACCATTAGAATGGTTAGAAGAAACATTACCAAAAATACGATAAATTAGAAAGGTAAGGCAAATGAGCAAAGAAAAATTCCTTAGGGGCGCAGCAATTTTAGCTATGGCAGCATTAATGGTTAAAATTCTTGGTTCAGTTAATAGAATATTGCTTTCTAGACTCCTAGGCGGAGAAGGCATTGGTATTTACCAAATGGCTTATCCGGTTTATTTGTTATTACTTTCTATCTCATCAGCTGGTGTTCCTATTGCAGTTTCGATTATTGTTGCAGAGCATGTAGCAAAGAAAGATTACATGGGAGCAAAAAGAATCTTTAAAGTAACTTTAGGGCTAATGGCAGTTTTTGGCTTAGTTTTTGCAGTAGTGCTTTATAATTTAAGTGACTATATGATTAGCGCTGGGTTTATTCGTGACCCAAGGGCCCATACAGCACTTTTAGTTTTAACACCTGCAGTATTCTTTTCAAGTATTTTAGCTAGCTTTAGA
Source organism: uncultured Negativicutes bacterium (assembly GCA_947074185.1). Classification (GTDB taxonomy): domain Bacteria; phylum Bacillota; class Negativicutes; order Acidaminococcales; family Acidaminococcaceae; genus CAMTOO01. The sequence goes on from CAMTOO010000066.1 coordinate 3,147, forward strand.
GGTTATTTTCAAGGGCATCAAACAATGACTCCACCAGCAATTTCTCAAATTATTGAACAGTTTGTACGAGTAACTACAATGGTGGTTTTAGCATATTATTTATTACCGTATGGTTTAGAATATGCAGCAGCAGGTGCAGCCTTTGGTGCTATACCAGGAGCACTAACTGGTATTTTAGTACTTTGGTTCTTCTATAATAAGCAGTCGAAAGTTTGGAAAGCACAAGAAGTACTTCTAGGCACAGAGATTATTAACGAACAAAAAGTAAGTGACGTTGCCAAAAGATTAATTTGGCTAGCATTACCTGTTTCTTGTGCGAATTTACTAATTCCAGTAACTAGTCTTATAGATATGCTTTTAGTTCCTAATTTGCTAGGGCAAACTGGTTATGACGTAAATCAAGCAACTACACTTTTTGGATACTTGTCAGGTATGGCGCAACCTTTGATTATGATGGCTACCATCCCGACAGTTTCTTTAGCAGCAAGTTTAGTTCCGGCAATATCAGAACTTTATACCTTAAATGATCAAGAGGAAATTAAAAAGAAATGTATAACGGCGATGTTTTTATGTTGCCTAATTACCATACCAGCATCTGTAGGAATGTATGTCCTAGCAGAGCCTATATCACTTGTTTTATATGGTACGACTAAAGCAGCCCCTGTTATTGCTGGGCTTAGTCCCTCGATTGCACTATTAGGCATATTCCAAGTAACTACAGGAATGTTACAGGGAATAGGCGCAAGTAAAATACCAATGTGGAATATGTTATTTGGCTCAATGATAAGAGCTTTAGTATTAACACAACTAATAATTATGCCAACTATAAATATTTTGGGTGCAGCTTGGGCTTCGAATATAAACTTTCTTATAATAGCTTTGATAAATGTAGGATTCTTATATAAACACAACATAAAATTTTCTTTTGGTAAAACAATCAAAATCATTGCAGCTTCTGTAGTTATGGGAGCAATAACTATGTTAACTTATGACCACTTAGCTAGCTTTAATGTGGTTTTAGCATTAGTTTTAGCCATGTTAGCTGCAGGTTGTAGTTATTTGTTCTTAATATTAATGTTCAAAATTGTTAATAAAGAAGATTTGAGTAAATTACCAGTAGTGAATAAAATAGTGAAAAAGCGGGGATAATATGAATAAAAGTAAAATAACAGTTGTCGGTTTAGGTCCTGGAGCAGCTGGCCATATATCATTAGAAACATATAAACTTTTGAAAACTTCCAAAGCTAATATTTTTCGCACAGAAGTGCATCCATCAGTAAAAGGTTTGCAAGAAGAAGGTATAGTTTTTGAAGCCTGTGATCACTTTTACAAGGAAGAAGCTAGTTTTGAAGAAGTATATTCACATATTGTAGAGTATGTTTTGAAAAAAGCTACAGAGACAGATGTAGTATATGCTGTGCCTGGTAGTCCATTGGTGGCAGAAAGAACAGTAGTACTTTTAAGAGAATATGCAAATTCTCAAAATTTCGAGGTGGAAATTAAGCCTGCAATGAGTTTTTTGGATTTAGCATATGTTGATTTAGGTATAGATCCTATTGAGGGCTTACGAATTATAGATGCATCTGACACTCTAGCAATCGAAGATGCAGGGAAATACCCGTTAATGATTACACAAGTTTATAATACTTTTGTTGCATCAGATTTAAAATTAACCTTGATGGATATTTTAGGAGATGATGCAGAGATTTATTTCTTGCGTAATTTAGGCTTAGAAGATAGCGTATGCATTAAAATACCTGTATTTGAATTGGATCGTCAAGAAGATATTAATCATTTAAGTAGTGTTTTTGTGCCGGTTCAAGCTAGAGAAATTAGCTCTGAGGGTTCTAGTATGGATATTGAACCTTTAGTAGATGTAATTAAAACTTTGCGTGAACCAGGTGGATGTATGTGGGATAGAGAACAAAGTCATACAACTATTAGAGCCAATATGATTGAAGAAGTATATGAATTTATTGAAGCAGTAGAGCTAGAAGATTACAAAGGCATGAAAGAAGAATTAGGGGATATCCTAATGCAAGTTGTTTTTCATGCACGCATTGCAGAAGAAAATGGGATTTTCACAATGCAAGATATAATTGATGAGGTAAGCGAAAAATTAGTTAGAAGGCATCCTCATGTGTTTGGAACTTTAGAAGTTGGCAGTAGCGCAGAAATTCTTGATAATTGGGAAGCTATTAAAAAAGTAGAAAAGAAAGAACGTGTGAGTGTATTAGATGGAGTATATAAAGGCCTGCCAAGTCTATTGCGAGCACATAAATTACAGAAAAAAGCAGCAAAAGTTGGTTTTGATTGGGATAATATTGAAGATGTTTATAACAAAGTATTAGAAGAATGGGCAGAATTAAAAGAAGCGATTGAAGAAAAAAACACACTAGAAATGGAAAATGAATTAGGAGATTTCTATTTTTCTCTAGTAAATTACGCAAGACATTTAAAAATTGATAGTGAAGTTTCTTTAACGAAAACTAATGATAAATTTACTCGTCGTTTTAATTTTGTAGAATCTCAAGTAATGGCTTCTGGCAAGGGTTGGGACGATTTTTCTTTGGAAGAATTAGACAGGTTTTGGGTTTCGGCTAAAGCAATAGAAACGAACCGCGGAAAAT
>CAMTOO010000067.1 GCA_947074185.1 uncultured Negativicutes bacterium
AGACTTAATTTCTCGGAGCCTAAAATAATAAAAATATAGTTAAAAAAAAAAAAATTAAAACTGGACACGCGTAATAGGAATTAGTAACATGAAGAAAAGAAATTTATTCTTTTCTAAAAATGTCATTTTCCTTTCCCTTTAAAAAACCTTTAGGTAGGGGTGCGTTAATGGTTTAAAAAAACAAAAATAAAAAAGGCTTTAGCAATTTTGCTAAAGCCTTTTTTTGTTTAATGATGTTCTATTTCGCTTTCAGGATTAATATGAACCATACAATGTTTTACATCTGGGAAATTACTTGCTATTGCATGGTGAATGTTTTCGGCAATTTTATGAGATTCTACAAGAGTTAAATCATCTGCGGCACTTACTTCTACATCTACATAGATGCGAGAAGCAAATACTCTAGTGTTTAATGAATCGATATGAGCTACGCCAGCTTCTTTTTCTATAATTGCTGTCATTTCTTTTATAGTAGTTTCGTCACAAGCTTTATCTACCATTTTATCTACAGCATCTCTAAAAATACCAAAGGCTGCATAGACAATCATAATGCAAATTACAATACCTGCAAGTGGATCTAAAATAGGATAACCCATTCGTGCACCGAAGATACCCACGAAACTGCCGATAGAAGAAAGTGCATCACTGCGATGGTGCCAAGCATCTGCCATAAGCGCATCTGATTTAATAGAGATGGCGGCAGATTTTGTGTAGCGATACATAATTTCTTTTGATATTATTGATACCACAGCGGCAATAAGTGGAACTATAGTTGGGATAGCGAAACTGTGTTCATGTAAGTTGAAAATTTTATTTGCTGCTTGGTATCCTATGCCAAGACCAGTTAATGCTAAAAGTAAGGCAAGAACAACAGCGGCAACGCATTCAAGACGTTCGTGTCCATAAGGATGAGCATCGTCTGAGGCTTTGCAAGAAATCTTTACACCTGCCATAACAATTAAGGTGCTAAAAACATCTGATACAGAGTGGATCGCATCGGAAATCATTGCGGTAGAATTACCTACGATACCAGCTATTAATTTACCAACAGATAGTAGAATATTTATAATTATGCTATAAATAGAAACTTTTATGGCAAGATTGCCAGTAGTATTCTCTAAACGCATATAATCACTCCCTTGATTTAATATTGAAATTATAACATAATATAAAATTGTAAGAAAGGCTTTTTTATAGGGTTTTGGTTAGCTTTTGCTAACATTTATATTGACTTTTTGTTAGGAAATTGATAAACTTATGTCTATATGAAACCTATTGATATAGGGCCTTTTTTTATTTTTGGAGGTAAGAAAATGACAGAAGAACATAATATACCTAAGGTATATGATCCTGCGACAGTTGAAAAGAAATGGTATGAATATTGGGAAAAGAATCGCTTTTTCCATGCAGAAGTAGAGGAAGGTAAAAAGCCTTTTACTATTGTAATTCCGCCACCAAATATTACTGGTCAATTACACATGGGACATGCTTTAGACAATACATTGCAAGATATTCTTATTCGTTGGCACCGTATGATGGGTGACAACACTCTTTGGATGCCTGGATACGACCATGCAGGTCTTGCTACGCAAATTAAAGTTGAAGAAGAACTTAAGAAAAACGAGAATCTTACTCGTTATGATTTAGGGCGCGAAAAATTCCTTGAAAAAGTATGGGAATGGAAAGATAAATATGGTGATCATATTATCAATCAATTAAAATGCTTAGGTGTTTCTTGCGATTGGGAACGTAATCGTTTTACTATGGATGAAGGCTGTTCTAAAGCGGTACGTGAAGTGTTCGTATCTCTCTATGAAAAAGGATTGATTTACCGTGGTACTCGTATTACTAATTGGTGCGTAAACTGTAATACTGCACTTAGTGATATTGAGGTTGAACATAAAGACGATCAAGGTCATTTGTGGCATATTCAATACCCAATTGTGGGCGAAGAAAATGCGTTTTTAACCATTGCTACAACTCGTCCAGAAACTATGCTTGGTGATACTGCTGTTGCAGTTAACCCTGAAGATCCTCGTTATGGAAAATATGTAGGTAAAACTTTATTGCTTCCAATAGTTAATAAAGAAATTCCTATTATTGCAGATAGTTATGTTGACTTAGAATTTGGTACCGGTGCAGTTAAAATTACTCCAGCTCATGATCCTAATGACTATGAAATGGGTATTCGTCATAATCTTGAAAGTGTTGTAGTTATTGGCATGGATGGTATGATGACTGCTGATGCAGGTAAATACGAAGGTCAAGAACGTTATGAATGTCGTAAAAATCTTGTTGCAGAACTTAAAGAATTAGGTTTCCTAGTGAAAATAGAAGACCATGCTCATGCAGTAGGTCACTGCCAACGTTGCGGGGAAGTTGTAGAACCATTAGTATCTACTCAATGGTTTGTAAAAATGGACCCACTTGTTAAGGCTGCAGTTGATTGCGTTGAAGATGGTAGAACTGAATTTGTTCCAGAACGTTTCACTAAAACATATACTGGTTGGATGGATAACATGAGAGATTGGTGTATTAGTCGCCAAATCTGGTGGGGACACCGTATTCCAGTTTGGTATTGTGATGCTTGTGGTGCAGAAATTGCTTCTCGTACTGATTTAGATGTTTGTCCTAAGTGTGGTGGTGCAGTTCATCAAGATGAAGATGCTCTAGATACTTGGTTTAGCAGTGCTTTATGGCCTTTCTCTACAATGGGCTGGCCTGAAAAAACTGATTTGTTAAAACAATTCTATCCAACAAGTGTTCTTGTTACTGGTTATGATATTATTTTCTTCTGGGTAGCTCGCATGCTTATTATGGGTATGGAATTTATGAACGAAATTCCATTTGAAAAAGTATTTATTCATGGTCTTGTTCGTGATGAACAAGGTCGCAAAATGAGTAAATCTTTGGGAAATGGTATTGATCCATTAGAAGTTATCGACCAATATGGCGCAGATACTTTAAGATTTATGCTTATTACAGGTAATACTCCTGGTAACGATATGCGTTTCTACTGGAATCGTGTAGAAGCTACAAGAAACTTTGCTAATAAAATTTGGAATGCATCTAGATTTGCTCTTATGAATCTTGAAGGTTATGATGCAAATGCTGCTCGCGCTCCATATACATTAGCAGATAAATGGATTTTATCTCGTTTACAAGATACAGCAGAAGATGTTACTAAGCTTTTAGAAAAATTTGAGCTTGGTGAAGCTGGTCGCCTTATTTATGAATTTATTTGGGGCGAAGTTTGTGACTGGTATATCGAACTTGCAAAACCTCGTCTTTATGGTAGAGAAGGTGACGAAGCTCGTGCTACAGCGCAACATGTTTTAGTAGAAGTTTTAACTGGCAGCATGAAATTATTACATCCATATATGCCATTTATTACAGAAGAAATTTACCAATGCTTACCTCATGAAGGTGATAGCATTATGGTAAGTAGCTGGCCAAAAGCTGATGAAAAATTAGTGGATAAAGAAGCAGAAACTGGTATGGAAGCTATTATGGAAGCTATTAAAGCTATTCGTAATATGCGTGCAGAAGTTAATGTTAACCCTGGTAAAAAAATTCCAGCTACTATTCTTGCGGTGCCAGAACTTTTAGAAGTAATCAAAGCTAATAGTGCTTATGTTGAATTATTAGGTAACATTGAAGGTTTGGAAATCGCTGACATGAACAGTGCTAAACCTGAAAATGCTATGGCAACAGTAAATGCTGGGGTAGAAGTTTATTTACCACTAGCAGGCCTTATTGATGTTGATAAGGAAAATGCTCGTCTTAATAAAGAACTAGATACTTTGCAAAAAGATCTTGCAAGAGTAGAAGGTAAATTAAATAATCAAGGCTTCCTTGCTAAAGCTCCAGATGATGTTGTGGAAAAAGAAAAAGCTAAAGCTAATGAGTTTATTACTAAAATCAAAGCTATCGAAGAACGTTTAGAATATTTAAAAACTATATAAAAGACTATAAAATAGGCAAATAATCACCCTAAAAACGGGGTGATTATTTTATAATCAAAAATGTCTTGTAGGGGGGGGCATTTGTGTTATAATAAATCATATCACAAATAAGTCACAAGTTAGTGAGGAAGAAGAAAAGGAGTTGGTATAATATGGAAAAGAGCAAAATAGCACAAATTCTATGTATGGCTATGGGGATAGCTCTTGTAGGAACTAGCGTAGATGCAGCGCATTACACAGGAAATTATACTGGTAGTATTTATGTTAATAGTGGAGAGAATACTATGGACGGTGCAAATGTTGTAGTTACTAGTTACAATTTTGGTCGTGCATTAATTGTTCGCGGAAATGCAAAGGTGACTCTTACTGGTACAAATTATCTTAAGCAAGTATCTTCACTCGATGGTGGTGCCGAAACTCTTAATATTGGTGATACTATTTGGGCTTCACCAGGTCATATTGTGGCAGAAACGGGAAGCAAGACAACTTTAATCGCTACTAATGATACTGCAGTTGAAATGTATTATAATTCTACTGCACTTTGGAAAGGCGATTTGTATATGGAAAAGCAAGGTAATGCTGGTTCCTATAATTCTATAGCCAATTTTACAGATGGTAGAACAGAATTTACGGATACATCAACAACAACAATTAAAGATACATCTACAGGTGGATTAACACTATTAAATGTCAGTCATTCGAATAAGAGTGGAAATCCAAATAATATAGTTATTTTAGATGGTAAAATGACTATTATTGGTATGAAAAATAACACAGGTATGAGGGTTGCTGGAACTATTTTGTCTGGTAAAGGTGATATTGATATGACCTTACCTGGTGGAGGGACAGGGTTTAATACGTGGTCAAGTGGTGCCAAAACTAACCTTACAGGGAATATCAATATTGATATTGCTGGTGGTGGAACTGGCATTGTTGCCGCAAGTGGCTCTCAAACTGATATTAAAAAACTCAAAATTAATATGAATGATGCTGGTATAGGTGCTTTTGCATATGATGCTAATACTAAATTAGATTTATATAATCTTACTGTAAATGCTCCAGTAGCGCTTAAAATAGGTGCTGGTGCACAATTTAATGTAAATAAAACTGGTGGCAATGTAGTTAAAGTTACTGGTGATTTAGAAGGTGTCAGTACTGGTACTCCAGGTTGGGGGCATCTAGATGTTACTTTAGATACAGAAGATTCATTTGTTACTGGTGCAGCGAACCGTAACGATAACCAAATTCTCATGACTTTGAGAAATAAATCAGTTTGGAATATGACTGGAGATAGTGATATTACAGACCTTAACAACTATTCTTTTGTAAACATGAATGCTTCAGGTGATAATAATTACGAAACTTTAAAAACTGCAGTCTTAAACGGTGGCGGCGAATTTACAATGGATACAGACCTTCAAAAATCTTTTGACAATAAAGATGTAATAACAGATAGCGATAAAATCATTATTACAGAAGGTTC
>CAMTOO010000068.1 GCA_947074185.1 uncultured Negativicutes bacterium
AGATAGTGAACACTTCAAACATAATACACATGACATATAACGACAGGGAAACCGAAAAAAAATTAACGAATTTATAACAATGTACAAATAATGTAGCTTATTTTATTATCATAAATGTTCGAATTATTTGCAAACATCAACACTAAATAAAAAATAGTGGCGTAATCCTCTATTTTTATTTACTATTATATACACTATACTCTTGACCATTAGGTTCAATTTTTATATCACCATGCTCTAATGTAGTAATAATTTCATATCCCAAATGATTTAATCTACCTACTACATTTTTATTAGGATGATTATATTTTTCTGGCTCACCGCAACTGATTGTGGCAATCTTACCATCAACAGCTTTTATAAAAGGATAAATAGAAGATGTTCTGCTACCGTGATGCGCAACTTTTAAAACATCTGATTTTAAAGTCGCTGCTCCATATGTTTGTAAAACCTTATCTTCTGTTGCTGCTTGCATATCTCCAGTAAATAGCATAGAGAAATCTTTATACTGCATCTTCATAACAATACTATTATTATTTAAAAAATTTTTTCCAGTAAATAATTCTTTTTGGTCTGGAGATAATACTTGAAAATAAATATCATTATCTAAATGAATTTTCATCCCCGCGTTTACCAAAATATGGTTTTTAGAATCATTTTTTAATTTTTTAATTAAGTTAGCTGATGTTTTACTATTAGGATTTTCTACACCATTTTCATAAATTTTTCCAACTTTAAAGTCATTTAAAAGCGTATATACACCACCAATGTGATCTGAATGATGATGAGTTAATAATAAAATATCAATGGTTTTTACGCCTCTTGCACGTAATTTATTTGCTACAAGGAATCGATGATTAGGATCACCTGTATCCACCATCATTGTTTTAGCACCTTTACGGATTAAAATAGCATCTCCATGCTCCACATCAAGAAGTTCTATGCTTAAGTCAGCTCCTACTGGCACTTTATTAATAAGTTCTGCTGCAAAAGTAACCTGACCTACCATTAAAAAACATATTACTAATATAGTTGCTAATATCGTGCTTGAATTAAATTTTTTCCGCATTTACTTATCCTCTGCAATCTTTTCTTGCATAATTTTTTTATATACTTCAACACCCGGTTGATCATAAGCATTAACGTTAGCTAATTCACCTTCATAAGCAATGCTAAACATTAAGAAAGTAAACAATTGACCTAAGTAACGTTCATTTAATTCTGGTAAAATATAACGTCCACTTAATCTATCATCAGAAGTCAAAGCTGCTTCATTTGCATCTAACGCTACCTTTAATAGTTTATCAAAAGACTTACCATGATATTTTTCATAGGAAGTTTCTTCTAGAAAAATCTTCGCCGTTTTTATATCATTCTTCACTTTAGCTATTTCTAAAAACTGAATTACTTTATCTCTTTTTCCGTCTTGATGTTGCTGAGTTTGTGCATGCATATCTGTAGTTCCTACAGCAGCAACAGGAGTTCTGCCGTAATAAACAGTTTTACCCTCTCTATCAAAACGTTTCCCTAAAGACTCTGCAAGTAATTGAACATACCATTCGCCTACTGCTTTAAGTGCTGCCCCATAGCCCATAAATACTTCAACATCTGCATTTTGTTCTACTGCTGCCAAATATTTTAAAGCAGCATTCATAAGTGCAGGATTTTTATCAATAGGGCTTTCTAAACATAAGGTAGCCATTTCGCTAGCCCCTTTTAAAAATTCCTTTATATTTATTCCTAAAGCACAGCCTGTAATTAAACCAGGCGTAGTTAATACTGAAAATCTACCACCAACACCTTCAGGCATCTCAAAAACTTCCCAATCGTGTTTTTTTGCAAGTCGATAGAATGCTGAATTAGCTTCATCACATTCAGTAACTACACTAACAGAAGTGCTAAATCTATCTTGTGCTGACATTAATTTATCATAGAAATACATAAATGTTACTGTAGATTCTATAGTAGTTCCTGATTTAGAAATAGGAATCACTTTTACATTCAACTTACCTTGTTGCTCGGCTAAAAATTCTAAATGTTCCCAAATCTCACCAATTTCGGTGCTGTCCAAATTATTTCCTGAGAAATACATTCTAGGATAACCTTTGCGTTCTTCTTTAGTTTTCTCATTCCAAAACGGTCCTGCGAAAACATCAAAAATCACCTTATTTCCTAAATACGATCCGCCAATACCTATACATATAGCCACATCATATTCTTTAATTTCTTCACTAAACTTTTCTAATTGCTTTATGGTCGCAGGCTTATTTGGATAACCTTCTTCTATAAACCCTTGTCTAGTAAAATAAACTTTTTCAGGAGCACCATTTTTAGACAAATGATTAATAGCATTACCGGTAGCATGTATAGTTTTTACATTAGCATCAGCTTGTTCCATGCGCGGAACAAGTTCTTCTAGTGTTTTTAGCGATACTTTTTTAGCGCCTAATAAATGCCCATATTCAAAACAAAAATCGTTAGCCTTACCTATTTTCGTTTCCTTAAACATTGGCTAATTCCTCCTAATTTATCTTATGTTATCAATAGCCCCGCAAAAAGCTATTCCATATATTTTGTCTGCTCCAGCCTCTTTCAAGGCCAGTGCTGCTGTTTCCATTGTTGTACCAGTAGTTAAAATATCATCAACAATGATTATATTTTTATTTTTTACATCACCAGTTATAGCAAAACAGCCTTCCAGATTACTTCTTCTTTCTTCTGGCATAATATCAACCATCGGTAATGTATTACGGGTACGGACTAGACAATCTAGCCAAATCCCGCCCTGTTTTACCAAAAAATCTTTAAACAACACTTTTGGTAAATCAAAGCCTCTTTCTTTAAGTCTTTCTTTATCTGTTGGAATGCTAACTATATAGAAATCCTTATTTAAAATTTCAAATGCAGGTTTTTCTGACTCCCAAGCTATAATAGCTTCTTCATTTAATAAATATGGTAATTCTTTATTCTTCATAAATTTTATTTGATGAATAGCTTCTTTTACACCTTGTTCGTAACTATAGAAAACATATATTGCATCAATATTCTCTTTACTTGTAACTGTTTTTCGTGCAACAAGACCATTTCTACACTCTTTGCAAAATAACCCTTCTTCGATTTCTGCCTTGCAGAGAAAACAACTTCTAGGAAATATTATTTCTTTTCCTAATAACATTAACTTTTGGATATTTACTAATCCTAACGTACTAAAACCTTCTTTTATAATTTAATAAATTTCACCATTTTCTTGTAATCGTTCTGCTAACAAAGAATAGCGTTTTCTAGTCTTATCGTTATCTACAGCTGTTTGTAAAGCTGTTTTAGTTCCTACTAAAACTACTTTATCCCTAGCCCTTGTTATAGCAGTATAAATCAGATTACGTTGAAGCATTATATAATGGCTTGGCACTAACGCCAAAATAACCATTTTATATTCACTACCTTGTGACTTATGAACGCTCATTGCATATGCTAATTGCAGTTCATCAATATCTACTTCATTATATGGTACTGGTGCAGAATCTAGTCTATCAGGAAAAGCAACCTTAATCTCTTTTCCATAAATATCTACTATTATCCCAATATCACCATTGTAAACATCCTTATCATAATTATTGCGAATCTGCATAACTTTATCACCAAGACGTAATACACCATTAATGACATTTACTTCCCCCTTAGTAATATGAGGAGGATTCATTCTAGCTTGCAGAAGTTTATTTAAGTTTTGAACTCCACAAACACCTTTATGCATAGGCGATAACACTTGCACGCTATCCCAACCATCTGCTAAGGCATTCTTTTCGTATAACTCAGTAATATAACTTGATGCTTCGTATTCATTGCTATAGACAGCCATTGCAAAATCTGTTTCAAAATTACAAACAGGCATTTCTCCATGATTTATCTTATGTGCATTTACAATAATAGGACTAATTTGTGCCTGTCTAAAGACTTCATTCAAACGTACTACTGGCATTTTCTGTGAACGAATTATATCTTTTAACACTGAGCCTGCACCTACAGATGGTAATTGATCTATATCTCCAACAAAAATCAATCTGCACCCTGGTTTAATTGCCGCTAATAAACCATTTGCTAGTGTAATATCAAGCATAGAAGCTTCATCTATAATTACTGCATCAGCTTCAAGTTTTTCATCTTGATTTTTACCAAAAAATCCTTTTGGATCATATTCTAACAAACGATGAACTGTTTGTGTTTTACGCTCTGTAGCTTCAGCTAATCTCCTAGCAGCTCTACCTGTTGGCGCCGCTAAAGAAACCTTGCAACCTGCTCGCTCTAATACAGTTATGATACCTTTAACAACTGTTGTTTTACCTGTACCAGGACCACCAGTTAAGGCAAATATACCATGTTTTAGTGATGCTAAAATCGCTTCTTTTTGAGCATCAGCAAGTGCTATCTCTGATTCAGTTTCCCAATCACAGATAATCTTATCAGTATCTACTTTTCCTAAACTTTGTGCTAAATCTTTAAGTGCTAGCAACATTCTTGCTACGCCTACTTCAGCCTTATACAAATATTCAGGATAAACTAATCTTGTAGAGCCAAAATTTGTAATACGCAACAAATCATTTTCCACTAAAATATTAAATGAATCTAACACTAACGTGGTATCCACATTTAATAACTTGGCAGTATCATTGATAAGCATTTCTTCCGGTATACAAGTATGACCAAAAGAAGCTATTTGAACAAGTGCATATACCAATCCTGCTTTTAAACGTTCTAAAGATTCTTTTTCAAATCCAATAGATAGTGCTATTTTATCAGCTATTTTAAAGCCTATTCCGTCAATATCTTGTATCAAAATATAAGGATTGTTTTTTATAATAGTTAAGGCATTAGCACCATATTTAGCTTGAATCCTAGGCGCATAGTTAGAACTAATATTGTTAGTTTCTAAAAATAGCATTAATTCACGCATATCAGCGAGTTCTGCATAGGCATTGCCAATAGTTTCTGCTTTTTTCTTACCGATTCCAGAAATCTCTGCCAAACGATATGGTTCTTCACTTAAAATCGTTAAGGTATTTACACCAAAATGTTCTACAATACGAATAGCTGTAGATTTCCCAATACCTTTAACAGCACCTGAAGCAAGGAATCTTTCAATTCCATCAACTGATGTAGGTTGTACTGTTTTATAAGCATTGATACTAAACTGCTTACCAAAACGAGCATGTTCCACCCACATTCCATCAGCTTCGATATGCTCACCTAAAAAAGGTGGTTGCCCCTTATAGACCGTGGTAACCATCCCTAAGCTACTTGTTTTTATTCTAAATACAGTAAATCCATTATCTTCACTTTGGAAAATTATGTTCTCTACTGAACCTTCTATTTGTTCCATTTTGACACCGCCACTTATAATATATAATATTATA
>CAMTOO010000069.1 GCA_947074185.1 uncultured Negativicutes bacterium
AACCGTTAAATCAGTGAAGTTAAGTCCAAAACAGTAACGGGACATGCGTAAAGTTCCTTGAAAATGTCAGTGTACACCTTAGTTAGGTTAGCATTGATATGGCAAACGACTAAAATATCTATGCCAGAGTTAACTGCCTTAACACCCATTCCTTCATAGCTATAGGCTTTTGTTAAAGAGCCCATTTCCATATCGTCTGTAATTGTTACGCCTTTAAAACCTAATTCTTTACGTAATAAGTCTTTATTGATAGCAGAAGAAACACTTGCTGTTTCTCCGCCAAAAGCCTCGTACTTAATGTGCCCTATCATCATCATAAATTTATTATTATCATAAGCACCAATAAAATATTTAAATGGTGCAATATCTTCTTTATAAAGGGTTTCTTTTGAAGCTGTTACTACAAACTCGTCGACATGAGGGTCTGCTTTACATTTGCCAATACCTGGAAAATGTTTTCCGCTAAAAATAACATCTCCATCTATATAGCCTTTGATTGCTTGGTCAGCGTTTTTTATGACAGTTTCAACAGTATTACCATAACAACGGCTTTGCATAAAACCGCCAGCGCCAATATCTAATACCGGTGCAAAATTCACATTAAATCCGACTTGTTTAATATCTTCTGCTGTTTTTAAAGCGTACTCATAAATTTTATAATCTGGCTCATTGTTGGCTTGGTATTGGGCAGAAGGTGCTGCAAAAAGTTCGTTGCGCATTCTTACTACACTACCACCTTCTTGGTCAATACACATATAAAGTGGTATTTGGTAATTTTCTTGCTCTTTATTAAACTTTTGCAAGTTGGTAATAAGTTGTTTTGTGCCTGCTTTACCAGGCATTGTTTTATCAAATAAAATTACGCCGCCTATTTTATAATCCCTTATCATTTCTTTAGCCCCTTCATCAAGAGAAGGGCTTTCAAGACCAATTACCATCATTTGACCTAATTTTTCTCTAATACTCATAGCTGCGATGCGGTCTTCTAAAATAGCCTCTGCTTTTGCAGCTGCTAAAGCTTTTTCTTTTTCAGCATCTAACGCTTGCTGATTTGGAACACTTGTAGCACTCCAACCACTAACTGCTAACATAGTCATTGCTGTGGTTAATAAGATTATGCTTTTTAGAGATTTTTTCATAACTACCTCTTTCATATAAAAAGAGCGTTAGACTTGTAGCCCCTAAGGCCTACAAGTTACGCTCTTTTTCAATTAATTATTCTTCTGGCTCAGGATCGATTGGAAAATCCTCTCCCTTTTCAATGTTTTCAGTTGCAACTTCAAGAACTTCCGCATCTGCAGAATGTTCTTTTTCATCCATTTCATCACTGATTTTATCATCTGGTGCAACAGAAGCTATTGCAGCTACTTTATCTTCGTCATTTAGAGATACTACTTTTACGCCTTGAGTATTACGCCCAATTTGAGAAATATCTCCAACATCCATACGAATAATAATACCTGCTTCAGTAATAACATATAATTCTTCAGCTGGGTTAACTACACACATGCCAACAACTTTACCTGTTTTATCAGTAATGTTGTAATTGATACGGCCTTTACCACCACGAGTTTGGGTGCTGTATTGGCTAATATCTGTACGTTTACCGTAACCGCCTTCAGTTACTGTTAATACTTCAACTTCAGCGTCTGTAACTGTAATATCCATTGCAACTACGCGATCGCCTTTTTCTTCGTTAATATTAATACCTCTTACACCATGAGCTGTTCTACCCATTGGTCTTACATCTGTTTCACTAAAGTGAATTGCAAGTCCATTATAAGTAGCCAAGATAATTTCAGAATTACCATCAGTCATTTTTACGCCGATAAGTTCTTCTTCTTTTTCTTCGTGTAAGTTGATAGCAATTAAACCATTATTACGAACAGTAGCAAAGTCCATTAGGTTTGTCTTTTTAACCGCACCTTTATTGGTTGCCATAAATAAGAATTGACCTTCGTTAAACTCTTTAACTGGAATTACTGCTGTTATTTTTTCAGCTGGTGCTAATTGGAGAAGGTTAATTACTGCAGTACCTTTTGCTGTACGACTAGCATCAGGAAGTTCGTAACCTTCACGTTTAAATACTCTACCTTTGTTAGTAAAGAAGAGAATTGTTTGGTGAGTTGTTGCAAGGAATAGATGTTCTGCAAAGTCATCTGTTTTCTTGCCACTGCCGCCAATTTTACCAACACCGCCGCGTCTTTGTTTGCGGAAGTTTTCTGGTGTTTGACGTTTAATATATCCTTGATTACTGATTGTAACAACAATATCTTCATCAGGAATAACTGTTTTAGGATCATCTAAGTCGTCTAAAATATCGAAGGATATTTCAGTACGTCTTTCATCTTGATATTTTTCTTTGATTTCAATCATATCGTTTTTGATAATATCAAGTACTTTTTGTTCGCTTTTGAGAACGCTTTCTAACCAATCAATAGTTTCTAATAAATCAACATATTCATCATCAATTTTCTTGCGTTCAAGTCCTGTTAAGCGTTGGAGACGCATTTCGAGGATTGCTTGAGATTGTTTTTCGCTTAAACTAAAGTTTTCTATTAAAGCTGCTTTAGCTTCTTCAGAGTTAGCACTAGCACGAATGGTTTTAATTACTGCATCAAGATTATCAAGAGCAATTTTCAAACCTTCTAAGATATGTGCTCTTTCTTTTGCTTTACCTAATTCAAAACGAGTTCTTCTAGTAATGATTTCTTTTTGGTGATTTAGATAATGCACTAATACTTCTTTGAGATTCAATACTTTTGGTTTATTGTTTACCAATGCAAGCATAATAATACCAAAAGAATCTTGTAATTGTGTATGCTTATAAAGCTTGTTAAGCATTGTTTCTGGATAAACATCGCTACGTAATTCGATAACAATGCGCATACCTGTACGGTCAGATTCATCACGTAAATCTGTAATACCATCAATAACACCATCTTTTACTAGTTGAGCAATGTTGGTAATAAGACGAGCTTTATTAACTTGGTAAGGAATTTCTGTAACAACAATGCGATGCTTGTTTTTAGGCATAGGTTCTATTTCTGCACGAGCACGCATTTTTACAACACCGCGCCCAGTCATATATGCTGAACGAATGCCTTCTTTACCTAGAATAAGACCTGCTGTAGGAAAGTCTGGTCCCTTAATAGCAGTCATTAATTCACTAATTTCTACATCTTCGTTATCTATAAGCATGATTAAGCCATCGATAACTTCTTTTAGGTTATGTGGAGGAATATTTGTTGCCATACCTACTGCGATACCAGAAGATCCATTGATTAATAGAGCTGGTACTTTTGCAGGTAAAACACTAGGTTCTTTTAACGATTCATCATAGTTAGGAACAAAATCTACAGTTTCTTTATCAATATCTTCGAGCATTGATTCTGCGATTTTACCCATTCTTACTTCTGTATAACGCATTGCTGCCGCGCTATCACCATCAATACTACCAAAGTTACCATGTCCATCAACCATTAAGTAACGAGTAGAGAAGTCTTGTGCTAAACGTACAATAGCTTCGTAAACAGAAGAATCACCATGTGGATGATATTTACCGAGTACATCACCGACAATACGTGCTGATTTTTTGTATGGTCTATTAGAAGCCATACCTGCTTCATCCATTGCATATAAAATTCTACGATGTACTGGTTTTAAACCATCGCGTACATCAGGCAAAGCACGTTGAACAATTACGCTCATCGCATAATCTATATAGGACTTTTTCATTTCCGCTTCAATATAGACTGGTACTATCTTGCCATTGTTTACCGTCCCTGTTTCTAATTCATCCACGATATCACCTCAACATAATTATTTAAACACTAAGTCGTATACTTGTTTTCCTATCAAAAGGGTGGTTACTACCAAATACAAAGGTCTAACATATGCTGCACCTTTAGTAATGGCAAGACGAGAGCCTACTAAAGCTCCTAAAATCATGCCTACACCCATTATTAAACCATACTCCCATAAAACAGACCCGCTTAAGGTAAACGACATAAGCGCTCCTATGCCACTAGCAAAATTAAGCGCTTTTGCATTTCCTGCTGCTGTTACAAAATCAAGACCTAAAAACAAAAATCCAAATATTAGAAAGGAGCCTGTTCCTGGTCCAAAAAAACCATCATAAAAACCTATTCCTAATGCCATTGCAATCATTCCTATAACTGCTTTAGTGGAAAATTTTTGCACTAAGGGATTATCTCCCCAATCCTTACGTCTATAGGTGTAAACTGCAACTATAACTAACATCACTACTATGATGTTTTTCATAAGTTGTTCTGGTAATAGATACACTACATATGCACCTATTGCCGAACCTATAAAGGATAAAGGCATGAGTTTTAAAGCTAATTCACTAACTTTTCCTGCTCTCCAAAATGCTATTACACTTGTTAACGTGCCCATGGATGCAGCTAATTTATTTGTTCCTAATGCTACTGGAACAGGAAGCCCTAACGCTAGTAAAGCTGGTGTTGAAATTAAGCCACCACCACCTACTACTGAATCTATAAAAGATGCTATAAATCCAGAAACTAACAAAAAAGCTAGTATTTCAAAGGTGTATTCCATTTTCCCCTCACACTTCATAGCTCAAATAAAGAGCTATAAATCCTTGCTGACAAATACATTGTAACGAAGGTTCTTTTAAAATGTTACTTATAGCATAAGGATTATTTTGATTTATCTCTTCCTCAAGAAGTTCCCACTTAGTTCCCTTGATGGTCACCTTGTTTGTCTCCTCAAGAGGAATTAGAGAAACTACTAAATTTTCTTTTTCTAGTGGTTCAAATTCTATTTGCTCCCCTTGTTGCAAAAGAATCATTACTTCCTTTTCATCCGCTAAAACTACTGCTTTTCCAGTTTTCTTAACAGCTTTTAAAGAATAGATACCACTAAAGAGATGATCAAAACGACCACCCCAAATCCCTGTTATAACTAAATTGCTAGCTTCAGGAACTTGTTCCAAGGCTAACTGTAAATCTGTTTGATCTTTATCTTTAGCATATTGCTTTACTTTGTTTGTTTTTTGAGCCAGTTCCCAATTCTCTGAACTATCTCCATCACCACAAACTAAAGCTATCTTTAAATCTGCTGCCAAAGCATAGTCATAGCCTTTGTCTACACAATAAACTTCCTTATTGCTGGCTAATTTCTTCAACCAACTAACTTCTGGTTTACGACCGCCTGCAATAATAATTTCTGTAGCCTCATTTATTTTATTTCTAAAAGTAATCTTTGCTTGAGGAATGATTATTGTCTTATCCATAAAACCCTATTTATAAATCAAGGTTTGTTACTTTATGAGCATGTTCTTCGATAAATTGACGTCTTGGTTCAACTTTATCG
>CAMTOO010000070.1 GCA_947074185.1 uncultured Negativicutes bacterium
GTAATTGGAAAAAGATAAATGAGAATGAGATGATATAAAGCGAGAAAAAGGAAGAATTGGTGCGAGTCTTGCGAAATATGAAGGAAAGAAAGGTGCATTAATCCCGCTATTACAAGAAATTCAAGGATTATACAACTATCTTCCTAAAGATGCTTTAGAGTATCTCTCAGAAAAAACTGGTGTTTCTATAGCTTCTATCTATGGAGTAGTAACTTTTTATTCATTATTCCATTTGAATCCTAGAGGTAGAAATATTATCCGTGTTTGCCAAGGTACTGCGTGTCATGTTCGTGGTGGTAAAATCATCTTACAAGAACTTGAAAAGCAATTGGCTATCAAAGCTGGTCATACAACTGATGACTTAGCATTTACTTTAGAAACTGTTGCATGTATTGGTGCTTGTGGACTAGCCCCTGTTATGCAAATTAATAACGATACTCATGGTCGTTTAACTCCTGAAAAATTATCTAAAATTTTAGAACGGTATAAATAAATGAGAGAAATATCACTACATATTTTAGATTTAGTCCAAAATGGCATCGAGGCCGGAGCCCGCAATATTCTCATTAGTCTTAATGAAAATAACGATGGGTATTTTGTTTTTTCTATAAAAGATGACGGGCATGGGATGTCTGAAGAAACTTTGAAAAATGTGCGAGATCCATTTACTACCTCACGAACAACTCGTAAAGTTGGTATGGGTATACCATTTATAGATATGATGACTAAACAGTGTGGTGGTAATTTTGATATTGAGTCTGAAAAGGGAAAAGGGACGTTAGTGACAGCTTCTTTTAAAGAAGATAATATCGATAGACCTCCTTTGGGAGATTTTGCTAAAACTATGAAAGTAATGATAGTGGGAGCTCCTCAAGTAGATTTTGAGATAGTATATGGAAAAGGTAGGGAAAGTTTCATTTGCAGCACTAAGGAAATCAAAAAGATTTTAGGTGCTGATACTGATTTTACTAATCCATTGGTTTATGAGTGGGTAGAAAATTATATTAGAAATGAAATTGAAAAGTTAGATAATAAATAGGAGGCTTAGCATGAAGACATTAGATGATTTAAAAGCATTAAGAGAAAAACTTAAAGAAGATATTCGTGTAAGAAAAAACGATGGAATAAAAATAATTATTGGTATGGGTACTTGTGGTATTGCTGCAGGTGCAAGGGAAATTATGTCAACTATTTTAGATGAAATTGCAACTCGCAATTTGCAAAATGTACAAGTGCAACAAACTGGTTGTATCGGTATGTGCGAACAAGAAGTTTTGGTAGATGTTATTCGTCCTGGTGAAGATAGAATTACTTACGGAAAAGTTGATGTTAATGATGCGAAGCGCATTGTTGCAGAACACGTAGTAAATGGACGTATCGTAGAAGATAAAGTAATCGGTAAAATTAAACAAGACTAGGTTTTAGAGGAGGAAGAGAAGATGCAACATATCAGAGCACATGTACTTGTTTGTGGCGGCACGGGCTGTAAATCTTCGGGTTCAGAGAAAGTTGAAGCTGCATTTAGAAGTGAAATAGAAAAAATGAATTTGCAAAATGAAATTATGGTTGTAGAAACTGGTTGTCATGGTTTCTGTGAACATGGTCCATTAGTTATTGTGTATCCAGAAGGAACTTTCTATTGTTCAGTAAAAGAAGATGATGTAAAAGAAATTGTAGAAGAACATCTTTTCAAAGGTAGAATAGTAGATAGACTTTTATATAGAGAACCATTAACTCAAGAAAAAGTACCAACTTATTCAGAAATTGGTTTTTATAAAAAACAAGAACGTATTGTTCTTGAAAATTGCGGTGTAATCAATCCTGAAGCAATTGAAGAGTATGTTGCGTTAGGTGGTTACGAAGGTCTTGCTAAGGCCCTTACTGAAATGACACCTGAAGGTGTTGTTGAAGAAGTCAAAAAATCCGGCTTACGTGGTCGTGGTGGCGGTGGCTTCCCTACTGGCATGAAATGGCAATTTGCAGCTGGGTCTGTTAATGATAAAAAGTATGTTATTTGTAATGCTGATGAAGGGGATCCAGGAGCGTTTATGGATCGTAGCGTATTAGAAGGAGACCCTCACAAAGTATTAGAAGGTATGGCTATTTGTGCTTATGCTATTGGCGCAGATGAAGGTTATATCTATGTGCGTGCTGAATATCCTCTTGCTATTCAACGTTTAGAAGTTGCTATTAAGCAAGCTGAAGAAATGGGTTTCTTAGGGAATAACATTTTTGGCAGTGGTTTTAATTTAACTTTACATATTAAAGAAGGTGCTGGTGCATTTGTTTGTGGTGAAGAAACTGCGCTTATGGCATCTATCGAAGGTAAACGCGGCATGCCTCGTCCTCGTCCTCCGTTTCCTGCAGTGTCAGGTTTATGGGGAAAACCAACAAACATTAACAATGTAGAAACCTTTGCTAATGTAGCAAATATTATTGTTAAAGGTGCTGATTGGTATTGTGGTTATGGCACAGAAAAATCTAAAGGAACTAAAGTATTTGCTTTAACAGGCAAAATTAATAACACAGGACTTGCAGAAGTTCCAATGGGAATTACAATGAAAGAAATCATTTATGATATCGGTGGCGGTATTAATGATGGTAAAAAATTTAAAGCCGTTCAAATTGGTGGACCATCTGGTGGTTGTTTGCCAGAACATCTTTTAGATTTACCTGTTGACTATGATTCTTTGATTTCCGCTGGCGCTATGATGGGTTCTGGTGGGTTAGTAGTTATGGATGAAGATACTTGTATGGTTGACGTAGCTAAATTCTTCCTAAACTTTACTCAATCAGAATCTTGTGGTAAATGTACTCCATGTCGTGAAGGCACTAAGAGAATGTTAGAAATTTTAACTCGTATTACTGAAGGCTTAGGTCGTGAAGGTGATATCGAACTTTTAGAAAGTCTCGCGAAAAATATTAAAGAAACAGCACTTTGCGGTTTGGGACAAACAGCTCCTAATCCTGTTTTAAGTACACTAAAACATTTCCGTAATGAATATGAAGCGCATATAATGGAAAAACGTTGTCCAGCAGGCGTATGTGATAAACTTGCTAATTATGTGATTACAGATGCTTGTAAAGGTTGCGGTCTATGTGCTAAAGGTTGTCCAGTAAATGCTATAAGCGGTACTGTAAAAGAAAAACATATTATTGATGAAACTATTTGTATTAAATGCGGTGCATGTATGACAGCTTGCCCATTTAAAGCAATAGTGAAAGCTTAGGGGGTGCTGATAATGGAAAAAGTATCTTTAACGATAAATGGTTTAAAAGTAGAAGCACCAGTAGGCTCTAGTGTTTTAGAAGCGGCGAAATCTGCTGGTATACATATTCCAACACTTTGCTATCATCCTGAATTAAAAGCAGAAGGTGCTTGTCGCCTTTGCGTAGTTGAAGCATCAGGTGCTCGTACGTTAGTTGCATCTTGCGTATATCCTGTTGCTGAAGGTATGGTAGTGCAAACAAATACTGCTAAAGTACGTGAAGCACGTCGAATGGTAGTAGAACTCTTATTAACTAATCATCCTAAAGATTGTTTATCTTGCCAAAAAAGTGGCGACTGCGAATTGCAAAAAATTGCTGCTGATTTAGGCTTGCGTAAAATGCGTTTTGAAGATGGTGAACATAAAACTCATACAATTGATGCATCTAATCCTTGTTTAGTACGTAATCAAGAAAAATGTATTCTTTGTGGTAGATGTATCCGTGTATGTCAAGATGTTCAAGGCATGGGCGTATATAGTTTTGCTAATCGTGGTTTCGATACAATTGTATCTACCGCCTTTGAACAAGATTTAAGTAAAGTAGCTTGTACTTACTGTGGTCAATGCGCTAGCATGTGTCCTACAGGAGCAATTGTAGAAAAAGATGATACTGAAAAAGTTTGGGAGGCAATTAATGATCCTGAGAAATTTGTATTAGTGCAAACAGCTCCAGCAGTTCGTGTTGCTTTGGGTGAAGAATTAGGTATTCCCGTAGGTAATGTTGTAACTGGTAAAATGGTAGCAGCATTACGTAATCTTGGTTTTGATAAAGTTTTTGACACAAATTTCTCTGCAGATTTAACTATCATGGAGGAAGGTCATGAATTTATTCATAGACTTCAAAACAATGGTGTGTTCCCAATGATTACTTCTTGTAGTCCTGGTTGGGTTAATATGATGGAACTTAAATATCCAGAACTTTTACCTCATCTATCTACTGCTAAATCTCCACAACAAATGTTTGGTGCTGTTGCTAAAACTTATTATGCGGAAAAAATGGGAATTGATCCTGCTAAAATAGTTTCTGTATCTGTAATGCCTTGTACTGCTAAAAAAGCAGAAGCAGCTCGTCCAGAAATGGATGCATCTGGTTTCAGAGATGTAGATATTTCAATTACTACTCGTGAACTTGGTAGAATGATTCGTGAAGCTGGACTTAACTTTGAACAGTTAAGCGAAGAAGAATATGATTCTCCATTAGGAAGTGGTACTGGGGCAGCAGTTATTTTTGGTACTACTGGTGGGGTAATGGAAGCTGCACTTAGAACTGTAGCGGACGTATTAACTGGTCAAGATTTAAAAGAAGTTGATTATGTTGCAGTAAGAGGCATGGATCAAACTAGAGAAGCAACTTTAAATGTTGCTGGTACTGATGTGAAAATTGCTATAGTGCATACTTTGAAATCTGCACAGGCAATGATGGAACGTATTAAAAATGGTGAAGCTGATTACCACTTTATCGAAATTATGGCTTGCCCAGGAGGATGTATTGGTGGCGGTGGACAACCGATACCAGTAGATTTTGAAACAAGAGAAAAAAGACGTGCGGCATTATTTGCGTGTGATACTGATAGCAAGTTGCGTAAATCTCATGAAAATCCTGACATTATAGAGCTTTATTCTAGTTGGTTAGGTAAACCGTTAGGAGAAAAAGCTCATCACTTATTGCATACTCATTATCATCAACAAAAGAGATAAAAAGTTCAAAAAGTTTACACAATTTAATAAAAACCTTTACAAAAATATTTTGTAGAGGTTTTTTTTTGCAACATTACAAAATGATGGCTTGAAAAATAACTTTTGAAGTGCTATTATTAGTCTTGTAGTATTATTGAAAAGCCTTACAAACAAGGCGCTGACAATGGTCTATAAAAAACACAACACAAATAGTTGGTTTATAAAAAAACTACTCGAATTTTACTAGAACATGTTATATAATAAGTTAAGAAACTTTGTGCAATATATACGGGGTTTTTTATAACTAAAAGTATGGGACAAATAGGGACATTACAACAGTGATATTTATGTAATGACACATACAGTTAACGGTTTTT
>CAMTOO010000071.1 GCA_947074185.1 uncultured Negativicutes bacterium
TCCTTATTTACCATTACAGGATAATGCATCAAAAACTCTTGCGTTTAAATTTGTAACAACAGTTACACCTAATAATGCATTGCGTTCAATAGCAGGACTTGTACTCATATTATACCTCCTCGATATCTCCTATAGATACTTCATCTATTTTGTCTTCTTCTACTAAGGTTACTTCAATAGCTTCTTTCTTAGCTGTAGGAACGTTTTTACCTACATAATCTGCCCTAATTGGAAGTTCTCTATGTCCGCGATCCACAAGTACTGCTAATTGAATAGTACTTGGGCGGCCCATATCAATAACAGCATCTAATGCTGCACGAATTGTACGACCTGTATATAAAACATCATCTACTAAAACAATAATTTTTCCAGATAAATCAAAGTCTATGTCTGTACCATGCACAATTGGATTGTAGCCTAAAGTAGATAAATCATCTCTGTAGAGAGTGATATCGAGCATGCCTACTGGCACATCAATCCCTTCAATGCTTTTAATTTCATTAGCGATACGTGCAGCAAGTGGAACACCTCTTGTGCGAATACCCATCAAGGCAACTTCTTCAACGCCTTTATTTTTCTCTATAATTTCATGGGCAATTCGAACAATAGCACGGCGCATACCAGATTCATCCATAATAATACTTTTTTTTACAAATTTACTCATCTTCTCCACCTCATTTATAAACTATTTAAAATTGACCATTTTTTAAACGCACTAATATTTTTTGCATATCTTCAGCGATTGCAGCTTCAAATTTCATAATTTCACCTGTTCTAGGATGAGTAAATTCTAATGTATGAGAGTGCAAGGCTTGACCTTTAATCGAAAAAGGCGTTTTCATTGGTGAATATTTTGGATCACCTACAATAGGATAACCTAAATGTTCTAAATGAACCCTTATTTGATGCGTTCTACCTGTCTTTAATTTACATTGGACTAAGGTATATTTTCCAAAACGTTCTAACACTTCGTATTCAGTAACAGCATCTCTGCCATTTTCCTTAACCACAGCCATTTTCTTGCGATCGTTTTTATCTCGTGAAATTAGCGTTTCTATAACTCCGCTATCTGTTTTTACATTACCACGAACAATAGCTAAATATGTTCGTTTCGCTGTCTTATCTTGAATTTGTTTCGACAAAGAAGTATGTGCATTATCATTTTTTGCAACAATCATAATACCTGAAGTATCTTTATCTAATCGATGTACAATTCCTGGCCTAATAACACCATTTATGCCTGATAAATTCTTGCAATGATAAAGTAAAGCATTGACTAAAGTACCAGTATAATTACCTGGTGCAGGATGTACTACCATACCGCGAGCTTTATTTAAAACTACTACATCATCATCTTCGTAAATAATATCTACAGGAATATTTTCTGGCACTAATTCTAAAGGTTCTGGTTCTGGCATTTGTACCAGTATCTTGTCACCAACTTTTACTTTGTAATTGGACTTTAGAACCTTATCCCCTTTACGAACTCTTCCTGCTTCTAAAATATTTTGCATATTAGAACGAGTTACACCAACAACATCTGCTAAGGCTATATCTGCTCTTTTGCCAGCTTGTTCAGTATCTATTTGACATTCGACTACTTCCCCAGCCTCATCAAATTCAAACTGAGACTCAAATCCCGCTATGCTCTTTTCTTGTTCATTTCCACTTTTAGTAAATCCCATATAATTAAACCCACCCCAACGCAAATTGCTATATCAGCCAAATTAAAAATCGGCCATATTCTAAAATCTAAATAATCAACTACTAGACCTGTATCTGCACGATCCCATACATTGCCTAAGGCTCCGCCTAAAAATAATGCTACACCTATTTGTACTAATAAATCTTCTTGTAAAATATCTTTTCGCCACCACCAAATTAGAATTACTACTAATGTAGCTATACTTAAGAAAAATATTCTATTGTGTGGAAATAGCCCAAATGCTGCCCCCGGATTTAAAATATAAGTAAAATGAAATATATTTTCTATGATAGGAATGCTTTCCCCTTCATACATTTTACTTACTACAATCAGCTTAATTATTCTATCCATCGCCACTATCAATAGTGGTAACCATATTAAAATCATACTTACTCCTATTCAAAACATTATACTTATATTATAACAGAAAGAAAAATAGTTGCATAGCATAAAAATAGGCCCTGCTATAAGCAGAGCCTTTATATTTTAGTATAAAATTTTATTTGCAATTACAAGTCTTTGGATTTGGTTTGTTCCTTCATAAATCTGCATGATTTTCGCATCACGCATCATTTTTTCTACTGGATATTCACGAGAATAACCATAGCCACCCATTACTTGAACAGCATCAGTAGTTACTTCCATTGCAATATCAGCAGCATAGCATTTTGCAATAGCAGCTTCTTTAGAGAAATCAACACCTTGATCACGCATCCAGCAAGTTTTATAAACTAATAAACGAGCAGCTTCAACTTTCATTGCCATATCAGCAATCATACCTTGAATCATTTGGAAAGATGCAATAGGTTGACCAAATTGTTTTCTTTCTTTCGCATATTGTACAGCGCAATCAAGAGCAGCTTGTGCAATACCTACAGAAACAGCACCTACAAACGGACGAGCAGAGTCTAAAGTTTTCATAGCAATACGGAAACCTTCGCCTTCACGACCTACACGGTTGCTTTCAGGAATAACAACATCTTGTAAAATCAATTCACAAGTATTTGATGGACGAATACCCATTTTATTTTCTTTTTTACCAACTTTGAAACCAGGAGTATCTTTAGGAACGATAAATGCAGTTAACCCACGAATACCGCCTGATTCTCTTGTATTTGCAAATACTAAGAAAACATCAGCAACGCCAGCATTAGTAATAAATGCTTTAGTGCCATTTAATGTATAAGTACCATCTTCTTTATTTTTCACAGCACGAGTAGCAACGCTACCTGCATCAGAGCCAGCACCTGGTTCTGTTAATGCAAATGCAGCTAATCCACCTTTATTTAAAATATCACAATACATTTGTTTTTGTTCATCAGTACCTGCAATAAGCACAGGTGCAGTTGCTAGAGAGTTCGCCGCAATAGATGTAGCGATACCTGCACAACCTTTTCCGAGTTCTTCGTAAATCATTGCAACAGTAATGCTATCTAAACCCATTCCGCCGTATTCTTCTGGAACAACAACATTTAAAAGTCCCATTTCAGCTGCTTTTTCAAACAAGCCTGGCATAGCATTGTTAGTTTCATCCATTTCACCTGCAAATGGTGTAATTTCTTTAGCTACAAACTCGCGTACCATCTCTTGTAATTCGAGCTGTTCTTCATTTAAACCAAAATTCATTAGAATCCTCCTAAATACGGTAAATATTTGTTTGTTTCATATTAGTATACATTTTTTAACATATCCATAGTATTTTACCATAAAACTCATTTTTTCTCAATAATTATTTTAAAAGTTTTACTAATGTTTCTTCAATTAATGGATATTGCCTTTCGCCCAAGCTTAACCCTTCAGCTACCCTATTTAACCCCATTAAAGCATCACGCAAACTTCTTTCCGTAAAGTTTTTACTTTGTCTCACGGTAATCTTTCCTAAGAAAGGTCCTAGCTTTAAAGTTTGAATTATTTCTTGCTCTAACATATTGTTTCTCAAGCATTCTTGAATCTGTAAAAGTCTACGTATCTTTGCATTAAGCATCCCTAACAGCAATGGTACTGCTGTTTTCTTTTTCTTTTCTTCTTGCAAAAGTTCTATTGCTATTAGCATTTTCTTATCTGCCACAGCATTTGCTAAAGCAAAAGCGGAAACTTCTGGTAATGCTGAAAATATTTTTTCTACATCGTCTCTAGTCCAAACTTTACGATCACCTGCATAAACATAGAGTTTTTCTAACTCTTTTATTAAAAGTTGTAATGGTGCAAAGTCTACTGGTTCTAGATATTCCATAATACATTCAATAGCTTCATAATCAAACTTTCTATCAAAAGTTGTTGCTTGTTCAGTAAGCCAGCCTTTTAAATTATTAGGTCTAACAGGCATACACTCAATATACTCATAATCTTTCTGCAAAAGCTTAGTCGCCTTTTGACGACCATCTAATGCATTAAGCTGTAAAATGACTGTACTATATTCAGGCACATTCTCTAGTAAAGTTAAAAAACGTTCTATTTGTTTTTCTTTATCTGCTGCCTTAAATATTTTTTCACTTTTGATGATAACTACATTTTTAGCCGCAAAGAATGGATATGTATTAACTAACACTTCCACTTCTCCAAGATCAACGTCTTGGTCAAAATAGTGTATTTCTCTTTCAGCTTCTGGCGTATCAGAAAAAATTAAATCTAACATTTTTTTGCGCACTAAATCACGGTAAAAAACCTCTTCACCGATTAACGCTACAACCCTTGGGATGTCAGCCTCTGTTTTTAATTTATTCAAAAATTCTACTGGAGTAAGTTTCATAATTCACCGTTTCTATTTTATGCTTATCTAAATATACCATTTTCTAGTTATACCGTCAAAGCAGGCTACTTATTCAATAATAAATAATATCTTTGTAATATATTCAACAGAACTTTGAGATGTAAATGGATCTGTTATGCAAAATTCATAGGAATCAGAAATTATTTTAGCCTTGTGTTTTTTGCAATATTTTAAAACCTTTTCGTAAGTAGTCCCAATAGTTTCATAGGAACCGAAATGATATCCTATAACAACTCTTCCTGCTGGTATTATTTTTATGTGATATTTTTCATTGATATCTTCTGTTTGTAAAAACGAATAACTTGCCAACATATATTTTTTGGCTTTAATCATATCATAAGGTACAATTACACCTGCTTGTAAATAAATAGGTATTTCTTCATCAAAAGCAAGCGCAAAACATTTTTTAAGAGCAATATTAATATCTATTATTTCAAAAGGTTCTTCAATTTTTTCACACAGCAAATAAAGTTTTTCTGTATTTGAAAAAAACACTTCATTTTTTTCCGCTGCCTCTTCATCTTCGATAAGCGTTCTACATTTATGTACAAGACGATTTTTAATACACTGTAAATCTGAGATTTGAGTTTCTAATACTTTTATTTGTTTTTTAAGTACTACTCTACTGTTTTTTTAGGTTCTTGTTCCTAAATAATTTTGTATTTCTTTTAAAGTTAGCCCTATTTCTTTAACCACTTATATTTTTTCCTAAGTATTCCATTTTTT
>CAMTOO010000072.1 GCA_947074185.1 uncultured Negativicutes bacterium
AACCTTCTGTAATAACAATTTTATCGCTATCTGTTAATACATCTTTGTTATCAAAAGATTTTTGAAGGTCTGTATTCATTACGAATGTACCACCACCATTTAAAGTAGCCATTTTTAATGTTTTATAAGTTCCTGGGCCTGGATATGACATGTCTACTACAGATTTGTTAATTAAATCTGTAAGTTCACTGTCTCCAGTCATGTTCCAAATAGAACCATTATCAAAATCTAATTTAATAAAACCAAAAGCACTTCTAATTGTTTTGCCTGTTAAATGAGAATCCGCTGTGCCAAACTTCACATCAATCATAGCAGTATTCGGACCATTAGAAATAATATCACCAGTAATTGCTTTGCGCTTAGTAGCATTTATTGCATTAACTTGAGAATTTGCACCAGTTGCTTGAATAGCTATAGGTGCATTAATTACAAGACCATCATATACATTAGCTATACCGCCATTTTCCGCTTCAAGACCCATTCTTCCAGAATTGATAATTGTATTTGATTTAAGATTTACTGTTCCAGCATATCTTGCATATACACCTCTATCCACAGCATCTATATAAATATTTCCCGTTTTGCTTTCAAAATTTGATGTAGCAACTTGTGTATAATCACTAAACCCTGCTCTTATACCATTTCCTATACCTGTAGATGTAATATGTATATCCTTTTCCGCAGTAATATTCATATTTCCAATTTGATTGTTTGCAGTTGTATATTCATGCCCAGATAATATAATGGAGCCATTATTAGATGTAATATTTAAAACAGTATCAGAGACAACCTGTTTTCCCATGAGTACTGCCCCTTCAAACCCA
The DNA here is from genome assembly GCA_947074185.1 of uncultured Negativicutes bacterium. Lineage (GTDB taxonomy): Bacteria > Bacillota > Negativicutes > Acidaminococcales > Acidaminococcaceae > CAMTOO01. The sequence goes on from CAMTOO010000072.1 coordinate 825, forward strand.
GATATATTTATATCACCAGCAGCTATTAAATACATTTTTGATGCAGTTGCAACTCCAATTCCTTTTATTGATTCTATTTTTATTGCACCATTAGATTTTATATCAATCACACCTGTATCACTTGATTCTATAGCTCTATCATAGGAATTTACAATAAAATCCCCACCAGTTTTTATATTTATAACAGAATTGTCTATAGCTAAAATTGCAGGGTATGACATTGCAGGATTTATATTTGATGAAGACATATTAATTGTCATATTGTTATTAACATTAATGTCACCAACAGAACCAGCATGTAAATAAATAGCATTGACGCTTTGAGTTCCTTCGCGTCCAAATACATTAATATTCAAGTCCTTAACATTATCTATTTTAATATTTTGTAAAACACCATCGTTATTTCTTATACCTATAAAATTACTATTTAAACTTAAATCATAATTATTCATATTAACAGTAATTTGACCTACTCCCAATTGCAGTACAGCTTTACCAATAAGAATAGGTGTTGGATATATAGTTGTCATTGTTACATCGCCACTAGCATTCAAAATAGTATTTCCTATTGAATATACTACTGAATCATTATTAACACTGTAATCACCATTAATAGTATGTGTACCACTTGTAAAAAGTGCCGCTTCTGCATTCATTCCGTTAGTAAGTACAATCCCCATTGCCATACATAAAATTTTTGCAATTTTACTTTTTCTCATAATTACCTCCATGCAACACTGTGATATCTTTGACTTATATATGTTTTTAATTCTAATAATTATTATATGTTATTTTTCGTAATCCTGCAAACAAACCGTGAACTTTATTCTTTTAGATATAGATTAAAGCCCTAACCGAAGTTAGGGCTTTTGTATTAATATTATTTATTTGTATATTCGAAAATGTTTACGCGACGGTTATTTGCTCTACCTTCTGCATTATCATTTGAATCAGCAGGTTTCGCTTTACCTTGATAACTTTCTTCCATTTGTGTTGCTGGAACACCTGCGTTTTTAGCGATCGCTTTTACATTATCTGCTCTGCGTTTAGAAAGTTCCATGTTGTACTCATCTGTACCAATAGCATCTGTATGACCTACCATTGAATAAGTTCTATCTGGATTTTCTTTTGCTACTTTTACAAAGTTATCGATTTTTGCTTGTTCACCAGCTCTTGGTGTATCAATATCAAAATCAAAGTAGATTGTATCTAAGAATTCTTCATGTTTTGGTGCTACTACCGAAACTACTGGTACCACTGATAGTGGCGCTACTGGTTTAGGTCCACCAAATGCCCAGCGCAAGCCTGCATTCACTTGCCATTTTTTCTTAATATCGCCACCAAATGTTTTTAATACATCACCGTAGAAATATATTTCCTTAGAAAGCTTAATGTTGGTTCCTAAACCTACTTCGAACCAAGTATCTTTATTCTTTCCTTCGTAAGACATGGTTTCACCATTTGCTGCAGCTAAATCCATTTTTTCTTTACCAAGAAATTCGTGATATACATTTGCTTTGAAATAATAGTCGCTAGCTTTGTCAATCTTACGTCCTGCTACAAAACCTAAACGCGCAACTAAACTATTTACACCACTTCTATCGATGTATGTATTTCTTTCAGTACGATATTCGCCACCATTTAAGTGACCAAACACAAGTTGTGCTTGCGGTTCTGTGAACCAACCGTTTTCATTTGTATTTGTTTTGCCTATTTCATAACTTGCGCTATAGCCAAAAGTATCCATATCCAAACTATCTGGATATTCGCCACGAACATTTACTCCGCTTCTTAATTTACCACCACGAAGCACCAAATCACTATATGCACCACTATCCTTGTATTTAGTCATATATAGACTTAATCCTGTCATAGAGCCATCTCCACTACCAGAAGCATAATCTCCACTCGTATTACTATGATCTATTGCAAAACCATATACTTTATTTCCATTTCTTTTATCAATACCTACTTGAAACATTTGATATTTAGAATCGTAGGTGTTGCCACTTAAACTTCCAACTTTTGTTCTAGCCCATACTCCACCAACTTCTTCTCCGCCCATTCTTAAATCACCTAAACGTTTGCGAAGAGTGTCATCTGTCATTACATTTCTCCATAAACCATAGGTGGATTCAATATTACCGATTAAAGATTCCGTAGCTGGTGCTATTGTTGATTCAATCATTGTTAGATACCAATTACCGTTATCTAAATTTTCAATAGTTGGAATTGTTTCCCAAAGTCCGCCTAAATATACTGATTTACCAACAAAAGTTGTATTTTGTGATTCATCTGTTGCGATCAAAAGTGTTTTTGGCCCTATAACAGTTTGCCCATTAGTTAAACTATTATCTGCAACAGAAATATAATGCACTCCGCCAGTTTCACCATTTGTAGCAATTATTCTATCACTATTTGCTTCACTTGCTAAATCTGTATCTAAAACAAACCAACTGCCAGCACCAGATAAATCTGCTACTTTGAGTGTACTATAAGTTCTACCATCTTTAGTCATATCAACAGTATTATTATTAGCTACAAATTCAGTAACTTGAGAATCTCCTGTAACATTCCAAAGAGAATTTTTCATTCGCAAATTAACATTACCGTTATCTTCTTCTGATGCGCCTGTTAAAATTGAACCATCCTGCATTTTTAAATTAATTATGCCATCATCAGCTGCATGAATACTACCAGTTATTAAAAGTTTACCGTCAGCATTTACTATGCCATTATAGTCAGCAGCAATAGCCAATTGCTTTTTAGATAAATCAACATTAATTGTTATATCACCATTAAAATTAACTATTCCCCTAGAAGCATATGCTCCATATGCAACGCCTTTACCGTATGTTGTAATTTGGCTATTAGTACCTACATTAATTTCAGCACCAACTCCATTTGCTACAATACCAGCGGAACCATCAGCATAAGTTGTAACTTTTAAATTATTTCCTACATTAATTAATGATGCATTGCCTGCATATATTCCGTGACATATTTCGTTATTGGTTGTAACTTTTAAATCATTTCCTACATTAATTAATGATGCATTACCTGCATATATTCCGTAAGAATTGTTCTCATAGGTGTTTATTGTTAATCTGTCACCAATAGTTACATCACTTATATATCCCCAAATCCCATGCACCTTATTCCCTTTTGTCTCTAAAAAAGCATCATTCCCAACTATACCAGTTGCTCTGTATCCTCCGTATCCCTGAAACTGTAACGCTCCAGCTCCTCTTCCTGAATTATTATCGCCTTCTATAATCACTGTAAGTCTATCTCCTACTTGACCATAAGCCGCAACTCCATAATCAGATGCTATTTGAAACCCATTCCCACCATAACCAACTGTCGTATCAGTAGGTCCAGCACCTCCTGTAGTCTTAATGTAACAATCATCACCCAAGACTATTGTTCCTCCTTGATTCATTACACCAGTATCTACACTATTAACTATAACTGTTCCTAATGTTATGTTTCCAAATTTAGTCGCAATACCAACATTAGCTTTCCCATCGTTTTTAGCACCACCAATATTAATGGTTACTGTTTTTCCAGGATCAATAGAAATCACTACTGCACCAAGACCACCTAACGCACATTCCCAATCACTTGTAGGATTTGGAATATTAATCACAATATCATCAGTATAATGGGCAGAGCCACTTTGAGAAGTAGTATAAATAGTTTCTGCAAAAGCATGATTTCCGCTAGCTAATACCGTCGACAATACCAATCCTGCTAATATTTTTTTGCTGTTTTTCATTGAAATCACCCCTAAAATATAACTTAACTCTTTATTTTTAATTAAATTCTAATTCATCTTATTATATTATAACACAATTTTACGGAATTTTTGCAAAATTTAAAAAATAAAAGACAGATAAATACAACTCCCTAAAAAGATAAAAAACCAAGTCCACAGGACTCGGTTTTTTACACTATATAGTTTTTAAATATTCTAAATATTATTTATTTGTATATTCGAAAATGTTTACGCGGCGGTTATTTGCTCTACCTTCTGCATTATCATTTGAATCAGCAGGTTTCGCTTTACCTTGATAACTTTCTTCCATTTGTGTTGCTGGAACACCTGCGTTTTTAGCGATCGCTTTTACATTATCTGCTCTGCGTTTAGAAAGTTCCATGTTGTACTCATCTGTACCAATAGCATCTGTATGACCTACCATTGAATAAGTTCTATCTGGATTTTCTTTTGCTACTTTTACAAAGTTATCGATTTTTGCTTGTTCACCAGCTTTTGGTGTATCGA
>CAMTOO010000073.1 GCA_947074185.1 uncultured Negativicutes bacterium
CTTGTCCATTTGGTCTATTTACTTGTGGACGATTCGCTTGTCCTGTTGTTGGTCGTTGTGCTTGACCATTTGGTCTATTTACTTGTGGACGTTGCGCTTGACCTGTTGTTGGACGTTGCGCTTGACTAGCTGGACGTTGTTTTTTTTCTGTTGAATTTCTTTCAGCTATTTGCGGGTCCATATTTGGTGTACTAGACTGAGTCGGTCTAGTTCGTGGCGTAGAGCCACCTCTACCAATTTGGTCCCCTCTAGCAGCTTCTGTAATTATAGGATTTAAGACAATCCCTAAACCTAATACAGTTACAAGAATAGCTTTTGTCATTTTAGATTTCAAAATAATCACCTTCTTTTCAACTACTACTTATATAATAATACTAACTCATGTCTTTTTTATGTTATTTCCCTTATATAAATATTATACCATAAGCAATAATATATAAAATTCAAATCATTTTCACTCCTTCATCTCAACAAAAAGGGCTATATTGCCATCAGTAGCAACATAGCCTTTTATTTATTTTACTATTTCAAATATTTCAGTAGCACTAAAAACTATAAAATTTGCACCAGTGCTTTCTAACAATTCTTTTTCTCTAAATCCCCAAGTAACACCTATGCAAGTTACATTAGCATTCTTTGCTGTCATAACATCTACATCAGAATCCCCAACGTACACAGTGTCTTCTGGAGCGCAAGCTAATTCTTTCATAACTTCGTTCACTGAATCTGGAGCAGGTTTTTTAGCTACGCCTACTCTTTCTCCAATAGCTGCATCAAAAATATTAGGGAAATACTCAAGACATAAATCTTTAACCGCTTGATCTGCTTTATTAGATACAACTGCAAGTTTGTGTCCTGCTTCTTTTAATGCTATTAATAATTCCATAATCTGAGGATATGGTTTTGTTGTATCTGATTTATGATCTTTATAATACTCAATAAAAGTTTCAAAGGTTTTACCTATTTGTTCCTGAGTAGTTCCTTCAGGAGTAGCTCTTTCGATAAGTTTCAAAATCCCATTGCCAACAAATTGTCTCACCTCGTCTTTAGTTCGTTCAGGAAATCCATTAGTGTGCAATGCATAGTTTGCCGTATTCGCTAAATCTTCCAATGTATCTAAAATCGTTCCATCCATATCAAATATTACTAATTTATATTTCATGATATTCTCCTAATAATTTATTTCCTTTATTATAGTACAAATTTTAAATACTTAAAATAAGAATTTGACATAAAAAACTTTTTCAAGTACACTAAATACATAACAACTGTAGAGGGGGAGCGCCCTAGACAGTTATTTCACACAAGCGAGGGAGCCCGTGTTTCGGGCTGAGAGGAAACCAGTAAGTTTCGACCGCCGAGCAATACTGCCTAGTGCGTATTGTTTTGTCGAATTTGGACATTGGCGCGCTATGTGTCTTTTTTTTACCCATTTCGACAAAATTGAAAAGGGGTATTTATGGAAAACAAAGAAATTCAAGCTAAAACAAATCAACATTCACAATTACTACGCCTAACCTTTCTATCGATGATGATTGCCATCGGCGTAGTTATTTCACCACTATTACGTGTAGAAGGTATGTGCCCTACTGCCCACTTAGTAAACGTTGTAGTCGCAGTCTTTATGGGCCCTTGGTACGCACTTTTATGTTCAACACTAATTGGCATAATCCGTATGACCATGCTGGGCATTCCTCCACTTGCATTAACAGGCGCAGTATTTGGTGCCTTCTTATCAGGAGTGCTTTATCGAGCAAGTAAAGGAAAAATATTAGGCGGCGTTATCGGTGAAATTATTGGTACAGGTATTATAGGCTCTATCGCCTCTTATCCAGTAATGGCTTTACTTATTGGTCGTACAGATTTAACCTGGTTCTTTTATACACCAGGCTTTCTTATGGCATCTACCTTTGGCTCTATAATAGCCTACTTCTTCTTACAACGTTTAAGAAAAACTGGTATGCTAAAAAAAATCCAAAGTTCCTTAGGTATGAAAACTTATGATTAACGAGGTAACAAAATGAAATTTAATCCACTACTCTACTTAGTAACAGATAGTACAAAATATGATATGCAAAAGTTCCTCACTACTTTAGAAGCAGCTTGCAAAGGCGGAGTAACCTTAGTTCAATTAAGAGAAAAAGAACGTTCTTCTCGCGACTTTTTAGAATTTGCAAAGGCCTGTAAAAAAGTAACAGATAAATTTAATATTCCACTAATAATTAATGATCGAGTAGATATCGCACTAGCTTGCGATGCCGCAGGGGTACATGTAGGCGCAGAAGATATGCCAGTAGCAGACGTGCGCCGCTTACTTGGCCCAGATAAAATTGTTGGCGCAACTACAAAAACTGTCGTAGCAGCGGAAGAAGCATATAAAGAAGGCGCAGACTATTTAGGGGTTGGCGCAATTTATCCAACAACTACAAAAGTAAAAACTGTACTTACCTCTATCGAAACTCTTGATGAAATTTGTAAAACAGTGCCAATTCCAGTTGTAGCTATCGGCGGACTAAATGCAGAGAACATTTCGGTACTCGAAAACTCTTCTATTTCAGGAATTGCAGTAGTATCTGCAATTATGTATGCACAAGATCCTAAAGCAGAAACTACTAAAATAAAGAAATTAGTTGAAGATATTGCTAGATAATATTCCTTTGTCCAAACTTCTTGTTATAATAAAATAAGAAATAAAAGGAGAAACTTATGATTAAAAATTGGCGCAAAAAACTTAATTTATATATTGAGAGTAATTTTAACGATGTGAAATCAATCTGTTTTAAACCAAAATTCATAGAAGAATCACATGAGAACGATTTATACGCTTATGAATTAGACTCTGCAGGACTCAAAAATGTTATTGCAAATCTTGACGAAAGCTTTGCTGAAACATTATTGCAACTTATTGATGTAAGCGGTATGACTGATGTAGAATGCTATAAAAAAGCCTTTGTGGATCGTAAGCACTTCTCCAAAATCAGAAGTGACGCTAATTATAAACCATCTAAACAGACCGCCCTTGCCTTCTGTATTGCGTTAGAGCTTGACGTAGAAGCTACCAATAATTTGTTAAAGAAAGCAGGTTTTACCCTTTCTAATAGCAGCATGTTCGATGTTATAGTTAAGTTCTTTATTGAAAACAAGACTTATGATATACCAACAATAAATGAAGCACTACTTGAACACGATCAACAATTACTAAAAATTTAATGTCGCATTACTAGCGACCAAAACAACTTCAAATTTTTTTATAATGTGATTGTAAGGGAGATAACCTTGCAATCATATTTTTTTGGAGGAATGACTTATGAAAAACAAAACAACAGAATTAGTATTTATCCTTGATCGCAGTGGCTCAATGACAGGTTTAGAAACAGATACAATCGGCGGCTTTAATGCTATGATAAAAGAACAACAAAAACTTGGAGCTGAATGCTTTGTCACTACAGTACTATTTGACGACAAAGTAGAAACGCTCCACGACCGCGTTCCCCTAGCAAAAGTTAAACCACTTACTGACAAAGATTATTATGTTAGAGGTTGCACAGCACTTATCGACGCTATGGGCGAAACCATTAAGCATATTGAAACTATTCATAAATATGTTAAGAAAGAAGATGTCCCAGGCAAAACCTTGTTTGTTATCACAACAGATGGTCAAGAAAATTCAAGTAGAAAATTCACAAGCAACGAAGTTAAGAAAATGGTAGAAGATAAAAAAGGTAAGAAAAAATGGGAATTCGTCTTTATGGGTGCAAATATTGATGCAGTGGAAACCGCAAAAGCTTATGGTATTGACGAAGACAGAGCTGTAACTTATGTTAGCGACGAAAAAGGAACAGACCTAGTTTATAAATCAATGAGCAAGATGGCAAAAGCCATTAGCTTAGACGAAGAAATATGCTCGAACTGGAAAGAAGAGATTGAAGATTATACTAATAAGAAAAAATGAGGTGAGCTTATGGATTCTGAGTTAGCGGAAATGAAAAAAAGAATAGCTTACAAGAAAAAAGCTATTGAGGAAGCAAAAAGATATTATAATGATCCTGAATATGAAGAATTTAAACACGTCATCAATGATTTTATCAAAAGAGCTGAGTCTGAGATTAAAGAATATGAGGACTAAATTAAGAAAGTGTGGCTAGATGAAGTTTAAGTAGGAAAAGCACACA
>CAMTOO010000074.1 GCA_947074185.1 uncultured Negativicutes bacterium
ACATAGTCTTTGCCCTCGTTTACACTTTGTTCTTCCTTCTTGCTTTCTTATTCTTGCAACCTAGTAACTTCTGTGTTACGACCGCTTGAAATCATATGTTTTCTAGCCTCATTTATTTTAATTATATAAGTAATCTTGCTTTGTGGAATGATTACTGTCTTATCCATAAAACCATCTTTATAAATCAAGGTTTGTTACTTTATGAGCATTTTCTTCGATAAATTGACGTCTTGGTTCAACTTTATCGCCCATCAAAATCGAGAATATGCTATCAGCTTCTGCAGCATCTTCTAATTGAACTTGTAAAATAGTTCTATTTGCTGGGTCCATAGTTGTTTCCCACAATTGGCCAGGATTCATTTCACCTAAACCTTTGTAACGTTGAATATATGGGTTACCATTACGCCCAACTTCATCTAATGCCACTTGCAATTCTTCATCACTATAAGCATATCTGTGTTTTTGCCCTTTTCTCACTAAATAAAGTGGTGGTTGAGCAATATATACATGACCTTCTTTTACAAGTGGAGCCATATAACGATAGAATAAAGTAAGTAGAAGGGTTCTAATGTGAGCACCATCTACGTCGGCATCCGTCATAATAATGATTTTGCCATAACGAGCTTTTTCAAGATCGAAATCATCGCCAATACCACAACCAAATGCTGTAATCATGTTTTTGATTTCATCACTGTTAAGCATCTTATCAAGACGAGCTTTTTCTACATTAAGAATTTTACCGCGCAAAGGTAAAATTGCTTGGAATTTTCTATCTCTACCTTGTTTAGCGCTGCCGCCTGCAGAGTCACCTTCGACCAAATAAATTTCAGTTTCAGACGCATCTCTACTTTGGCAATCAGCTAATTTACCAGGTAACGTACCAGTATCTAAAGCACCTTTACGTCTAGTTAATTCTCTTGCTTTTCTTGCTGCTGCTCTTGCACGTGCAGAAAGAATTGCTTTTTCTACTATTCTTTTAGCAACTGCTGGATTTTCTTCAAAAAATTCATCTAATCCACTTGCAACAATGCTATTAACAATAGGTGTTATTTCACTATTACCAAGTTTAGTTTTAGTTTGTCCTTCAAATTGAGGATCTTGTACTTTAATACTAATAACTGCTGTGATACCTTCACGTACATCTTCACCACTTAGAGCATCTTCAGCTTCTTTAAGTGCTCCAGATTTACGAGCATAGTTATTAATAGTACGAGTTAATGCATTTCTTAAACCAGTAAGATGGGTTCCCCCTTCTTCTGTATTAATGTTATTTACATAAGAAAAGATATTTTCTGTATACGTATCGCAATATTGCAATGCTACTTCTACGATATTCTTATCTTTAGCACCTTCTAAATAGATTGGTGGTTCATGAATTTTATCTTTACTAGCATTAACATAATTTACGTATTCGATAATACCGCCTTCAAAATGGAAAGTTTCTGTTTGATTAGTTCTTTCATCAGTAAGGGTAATTTTAATACCTTTGTTTAAGAAAGCAAGTTCGCGAATTCTTAAACGTAAAATATTGTAATCATAAATTAGTTCTGTAAAGATTGTTGGATCTGGTAAGAAATGAACTGTAGTTCCTGTTTCAGTAGCATCACCTTTTTCAAAAAGTGGTTTTGTAGTAATACCTTTAGAAAATTCAATGCCGTAACATTTACCATTTCTACGAACTTCTACTTCTACATGTTCACTAAGCGCATTTACGCAAGATACACCTACGCCATGCAAACCACCAGATACTTTATAACCACCATCGCCGAATTTACCGCCGGCATGGAGTACAGTCATTACTACTTCTACAGCTGGTTTACCAACTTTATGCATGTCAACAGGAATACCACGACCGTTATCATTTACAGTAATACTATTATCTTTGTGGATAATTACTTCAATGTGATCACAATAACCAGCTAACGCTTCATCGATACTATTATCTATAACTTCAGATACCAAATGATGTAAGCCTCTAGAAGAAATACTACCAATGTACATACTTGGACGTTTTCTTACTGCTTCAAGACCTTCAAGTACTTGAATTTGACTAGCTTGATATTCCCCTGTTACTGTTGTTGTGACTTCCTCATGTAAGTCTTCCGTTAATATTTCGTCTTGCTTATTATCGGTCATAACAAACCTCCAAATTTATTCCATATTTTTTAATTCTAAAATCTCTTGCATTCTATTTTTTTCGAAGATGTTTTAAAACATTTTCGTATTCTGTTGCTGTAACTTCTTCTAAAGGTTTCTCTAATTTTAAAGAAACTGCATAATCTTGCTCCTCTTTAGAGCACTCTTTATACTTTATTTTTTCAAAATAATAAGCCTTCATATTTTCTTTTACAACATCATATAACATTTTATCACATTTGAACTTTTTTTGTAAGGCTTTAAAATTAATCCACGGCTCTTTTTTTAAAAAATTAAAGATTTCCCCTTTAATTTCTTCTTTCTCTTCTCTAAGACAATTTAAACAAGTCTCATCTTCATCTTCGAATAAGAAAGTCCCGCATATTTTACATTTCTTATTTTTCTTCTTTTCCAAATATTTTTTTCTTTGCTCTTGTTTTACTTTTACTTGGAAGAATTTTTCTCTTAATTTTTCGTCTTCTATATCATTAAGAGAATTTTTTATATTAGCTAGTTCTTCGCTAGATAAACTTTCATATTCTTCTTGTTTTATTTTTATTTCTTTTTGTTCGGTAAAATTAGATTTTTTAATATTTTTAGATACTATGGTAAATCTAACATCCTTAATAGCCTCACAACCAACACATTCATTAACTCTCTTGATGATTGTGTTCTTGAGCATCATTAATTGGTTGGCCCAAACAGAATTGTTTACATTTAAAAATAATACCCTGCGTTCTATTTTCACTGGATAACAATTGTCTGCTGGAGAATTACCTATTAGATTTTTCCATTCTTGCTTGATTTTATAAATATGATATTTATTTTGATTTTCTTTCGTACCAAGCATTTTTAAAATAGTTTTTTCTATTTCATTCATGTTCAGCCTCTTTAATTACACCATTTTCTACTTCAAAAAACTCACTATCTGGTATTAATGGTATTAAACTTTTATCGTTAACTGTAATAAAAGTCTGTACTTTATTACTAATAAAATTCAAGATTTGTTCTCTTCTAAAATGATCTAATTCACTCATTACATCATCTAATAGTAATACTGGATATTCCCCTATTTGGTCGTATATATATTCTATTTGAGAAAACTTTAAAGCTAAAGCACAGCTTCTTTGTTGACCTTGAGAACCATATGATCTTACAGAAAAATCATCTATACAAATATTTAAATCATCTCTATGTGGTCCTATTGCTGTATATCCTCTATAAACATCTTTATCTACCCTAGCTTTTAAACTTTCTTTGTAAAAGTCTTTCCATTCTTCCAAAGACTTTTCTTCTGGATAAATAAGTTCTCCATTATTTGCTTTTAGCTCGTATTTAATAATTAAATTCTCTTTATTAGCAGTAATGTTGTTATAAATACTATTTGCTAATGTATTTAATTTCTTTAAATTTTCAATTCTAATTATTAAAATTTGTGCAGCTAAAGTACTTATTTCCTCATTCCAAGGATCAAGTAAACTAATATTAGCTTTTTGTTCTTTTATTTCTTTTAAAAGTTTATTTCGTTGTTTTAAGTTTTTATTATATTTAACTAATAACTCATAATAGATTCTATTTGTTTGAGCTATTTCCATATCTAAAAACTTTCTTCTTAAAGACGGATCACCTTTTACTATCTGTAAATCTTCTGGTGAAAACATAATCATATTTAAAGAACCATAGTGATTTTTAGCTGTAGTTTTTTTGCCGTTTAAATGAATTTCTTTTTTTCTTAAACCTACATCACTAAACTTCTTTATTTTGATTTCATTTTTCCCATCTCCTACACTTTTATATTTTCCTTGTTTGGTTTGCATCAAATATATTGTTGTCATACTAATAGCCTTGCCTCTTTAACAACCGAGCAAATCTGTCATACCTCTCATTTTGCTTTTTACACACAATCGAAAGAG
>CAMTOO010000075.1 GCA_947074185.1 uncultured Negativicutes bacterium
GTTACAATATTTACTTTCTAGGTAACTACCTTTAAAATTTATACTATATGTATAATGGAGTATTGTAACTAAAAGTAGGAGGAGAATAGATGAAGTTAAGAGAGATTAAAGAACTTTTAAATGCCACAGTTTTATGTGGTGATGAGTATTTAGATCGAGAAATTGAAACTTGTTGTGGCTCAGATTTAATGAGTGATGTGCTTGCTTTTACAAAATACAATACCTTACTTTGTACTGGTCTTAACAATATTCAAGTTATGCGTACAGCAGATGTAAGCGCGTTAAGTGGGGTAGTTTTAGTACGTGGCAAGAGAGCTTCTCATGAGTTTCTTTTGGCAGCAGAAGAACAAAAAACTCCTGTGCTAACTACTGAATATACATTATTTGAATCCTGTGGCATTCTTTATATGAATGGAATAAAAGGATGCACTAGGGAGGCATAATATGAGTGAAGATAAATCTGTAAAAATGAATTTTGAAGTAATCGGTGAAGATTTTGATCGAGCTGGTGAGGCTTCAGCGAAAATAAAAAGAATGCTTCAGCATATTGGTATACCGGCAGAAATTATTCGTCGAATTGCTATTGGTACTTACGAAGCAGAAATAAATGTAATTATTCATGCAGGTGGTGGAGAAGTAGAGGCAGAAATTTTTCCAGAATATACTAAAGTGATTATTTCTGATCATGGACCTGGTATTCCAGATATTAATCTTGCTTTGCAAGAGGGTTATTCTACAGCTCCTGACTATGTAAGACAAATGGGGTTTGGTGCTGGGATGGGACTTCCTAATATGGTGAATTGTTCTGATAAATTTGATATTCAATCTACCGTAGGTGAAGGAACTACTATTACCATGGAGTTTAAGCATAATAGTTAATTAATAGAATTTACGAGGTAAAGAAATGTCAGTGACTGGATATCTTCATTCCGTAAAAATAAATAAAGCAAATTGTAGAGGCTGTGTGGCTTGTGTTAAAACTTGTCCGACAGACGCTATTCGTGTGCGTAATGGCAAAGCGGAAATTATTGAAAATCGTTGCATAGATTGTGGTGAATGTATTAGAAATTGTATTTATCACGCCGCTGTTGCAGAAACAGATAAAGTGTCTGGTCTAGAACAATATGAGTATAATGTTGTTTTGCCAGCGCCGTCTTTGTATGCACAGTTTCCAGCAGATGTAAGTACAGAAATTATTTGGCAAGGTTTACACGCCTTAGGGTTTGATGAAATTTTTGATGTGGCACTTGCTTCAGAATATATTTCCTTGGAAATAGAAAAAATTGTCACTGATCCAAATAATAAAAGAAAACCAATGATTTCTTCCACTTGCCCAGCAGTTTTAAGATTAATACAAGTAAAATTCCCTGAGTTAATTCCTCAAATTGTACCTGTATTACCACCTGCTGAAGCATCTGCAATATATATTAAAAAACAGCTTGTTTCTAAACTAAATATACCTGAAGAAAAAATAGGGGTATGGTTTATTTCGCCATGTCCATCTAAAGGTACAAATATAAGACAATCTGTAGATGTCTTGAAAACAGAAATTACTGGCAGCTTTAGTGTGTCAGAAGTATATGGCAAAATTTTAAAGAATTTAGGGAAAGAATCTGCTTTAGAGCAAAAAGTAACAACAGCTTCATCTTATGGTATGGGTTGGGGTGGCTATGGCGGAGAAATTCGTTCCGCTGGCTTGAAAAATGCTATAGCAGTACATGGTATTAAAGATGTTTATGATGTTTTAGAACAAATATCTCTTAATAAAATGCCTAATCTTGATTATGTGGAATGTTCTGCTTGTGAAGGTGGGTGCATTGGCGGTGCGTTAGCTGCAGAAAATCGTTTTGTGGCAGAGACTAACCTTAAACAACGTATTGTGAAGATGAGAACTAGTGAGCCTGCAACAAGAAAAGAAACTTTGGAAACTACAATGGTGTGTGAAGATTTCCCAACATCTAGTAAATACATCAAAAAACTTTTACCAAGACCGATGATGCAATTAGATGATGATATTGTTGAAGCGATGAAAAAGTTTGAACAAATGGAAGAAGTATTACGTGCATTGCCAGGATTAGATTGTGGTGCTTGTGGTGCTCCAAGTTGTCAATGTTTAGCAGAAGATATTGTGCAAGGCAAAGCAAATGAAATAGATTGTATCTTTAAATTGCGTAGTAGTGTAAGAAAATTAGCTCATGGGATGGTAGAGCTTTCTAAACAGATTCCTATTGCAGCAGAAAATGATGACTTTGATTTAGAAAATGAATTAACAAATAGTAATGCTGGAGGTGAAGAAGATGAAGGTTAGTGAATTAATAACAACACTAGAATTAGAAGTATTAGTGCCAACAGCTGATTTAAATGTAGATGTTTTTGGTGGTTATGCTTCTGATTTATTAAGTAATGTTATGGGACAAGCGGAACCAAAAATGGTTTGGATTACCATGCAAGGTCACCAAAACATAGTAGCTATCGCATCTTTGATTGGTCTTGCTGCTATTATTGTTACAGCAGATACTAAGGTTGAAGCTGATACTTTAGCAAAGGCAGATTTAAATAATGTAGCTATTTTGGCTAGTAAAAAATCTACTTATGAAATATGCGGCAAGCTCTATGAGCTAGGCATAGGAAGAGTATAAAATGATAAAAGTAATAGCGGACTTACATATACATTCGCTATTATCTCCATGTGGAGAAGTGGAGATGACTCCGAATCATATAGCCATGCGAGCAGCGGAAATTGGTGTTGGTGCAATTGCCATTACAGATCACAATGCATCTGGTAATGTAAAAGCAGCAATAGAAGCTGGCGAAAAATATGGCGTAAAAGTATTTCCAGGAATGGAAGTAGAATGTAAGGAAGAAGCTCATATAATAGTACTATTTGATACTTTTGAACAACTAGAAACTTGGCAAGTTGTAGTAGATGGTGCCTTAAGCGGTATAAAAAATGTACCGGAACGTTTTGGTGCACAATTTATTGTTGATGCTGATGATGAGTTTATAAAAGAAGAAGATCGTATGATTTTAGGTCCTCTAAAATTATCTGCAGAAGAGGTTATCAACAAAGTAAACGACTTAGGCGGAATTTGTATTGCAGCTCATGTAGATAAACCGTCTTATAGTTTGCTTATGCAACTAGGGTTTTTAACTCCAGAGCTTGGGCTTTTTGCAGCAGAAATTTCTCGAAATAATTTACAAGAGTTAAAAGAGGAAAAATTAAAAATGCGTTTGAGGGGTTTGCATTATGTAACAAATTCCGATGCACATACTATGGAAGACTTTTTAACTGGACCTAAGACAGAGTATTTTATTGAAGAGATAAATTTAGAGGAAATAAAGAAGGCAATAATAGGAATTGATGGCAGAAGTTTACAAGGTGGCAAAATTTTATGTAAATAATGTTACAAAAAAACCTAAGTAGTGTACACTATATAAAGTGTTTTTGAATAAATAGTGTTGACTATTGAAAAAACTCTTGTTATAGTACTCATAAGTTTAAAAAAGGAGTGATTAGAAATGTCATTAGATGAAAAGAAATGTGCATGTGGTGGTGTCAATCTAGAAAAAGAGAAAATTGATGAGATCGGAAGAGCACACGTCTGAACTCCAGTCACATCCAGAAATCTCGTATGCC
>CAMTOO010000076.1 GCA_947074185.1 uncultured Negativicutes bacterium
ACGTATGCTCAACAGAGAAAAAAGGAACAACAAAGAAGAAAAAGTAGGCTAGGAACACTTAAAAAAGTAGATTAAGTAATTACTATCGGAGGTATTTACGGTATTATTACTAAGATAGATGGTAAAAAAGTATTCTTAGAAGTTTCTGAAGGGTTAATAATGGAATTTGCAAAAAATGCAGTAAGTTCTATTGATGGTGAATCCAACGAGGAAAATTAATATGGATAAATGGACAATAGCATCTAGGGCTGATTTAGAAGATGAAGCTGAAGTGGAAGAACTGTTTGACAAGGCAACTTGGAAGATTCTATGCGAAACATCTTTTTTCAAAATGTCTAAGCCTGAAGCTAGGAAAATTCTTTTGGGTATTCGCGATAGTATCCCTAAAGAAAAAATCAAGGCTTGTAGTGAAGCAGTTATAGATAAAGTAAGAAGTGATGAATGGTACTTTAAAGCAAATGTAGTCATGGCATATTTATCTTTTGGTAGCGAACTTAGTGTTGATGGTCTTATTGAAGCAATGCTAGCTGATGGAAAAACTGTCGTTGTTCCTTACATTGTTTCTAAAACTGAGATGAAACCAGTGGTTTTAAAAGATTTAAAAGATGTAGAAATTGGTAAATATGGTATTCGTACTGCTAAAGAACCGCATGAATTCATGGATTATTCTGAAGTAGATTTGATATTAGTTCCTGGCATTGCTTTTGATGCAGGCGGATGCCGTTTAGGTATGGGTGCTGGGTATTACGATAGGGTTTTAGCAGCAAACCGTAACTGTGCTATGATTGGAATTTCTTACAGAGATTTAGTATTAGGCTTTGAAGAATTGCCTTTTGAGGAACATGATGTTAAAATAAGTCTTATTGCTACTGAGTGCAACACAATGTGTGTATCATAAATAGAAAAGCTTAATTTGAAAGGGGTCTAAAATTTTGAGGTGGAATGAATTTGGTAAATTTTTCATAATTGCACTTGCAGTTGTGGGAGGATTTTTTACTTATATTTCTCCTTTAGCTAATTCTGTTAAACAAGGGTTAGACTTACAAGGCGGAACACATGTAGTACTTCAGGCGGTTGATACGCCAGAATTTAAAGTTGATGATGATGCAGTAGAAAGATCTGTTAAGATTATCGAAAGACGTGTTAATGAATTAGGTCTTACTGAACCTGTTATTCAACGTCAAGGTGCAGATAGAATAATTGTTGAACTTCCTGGTGTTAAAGATCCAGAAGAAGCAATTGCTATGTTAGGCAAAACAGCAATGCTTGAATTTAAAGATATGACTGGTAAAACAGTTTTAACAGGGACAGACTTAAAAGATGCTAGAGCTCAAGTAGGGCAAAATAACCAAGCTTTGGTTAGTCTTGAATTTAGCAGTGAAGGTGGCGATAAATTCGCTAAATTAACTTCTCTTAATATCGGTAAACAAATCTCTATTTCTCTTGATGGTGAAGTGCTCACTGCACCAACTGTTCAAGAAGCTATTACAGGTGGTAGAGCGCAAATTACTGGTTCAAGAACAGTAGAAGAAGCTGAACATTTAGCTATTTTATTACGTAGTGGTTCTTTACCAGTTAAAATTGAAATCTTAGAAAATCGTACTATTGGACCTACTTTAGGACAAGATTCTAAAGAAAAAAGTATAAAAGCTTTTGGTATTGGTGTTGTAGGCGTATTCATATTCATGATCCTTTTCTATCGCTTATCAGGTATTGTTGCAGATATTGCATTATTGCTCTATATTATGTTGTTATTATTAGCAATGAAATATTTAAATGCAACTTTAACATTGCCAGGTATTGCAGGTATCATCCTTTCTATAGGTATGGCAGTAGATGCTAACGTACTTATTTTTGAAAGATTTAAAGAAGAAATTAGAAACGGCAAGTCCTTACGTGCTGCTATGGATGCAGGTTTTGGTAGAGCAGTAATTACTATTTTAGACTCTAACATAACTACTTTAATGGCATGTTTAGTATTGTTCTATTTGGGAACAGGACCAATTAGAGGGTTTGCAGTTACATTAGCGCTTGGTGTACTTTTAAGTATGTTTAGTGCAGTATTTGTTACTAAATTCTTGCTTAAATTCCTTATTTATGCGAATTTCACTAAAAATCCAGTTTGGTTTGGAATTGCAGCTCCGAAGGAGGTGCAAAAATAATGTTCTCAATTGTTAGGAATTATAAAATCTTTTTCACAATCTCAGTAATATTTTTGCTTGTTGGTTTAGGATCAATGTTTACCAAAGGGTTCAACTTGGGAATTGATTTTACTGGTGGTAGTATTATCGACTTGAAATTTAACAAAGCTGTAAGCGTTGCTGAAGTAAGGGATATTTTAAAAGGCCATAATTTAGGAAACAGTGTTATTCAATTAGGAAATGTTGATGATAGTAACATATCAGACAGTGTTTTGATTAGAACAGGTATTATTGACGATGCTAAGCGCCGCGAGGTAATGGATGCATTAAAAGCAGGTATTGGCGAATACCAAATCCTTCGTATTGAAAATGTTGGTGCAACAGTAGGTAAGGAGTTAGTACAACAAGCTGTATTAGCGATAGTACTTTCTTGGGTGCTTATGATTGCATATATTACAATACGTTTTGAATTTAAGTTTGCAATAGCAGCTATAATTGCTTTAATTATCGACGTAATGGTAACGTTAAGTTATTTCTCTTTATTCCAAATGGAATTAGATTCTACTTTTGTAGCAGCTTTGCTTACTGTAGTAGGTTACTCGATTAATGGTACGATAGTAATTTTTGACCGTATTCGTGAAGGTCTCAAAACTCATCGTCGTAGTGAAAGTTTAGGAGATATGGTTGATAAATGCGTTTGGTCAACAATGACAAGAACTTGTTATACTGTATTTACATCATTGTTTGCAGTAGTATCAATCTTTGTTTTTGGTGGTGAAACCATTCATAATTTCTCTTTTGCTATGATTGTCGGATTCTGTAGTGGTGCATATACTTCTATATTCCTTGCAGGTCCATTATGGTTGTTCTTAAGAGGTAAAAAAGCTTCTGATTAAATAAAAAAGACTGTTAAAGAAAAGTTCTTTAACAGTCTTTTATTATTATTTGTTTTTGTATTCTAAATCTAAAAGAAATTTCTTTTTTGAAATACCGCCACTATATCCACCTATTGATCCGTCGGATTTTATTATGCGATGACATGGAATAATTATAGGGATAGGATTTTTACTATTTGCATTACCAACGGCTCGCATTGCTTGCATAGAATCAAGTTTTACAGCAATTTCTTTATAAGAGCTTGTAGTTCCGTAGGAAACGTTTTGGAGTTCTTTCCATACACTGAGTTGGAAAATTGTTCCTAAAGGGATCGGAAGAGCGTCGTGTCGGGAAAGAGGTGACGTCCAGGTGTACACATAGGGGGTCGCTGTGGATAGGAGAGGACGAGGTGTTCTACACGACGCGATATGATGCGTGTGAGAA
>CAMTOO010000077.1 GCA_947074185.1 uncultured Negativicutes bacterium
ATCAATTATAATTTTTCACCATACATTTTATCGTAATAATTAGCGTATTCACCACTTAAGATATTTTCCCACCAAGTTTTATTGTCTAAATACCACTTAATAGTCATTTTAATACCTTCATCAAAAGTAGTTGTAGGTTCCCAGCCAAGTTCGTTTTTAATCTTAGTAGGATCAATAGCATAACGACGATCATGCCCTGCTCTATCTTCAACAAAGCGAATTAAATCTTCACTTTTGCCAAGTTCACGAATAATAGTCTTAACTACTTCTAAATTAGTTCTTTCGTTATGTCCACCAATATTATAAACTTCGCCCACTTTACCATTACGGATAATCATATCAATAGCAATGCAGTGATCTTCTACATAGAGCCAATCACGCACATTATCACCCTTGCCATAAACAGGAAGTGGCTTATCATTAAGCGCATTAGCAATCATAAGAGGAATAAGCTTTTCAGGGAAATGGTAAGGTCCATAGTTATTAGAACAACGGCTAATAGTTACAGGAAGACCATAGGTTCTGTAATAAGCTAAAACTAATAAATCAGAACTTGCTTTAGAAGCAGAATACGGACTAGAAGTATGAAGAGGAGTTTCCTCTGTAAAGAATAAATCCGGTCTATCTAGAGGCAAATCACCATAAACTTCATCCGTAGATACTTGGTGATAGCGAGTAATGCCATATTTACGACAAGCATCTAAAAGCACACCTGTACCAATGATATTTGTTTGCAAGAAAAGTTCAGGATTAGTAATCGAGCGATCCACATGACTTTCTGCTGCAAAGTTAATTACAACGTCAGGTTTTTCTTCTGCAAATAATTTATCCATAGCTTCCCTATCAGCAATATCAGCTTTTACAAATTTGAAGTTAGGTGCGTCTTTTACTGCCTCTAAGGTTTCCATATTACCAGCATAGGTTAAAGCATCTACACAAATAATAGTATCCTCAGGATGTTTTTTTACCATCAAAAGCACGTAATTTCCGCCGATAAAACCAGCGCCACCAGTAACAATAATTTTCATAATCTCTCATCCTCCGACTAACCGCCTCCTAAGCGGTAGGTCTATATCTTTAAAATCTAAAATAAATAAATGGATTATAGGTAGATGCTGCAATTGCAGAAATAGCATAAAGCAAAATGCATAGCAACCCTATTTTCCTACCAATCATATAAACTTTATTTTCTGTAGGAACATTAAACTTCCATGGGTAACAGAATATTAAAGCAAGAATACCTATAATCACAACTTTTTGATCTACATAATAATCTAAGCCAGCAATATTTGCTTTAATAGCTGTTAAACCCAACATCGTCTTAATATATGCTACTGCACTAGTTAAGTCATCAGCTCTAAAGAACACCCAACCAAATACAAAGGCTAAGATAACATAGATATGTCTAAATACTTTACCTAAAAGGCTATTGTAACTTTCAATATTTAGACGTTTTTCAATCATGAGGAACATTCCATGCCATAAGCCCCATATTATAAAGTTCCAACTTGCACCATGCCATAAACCAGTTGTAAAAAATACTATCAAAAGGTTTATGTTATTACGGGTAGCAGAAACCCTATTGCCACCTAATGGAATATACACATATTCTTTAAACCAAGAGCTTAAAGACATATGCCAACGACGCCAAAACTCTGTAATGGAAGCAGATATATATGGATAGTTAAAGTTCTCAAGGAAATGAAAGCCAAATACTCTACCTAGACCAATGGCCATATCTGAGTACCCACTAAAGTCAAAAAATATTTGTAAGGAGTAAGCAATTGCACCTACCCAAGCTATTACTGGACTTATTTCTGAAGGGCCTGCTGCATAGATATTGTCTGCAACTTCACCCATAACATTGGCAAGAACAACTTTCTTACCAAGCCCAACAATAAAACGATCCATCCCTGCAGCAACATCATCTATACTATTTTGCCTATTTTCAATATCTTCTGCTACATCTCTATATTTAACAATTGGACCTGCAATTAATTGAGGAAATAAGGAAACATAGAGGGCGAATTTAATTAAATTCTTTTGCGGAGCTACAACACCCCGATATACGTCAATAGAATATGACATTGCTTGGAATATATAGAAGGAAATGCCAATAGGTAAAGCAATATTTAAAAGTGCCATGCTAGCATTTGTAATAGCATTAAAATTCACAATAAAGAAATCTGCATATTTAAAGAATGCTAAAAATCCTAAATTTACTAAAATGCCTACCGTAAGAACAATTTTTTTATGTTCTTTTTTAGATTCTAAAGCTATACCAGTAATGTAATTCACTAAGATAATGGTAAGCATTATAACTAAATATGTAGGTTCCCCCCAAGCGTAGAAGAATAAACTTGCTAAGAGCAAGAAGCCATTGCGCAAGGATTTAGGAATTATAAAGTATCCAATAACTACTGCAGGTAAAAAACAAAATAAAAATACTAAGGAACTAAATAGCATCTGCTTTTACCTCCTCACTTGGTTCTCCGCCAGTCAAAAATGCCTGTTCTATAAATCTTTCCAAGGTTTCTTGAACAAAAATATCTGGTTTTTCTTTCTTAAGCTCTGGATAGATCTTATTGAAATCATAATACCAAGTCAAATTAGTTTCAGCAAAGGTTTGAGCTGTTAATTCCTGCATTAAAGAAAAGAACGAATCTCTTAAGGCATACATTTTTAAATCATTTAATGGAGTTTCATTAAATGTTTCAACTCCATCAACACCTTCATTCTTAATATATTCGTATCCATAGTTAAATTTCGGACTAATACGCAGTGTTTGATTATCTCTTATCTTAATGCGACCAAAAGAAACATTCAGCATATTAAGCAAATCCCCACCATTTTCAGGAATGGACTCTATCTTGTAATCATCACGTTTTAAGGTTTTAAGGTCAGGATAATCTTTCTTTATAGCGGTCATTAGCTCTTCATAACCATAAAGAGCTCCTGCGGTATTCCAATGTGTATCTAACTTGAAATACAAACATCCATTTCCTTTAAGACTAATGAATTTTTCTAAAGGATAAATAATCTCAGCCTCTGTTCCTTTTAGATAATCATATAATTGCTCTACTCTACCTTGAGGTCCAGCTTTAACAAATTTATCTGGCATGTATTCACCATAAATTCTGTTTTTATCTGGTGGTACCAATATATAGTACTTTATGCCATGTTTTGCTAAAGCAGCTTTACGGATAAGAATATTATTTTTAATCTTTTCTAATTCTGCATTAGTGACACGATTAGTATTTTAATAATTTTCCATAACACCTTATGCCTTATTGATTAAACAGCCCTTTTTGCCTTCAATAGAGCGGCGATTTTCTAATCTACCATTGCTGCCCGACTTTA
>CAMTOO010000078.1 GCA_947074185.1 uncultured Negativicutes bacterium
TCTAATCATTTTTAACTCCTAAAAAATTTCTTACCAATTTATTTTAACATATAATCCCATCAAATACCTTTAGATTGCACAAATAAACCTTATGCAATTACATAAGGTTTAAATTTTATATTTCTTTTGCTCCCTCTAGATCCAAATCTAAAATATGAACTGTAGCTTGTTGATTATTCTTAGCAAAAGCTTCTTTCATGGCTTGTGCGATTTTTTCGCAATCTGCAGTTGCATCTGCATAAGCCATAAGTGTAGAGCCTGCACCACTAATAATGGCACTATAGGCTCCATTATCTACAGCAGCTTTAAAAACATCCTCCATACCTTCAATTAGATGTGCTCTATATGGTTGATGCAAACGATCTTCCAAGGCAAATTTAAGGTGTTCATATTCTCCTGTTAAAAGCGCTCCTACTAAAAGAGCCGTCCTAGAAGAATTAAATACAGCATCTGCATGAGCAACCTCAGCAGGTATAGCTTTTCTTGCAAGAGCAGTTGATAATGGTGTATTAGGAACTGCTGCAATAAATTTCAATGGTTTTTTTGGTTCTATACGTAAAGAATATGGTTTATTATCTTCAACATAACTAATAGTGAAACCACCTAAAAGTGCTGGTGCAACATTATCAGGATGACCTTCTATTTTATTCGCATAATTTAAAAGTTCGATTTTTGTTAATGTGTTACCACTCAAGATATTTGCCGCAGTAACACCTGCAACAATTGCACTTGAACTACTTCCAAGGCCTCTAGATAAAGGTAATCTATTAATCATCTTTAGCTTAATACCAACACGTTTGTTATCCATAACATCGTTCCAAACTGCAACAAAGGAACCAAATGCTAGATTACGCCCACTTGGTGTCAATCTTTCACTACCTTCGCCTTCAACATCTAAGAAGAATCCAAACCATTCATCAGAAATTTCATATATAAACTCATTATACATAGTACATGCAAGACCTAAAGTATCAAATCCAGGGCCGCAATTTGCCGAAGTTGCAGGCACTCGTACTGTAACTTTTTTATTCATAACTTACTCCATCACTTGATTTTCTACACGAATTACGCTACATACTTCATCGACAGCAGGTAATGCTTTTAATGTTTGTATTGCCATTCGTAAATTATATTCAGAAACATCATGGGTAATTACAACAAGTTCAGCTGTAGAATCTTTAATTAGAACTTCTTTTTGAATTACATTTTTCAAGCTTACTCCTTGCGCGCCAAAAGCCGCTGCAATTGCTGCCAAAACGCCTGGTTTATCTTGAACATGTAATCTCATATAACATGGAGCCATAATATTTTCTAAAGCGCATAGATGTTTTTCTTCAAAACAAGTACAACTAATACGTCCAGTTGAATTATGAATTATATTGCGAGCAACATCAATAACATCACCACAAACAGCACTTGCTGTTGGCAATCTACCTGCTCCTCTACCAACAAACATTGCATCCCCAACTGCGTCACCAGTAACAAAGATAGCATTAAAAACATCGTTTATAGCTGCTAAAGGATGTTCAAGCGGCAACATTACAGGATATACAGCTGCACTAATACCATTATCTTTATGATTTTTTGCTACACCTAAAAGTTTAATAGCATAACCTAAATCACGCGCATATTCAATATCACAAAGTTCTAAATGATCAATACCTTCTACATATACATCATCTAAGTCCACGCGAGTGTTAAAACCTATAGATGCAAGTATTGCAATTTTTCTTGCAGCATCAAGGCCACCAACATCTGCAGTTGGATCTGACTCAGCATAACCTTTAGCTTGAGCTTCAGCTAATGCATCACCATAACTCATGTTTTCTTTAGACATTTTTGTAAGCATATAATTAGTAGTACCGTTAATTATGCCTAGAATTGATGTGATTTTGTTTGATGCAAGACAATTTTTTAGTGGTCTAATAATTGGAATACCACCACCAACTGCTGCTTCAAACATGAAATCAACGTTATTTTCTGCTGCTAAAGCGAATAATTCAGCACCATATTTTGCCACAACATCTTTGTTAGCAGTAATAACGCTTTTTTTATTACTCAACGCTTGTGAAATATATTCTTTTGCAGGATGTTCACGTCCCATTAATTCAATAACAATATCAATTTCTGGATCATTTAAAATATCATCTGCGTTTTCAGTAAAATCGTATTTACCTTTAAATTCTTCCGGTGTTTCAGCAAGAGATTTTATTAATATTTTACTTACCTTAATTGGGCAACCAACTTTTTTTGCTATATCATCTGCATTTTTTTCTAAGACTATTAGCACGCCACCGCCAACAACACCAGCTCCTAAAAGCCCTACATTTATTTCTTTTTTCATTTTGTCCCCTCCGCAAGAAAATTCAGTATATTATTCTTGTCCTAAAAGTTCTAATCTTCTTACGCCTTCAATAAGACGTAATTTATCTAAAAGTGCCTCTAAATCTACCACTAAATTTTTAGTTTCAATAGAAATTGTTGTATTAGCAACTCCTTGTAATGGAATGCCTTGATTAATAGTCATAATACTACCTGATTCAGTAGCAATGGTATTTAATACTTTAGACAATACGCCTGTTTTATGTTCTAAAATTAAAGATAAAGTAACTATTTTTTCTTTGCTTGCTTCATAAAAAGGAAATACATAATCTTTATATTTGTAATAAGCGCTACGACTTAATCCCATTTTTTCTACTGCCTCATTAATGGTTTTTACTTCATTACGCTTTAAAATCTCTTTAACCTTAATGGTTTTTTTAATTGCTTCTGGTAAAATTACTTCGCTTACAAGATAAAAGTTTGCTTTTTCTAACATGTATAGACCTCCTAATTCTTTTGCTTATCTATTATTATAGATATATAGTTTCTATTTTTGTGATAAATAGATTATAGCATTGTTCACTCACAAAAGCCATATGTTTTTTATTTTTTTTTGGTTTTTTTATTTTTTTTCTAAATCTTTCGCATTTCCAGGCTTTATTTTACTTTCTGTTCCCCTTATAAGTCTACCAATATTCTCCTTATTTTTAACAATTACAAACAAACCTGCAATTGCACCACAGCTACACTACCGAGTCGGATCTCCATACAATAATGCCGTTACTTGAGCAA
>CAMTOO010000079.1 GCA_947074185.1 uncultured Negativicutes bacterium
TTTAAACATTGCTTTAATCTCACTTAACTTCCTTTATTCTCAGCCTATATTTCGTTACAATAATACATTATACATATAGTATAAATTTTAAAGGTAGTTACCTAGAAAGTAAAGATTGTACTCTTATGTATTTAATAGTCTTTACAATACAATTTCATCCTCTAACCCCTCGGATGCATAATCATTATACTGCCTTGCTAAAACAACAAAGATACTTAAAGCCCAGAATATAGTGCCTAATCTTACATTGAAAAGGACATAATCTGTTAATCCTCCAACTAAAATACCTACTGTCATCAACAAATAACCTCGAGCAACACCTTGTACCCAAGCAAAACGTGCCTTTTTATTTAATGTCCAAGCTAAATATATAAAATATATCCAAACAAATAAGAAAACTATTAACCCTTGAATACCCATTTCAGCAGTAATATTCAAAAGCAAATTATGACAATGATACATAACGACCTTGGCATTATTTAAGTAATAATCGTAGGTAGGAAAAACTGCCATATAGTTATACCAACCTACACCTAATGGATGTTCTTTGATGATAGTTAAAGCAATATCCCAATAGGCAATCCTTAAATCTGCAGAAGTATCCGTACCATTAAAAATAGACGCTACCCTTTGCCAAACAATCGGCCCTGCTATTAGACCTCCAACCACAGCCAAGCCTAACACTTGTTTCCAAGCATTTTTATGAAAACAAGCTATAAAGACGAATACTTGCAAAGTCATAGCAATCCAAAAGCCTCTAGAAAATGTATAGACTAAGCAAACTGTAGTTAATAATAGATATATTAATAATGCTAATTTCTTGTTTTTATTAGAGCTGACACTCAAAAAACTCATTAAGTATGCGCCCAAGAAACATAAATAACCAGCTAAAATATTAGGATTTTCCCAAGTTGAAAACACTCGTGTTTTTAAAAAAGGATTCGCATCTGGATCAATCCAAATATCTGTTGGCTTTACTTGAAGGAATTGTTGCAATAAACCATATATTACTACTGCAACCCCTGCTAGACCTAAAGCTAGTAAACCTTGTACCACAAAAGGTTTTTCGCAAAACTTACGTACTAAAGACCCTTTCCCGTAAGTCTGCAATAAATTTGTTTTTATACCTTCATCTACAAAATAGTTTCCACAATTTAACAATACCCAAATGGCAACAATGTATTGCCCCACTACATAGATAAAGTTATAAGTAGAAGCATTAGTATCTGCAGAATTTCTTATGGAAAGATAAGCAACTAAAAACAGTAACCACAACCCATATTGCAGAGCAGTTGGCAAAATACTTAACTTTTTATTTTTTCTATTTTTAAATACAACGAATAAGCCAAAAACTGCTAACGTAATGCTTAGATACGCCGCCAGTATTTGATTAAAGGCTAGTACAACTAGCAATAACAATACTATGTAACGCAAATATAAATATTCAGTTCCAGCATAAATCAATTGTTTCATTTATTATTCCTATCTTACTTTAATTACTTTCTGAAATACTTGCTTTAAAATTACCCACTAAATAAAGTGAGCCACAAACACAGACAATGCCATCAGTCCCAGCAGCTATTACCGCCTCGGCATAAGCATCTTTTATACTTTCTTTTGCTAGAGCGTTTTTGCCAATAATATCCACTAAAACTTCCGGCTCTGCAGCACGTTCGCTTTCATCTGCTTTTACTGCATAAACCATATCCATTGGTTTTACAATAGTGCCTATAACTTCTTCCATCGCTTTATCTTTCATCATTCCAAAAACAAAATGTATTTGCTTTTCCGGGAAATATTTATCTAACGCGCTTCTTAAAGCTAATGCCCCTGCCGGATTATGAGCACCATCTAAAATCACCGTCGGATTAGCGCCTATTTTTTCAAACCGACCAGGCCAAGAAGTGTTTGCCACACCAATATGTAGTGCAAGTTCTGTAATACGTTCATCAGTTTTTGACACTAATTTTGCCGCTACAATAGCAACAGAAGTATTTATAATTTGATGTTCACCTGCAAGTTTAATAGTGTAGTCAGATTTATAATTATCACCTGCACTTAAAGTAAAGGTTTGACCATCAATAGTACTTTCTACCTCAGAGCCTGTAAACGCTCTACCGTAAATATATAACGGTGCTTGTCTAAACATACTAATAGCACGAATAGGTCCTAACCCTTCCTCATCAGCCGCAGTTACTACAGGCACTTTTTCTTTAATAATGCCAGCTTTTTGCATAGCAATGCGTTCAACTGTTGCACCACAACGATCCGTATGATCAAGAGTGACATTAGTAATAACACTTACTACAGGCGTAATAACATTTGTTGAATCCCAAAGACCGCCTAACCCCACTTCAATAACAGCATAATCTAGTTTAAGCAAAGCAAAATGCAAAAATGCTGCTGCAGTTAAGACTTCAAACTGTGTTGGTTGGTCGCAAACACCTTTACGTACAATCTCATCAGAAGCAACTTTTACTGCACTAATAAGAGTAGCAAAATCTTCATCACTAATATCTTGGTTATCTACCATAATGCGTTCATTGTATTTAACTAGATGGGGAGAAGTAAATTTACCAACATGTAAATTTGCCGCGGCAAGAATATTAGCAATCATAGAAGATACACTGCCCTTACCATTAGTGCCTGTAACATGTACCATCTTTACTTTTTCTTGAGGATTGCCAAGCTCATTTAAGAGTCCTTCAATGCGTTCCATCCCTAATTGTATGCCAAATTTCCCTAATTTATCTAAATATAATAATGCTTCCGCGTAATTCATTTATCTTGCTCCTTGAATAATAAAATGTATATATTATTATACCATAAGTGCCCTTAAAAAGCTTTGTATACTTGCAAAAAAATAACCATAGGCTCCCAAATTCACTCGGGAGTCTATGGATTATTTAATTCTAATACTTACTTATATTCGACCACGATTAGCTCTGTGTCAGTTGGTCTTCGGTCCACCAAATGCCCAGCGTAAGCCTGCTTGTGCCATCCAGTTACTTCTTACTT
>CAMTOO010000080.1 GCA_947074185.1 uncultured Negativicutes bacterium
AACCAGAAACAGGAGTTAAAAGAGAAGTTTTAGATGATGCTAATATGAAAGCTTATAGATGAGAACCGCCAATGAAGTCTGCTCTTTCTAACGATGAAATTTTTGCTATTACAAAGATTTTATTAGAAAGTCGTTCTATGAAAAAAGAAGAATTACGTCCTATCATTGATAAATTAGTAGGTAGTTGTTATCCAGAAAGTGAACGCAAAATTATTGATAATCTTTTGAAAAATGAGCGTTTCCATTATATCGAACCTCAACATAAATCAAAACTGATTAGTAAACTTTGGGATCTTGCTATAGCTGTTAATAAGCATAATGTGATTAAAATAAAGTATAATCGTCATTATGATAAAAAAGTAATCGAAAGAACATTACAACCTGTAGGTATTATGTTTGCAGAATACTATTTTTATTTAATTGCTAATTTTGATGAAAGCGATACAGGTAGCAAAAAAGATAAAGACAAAAATAAATTCCCTATTGTGTATAGAATTGATCGAATGGAAGAAATAGAAGTTTTAGAAAAGAAATTCGCTGTTCCTTATATGTCTCGTTTTGAAGAAGGCGAATTTAGAAAACGCATTCAATTTATGTTTACAGGGGAACTTACTACAGTTAAATTCTGGTGTGCAGATGTTGCACTTGAAGCAATTCAAGATCGTCTTCCTACAGCTAAAATTGTTAAGCAACCAAAAGATGGCGGCTTTATCATTGAAGCAGAAGTTTATGGTGGCGAAGGCGTTGAAATGTGGCTAAGAAGCCAAGGTAAAGCTGTTAAAAAAGTAAAACTAAAAAAATAATATTTCAAAGTGGAGCGTAAATGCTCCACTTTTTTTCGTTAAAGCATTGACTTTAATGGCACAAATGCTTATAATATCAACATAAGTTAATATTTTATGACGATGATAGAGAAAAGTAAATTAGCAAGGAAACCTTCAGAGAGTCGGGATGGTGGAAACCGATGGTGAAATTCTAATTGAAGTTCCCTCTGGAGTTTCGAACTGAAATTATAGTAGGTAAGACGTTTCCCGCGTTAAGGGTTAAGAGTGGATGCAAAAGCATTCTAAATTGGGTGGTACCGCGGCAAAAGTTCGTCCCAGAGCCGAGGTGCTTTTTTTATTTAGAATTTTTTGAATCAAATTGGGTGGTACCACGATATTTTATCGTCCCTTTGTTAAGGGGCGTTTTTTATGCCCCAAAATAAAATTGGAGGTAGGAGATTATGTCAATTTCATTAGTTATTCTTATTTTGTATATTGCAGCTTTGTTTGCAATAAGCTGGTATGCTAAAAAACGCAGTGAGTCAGATGCGGCAGCATATGCTTTAGCTAGCAGAAAATTATCAGCACCACTTATAGCCGTAACGATTATTGGTCTAGCAGTAGGGGGAGCATCTACAATAGGTGTATCAGAATCAGCATTTAAAGTAGGTCTTAGCGCAGGTTGGTATACTATTGCTTGGGCTTTAGGTGCTATAGTAATGGGTTTTTGCATGGCGAAAAAATATCGCGAGCAAAATATTACAACTATCTCAGAACTTATTGAAAGACATCATGGTAAGCATGCTGTAATTCTTGGTGTAATTTGCCAAATAGTAATTCAATTAGTAATTATTTCCTTGCAATATATTGCAGGTGGTAGTATCTTACACGCAATCATGCCAGATGTATTTGATTTCAAAACAGGTATGTTAATTAGCGCAATTGTATTTATTGGTATCACTTTCATTGGTGGTATGTGGTCTGCAAGCTTAGCAAATGTTCTTAATATTAGTCTTATTTATATTGGTATTGTTATCGCCACAGTTATTCAATTTGGTAAGGTTGGCGGCATGGAAGGTCTTGCTGCACAATTACCAGCTAATGTGCCATGGTTTAGTTTAACAGATGGTGTTGGCTTAAAAACTATAACGAGTTGGGTAGTAACATTAGTAACGGTAAATCTTTCTTTACAAAGTATCTTACAAATTTCTTTAGGCGCAAAAGATGCGGAAACAGCGAAAAAAGGATTCGTTTGGGGTGGTATTGCGATGATTCCAGTAGGACTTTTCGCCGCATTTTTAGGTATTTGTGCAAAAGCAATGTACCCAGATGCGCAAGCAGCTCTTGCTTTACCTCAAGTAATTGTAGGGTTGCAACCAATTGTAGCCGGTTTAACACTTGCAGCTTTATGGGCTGCAGACGTTTCTACAGCTTGCAATTTACTTCTTTCAGCAGGGACATTGTTCTCTCAAGATATTTACAAACGCTTTATCAATCCTGAATGTGATCAAAAACGCCAAGTACTAATGATGCGTTTATGTGTTGTTGTAACAGGTTTATTAACCTATGGCATGGCTTTACATGTATCTAGTATTTTAGGAACGATAATGATAGGTTTATCCTTAACAGCAGCATTTAGTGTTCTTGTAATAATTGCACTCTTTATGCCAAAATATATTTGTAAGGCAGCAGGATTTTGGACTTTATTAATGGGTCTAATAATGTTGATTTTATGGCAATTAGTACCAGCAGTAAGAATTTTCCCAAATGTTATTTATGCAGAATGGATTATCTGTATTGCTACTTATGCTATAGTATCCGTAATTGCACCAGGCAAGAAAATAGTACAATAAATAAAAAACTCCCATGCGTTCTGCGTGGGAGTTTTATTTTATACGGCAAACATTTTTTTGCAAATTTCAATGCCTTTTTTAGTTTTGAAGATTTTATTTAGCGCAGTTGTTATAGCTTCTTTGTAAGAATCTTTTTCATGAAGAGTAACTTAGAAGTCTGCTTCTACACTACTTTGATAATCAAGCTCATCTATATAATTATATGTATGGTGATGAGGAATTTGGTACGCAACTCTATCATTAAAATCTTTCTCACTCGAACGTTTTCTGAGACTTACTTCTGCAACTTTAGGTCTTTTT
>CAMTOO010000081.1 GCA_947074185.1 uncultured Negativicutes bacterium
ATTGCCGGTTAAATAAAAAAGACACCATACGGTGTCTTTTTTATTTATATTGATAAGTTTTTTGTGCTATTTTCTTCTTTCAGCGATGATTAATCCAGTTAAAAGGAAAATGGTGCCGAGAACCATTAAAAACGTTATACGCTCATTTAAAATGATTACAGCAGTAGTTACAGTAACAATTGGTGCAGCGTAAATATACATACTAGTTTTTATTGCGCCAATATATTTTGTAGCTTGATTCCAAGTTACGAAACAAAGAGCAGAAGCTACTAAACCTAAAAAGATTAAATTTAAGAAATTAACAGGTTTTAAAATATTTTCTACATTAAAAGTATATCCGAATAATGGTAGGGTAGGTAATATGAATAAAACGCCATATAAGAATATTCTTCTTGTTACAGCTATCATATTATAATTAAACCCATTGATCTTTTTAACTAATACAGAGTAACAACCCCAAGCAAAAGCGGCGCTTACAGCTAAAAAATCACCAAATAAGTTACCAGTTGCTGTTTCTGAACCATTATAGCTAACCATTACTACACCTAACATAGAAATAGTGAAACTTATAAAGAAAGTAGAACTTAGTTTTTCGGATTCTAAAAATCTATGTGCTAAAATTCCTGTAAAAAATGGGGCAATAGATAAAATGATGCCAACATTAGAAGCTGTAGATAAATTAATTGCAATGTTTTCAAATAAATAGTAGCAAGTTATTCCAGCTAGTCCAGCTCCTGCAAAATACCATTCTTCTTTAGGATTATTAAGTTTTAATTTGTGTGGATGCATTAGCCATAAAGCAATTAGAGCAAGAAAAAATCTATTAAATAGAATTTCAACAGGTGTAAAATCATTTAGTAA
This sequence comes from uncultured Negativicutes bacterium, assembly GCA_947074185.1. GTDB lineage: Bacteria > Bacillota > Negativicutes > Acidaminococcales > Acidaminococcaceae > CAMTOO01. The sequence goes on from CAMTOO010000081.1 coordinate 862, forward strand.
GATTTTAGTTGATGTAAACGTTGTGCCCCAAACTACAACTGTTAATAAAGCCAAAATATGTCCAGCAAGAGTTGTGTTTTTCATAAATCTCCTCAATTATCAAATTACTATCATTCTATATTAAAAACATTCATCTGTCTATATAAATAAATCTTAAAATAATAGTAATAATTTTGCTGAATTTCCTCGGTTTCCTTGACTACTACTCTATAAAAAAGGTATAATTATTTGGTATTAATGAATTGTTTTCATTATAATATTAACAGCAAAATGGAGGTTGGCAAAATGAAAATAGAGTTTTCTAAGATGCATGGTTGTGGGAATGATTATGTATATGTTGATTGTACAAAAGGTGAATTGCCAAATCCAGGAGCCATTTCAGAATACGTTGCACCACGTTGGATGTCAATTGGTAGCGATGGTATGATTATGATTTGCAAATCTGACGTAGCTGATTTTAAAATGCGTATGTTTAATGCGGATGCTTCAGAAGGTAAAATGTGCGGTAATGGTATCCGTTGCGTAGCTAAATTTGTTTATGATAAAGGTCTTACTGACAAAACTAATATTACAGTTGAAACTTTAGGCGGTATCAAAGAAATTGATATGGTTGTTGTTGATGGTAAGGTAACCGAAGCCTCTGTAAATATGGGTAAACCTGTATTTAGATGCACAGAAATTCCTATGATTAGCGATCACTATGTTTTCGTGGATCAAGGGTTAGTTCTTGAAGAAACTTTAGAGAGCAAAATAGTATATAATGGAACTGCAGTTTCTGTAGGAAATCCTCATTTTGTAACTTTTGTAGAAGATGTAGATGCTTTAAATTTACCAGAGCTTGGTCCCCAGTTTGAGCATCACAAACTTTTCCCAGAAGGCGTAAATACTGAATTTGTTCAAGTTATTGATGATAATACAGTGAAATTTAGAGTTTGGGAACGTGGTAGTGGCGAAACACTTGCTTGCGGAACAGGTGCAAGTGCTGTAACAGCTGCTGTTATGACTTTAGGCAAAATTGGTAAAAAAGGTCAACCGCTAAAAGTATTAGTTCGTGGTGGTGAACTCAATATCACAATGAATGAAAATGATGAAATCATCATGAGAGGTCCTGCAACACATGTTTTTGATGGAGTTATAGAAATTCCTGATGAAATCTTAAAGTAGGTTTAAAATTAACTAATATAGATAAAGATAGTTAATAAAAATAATAAATTTTTTTGGGGGTACTAAAATGGCTTTAGTAAATGAGAATTATGGTAATTTGAAAGAAAGTTATTTATTTTCACAAATCGCACAGAAAGTAAATGCATACGCAGAAGCGCATCCAGATAAAAAAATTATTCGTCTTGGTATTGGCGATGTAACTTTACCGCTTGCTCCATCTGTTGTTACAGCAATGGAAAAGGCAGTAAGAGAAATGGGTTCTAAAGAAACATTCCGTGGTTATGGTCCAGAACAAGGTTATGATTTCTTGCATGAAGCATTAGTAAAATATTATGCAAGTTTTGGTGTTAATTTATCTACTGATGAAATTTTTTTTAGTGATGGTGCAAAAAGTGATTGTGGTAATATTACTGATATCTTTGATAACTCAAATACAATATTAGTTCCAGATCCTGTTTATCCAGTATATCTAGATACTAATATTATGTGTGGTAGAAATATTATATTCATGGATGGAAATCCCGATAATGGCTTTTTACCAATGCCAGACGATAATGTGAAAGCAGATGTAATTTATCTTTGCTCTCCAAATAATCCTACTGGTGCTGTATATACTAAAGAACAACTAGAAAAATGGGTTGCTTATGCAATTAAAAATGATGCAGTAATTCTATACGATGCTGCTTATGAATCATTTATCCAAGATCCAGAAGTTCCACGTAGTATCTTTGTTATTGAAGATGCTAAAAAATGTGCTATTGAATTATGCTCCTTATCTAAAACAGCAGGTTTCACAGGTGCCCGTTGTGGCTATACTGTTGTTCCACATGGTTTAGTAAGAAAAAGCAAAAGTGGTAAAGAAATGGAACTTAATAAAATGTGGTT
>CAMTOO010000082.1 GCA_947074185.1 uncultured Negativicutes bacterium
AAATAGCCCTAGAGAAGAAATTGACAGGGAAGAAGAAGCTAAATTATTTAAGGAGATGCCTGCTGAAAAGCCAGTATTAATGCACGGGCGTTGTGGAATGGTAGTAGGTGGTGCCTATGAAAGATTAGTAGAACTTAGAAAAGATATTCCAGAAGTATCATATATTGCAGGAGTGCCATTATTTGAAGAATATAATCTAAAAATAAATTCCCAACAACAAGTTCCAGCAACTAAACTTTTGGGTGGACAAGCTCCTAATATTGCTCTAGAATATATGAAAAACACTAAAAATTTAATTATTATAGAAGTAAATAATCCTGAATGGAAACTAAAAAGCGGCATTACTGGTGCCATCTGGATTCCGTATACACAGATGGCTGAACGCTATTCTGAAATACCTGCTGGGAAACCTGTATTATTATATTGCGGTGGGGGTATAGTTTCTGTAGATGCCTACAAAACCCTTCAAGAAAAACGTCCAGACATCCCTGAACTTTCTTATATTGCAGGCCCCCCTCCTGTAACAAGCTATAATGAATGGGTCCAACTAAATAATTCGTAAAATAAAAAGCAGCAGATTTTATCTGCTGCTTTTTAACATCTATATTAAATTATTTTTTTCCAGAATGGATATGTACTTAACACCACTACCAATAGTAATACTACATAATCTACCCAAGTTAATTCTTCTCTAGGCATATTTTTGTAAGTATTAGCGCCGAAACCTTTTAATTCCATGCTTAATGCTAGAGTTTCAGACTTAGCAACTGCACGCATTACTAGTGGTCTAATAACTACTACATAAGATAATAGTCTTTTTATTGTACCACCACGATTTGAATAGCCTCTACAAGATTGAGCATCTAAAGTTATTGTGCTATCTGCCAAAAAGTTAGGCACAAATCTCAAAGCTGTTGTAAGCATAAACGCGTATTCAACCGGAAGTTTAAAGCGATCTACTAAAGTTTTAGCAATATCCTGTATCTTTGTTGTTGCAAGCATACATAGGAAGGCCATTGTCATTACAAGCATTCTTAAACCGCCTGTTAAAGCAATTTCTAAAGAAGATCCAAATAACAATTGCAACAATACCATCATGCCAGTAAAAACTGCTAACCCGCCTATTGCGGCCAAGGTCATTTTATCATGCTTCAAATACAGTAAAAGAGCTAACTGCAAAACTAAAATTACCGCTACTGCATTAACTGGTAAAATAAATACCCAAGCAGTAACTGCTATTGTAACAATTATTTGGGAAAAGGCTGTTAGTTTCATTTTTCGCCCCCCTTTATTAACTTGTCACAAAAAGCTTCAATTGTATCTGCAGCTACACCAAAAGCTGTTGTTAATTGTGAGATAAGAGGTTTTCTTAAGCCCCAGCTTTCTACTGGAAACTCACCATTAAATAGTTGCTCAGTTGCACCATCATAAACGATAGATCCATCTTTTAGAACAATCGCTCGTTTAGTATAACGTCTTATTATATTCATGTCATGAGAGATTAAAATAATGGTCATACCACGTTCTTTATTAAGTACACTTAAGTATTCCATCATTTTATTTTTTTCAAAAGCATCTTGGCCATTAGTTATCTCGTCTAGAATTAACGTATTAGGATTTAATGCTAAAGCTGTAGCAACCCCTAAACGTCTTTTTTGTCCAAAAGATAATAATCTTGGATAACTAGTTGTAAGATCTTCTAAACCCATAACTTTAAGGTTTTCTTCAGTTTGAGCTTGCACTTGTTCTTCGCTTAATTTCTTAATACGAGGACCGTATGCAACTTCATCAAATACTGTATCTGCTAAGATTTGTAAATCTGGGTTTTGAAACACATAACCAATTTTATCTGCCAAATCTGCTGGTTCAAGCCCATTAATATCATTACCATCTACTAAAATATTGCCACTACGAGGGTGCATGAGTGCCATAAAAAGTCTAGATAGAGTTGTTTTACCACTACCGTTGTGACCTAATAGTGCAATAAATTCACCATCTTCAATTTTACAATTAATATCAGTTAATACTGGAATTCCTCTACGATAAGCGAAATTTATATTTTGTGCTTCAATCATAAATTTGCCTCGTTTCCGAACCCTTTGTTCTTTAATTCAGTAATTGCTTCAGAAACATTGCGCCAAAGACCAAACTTAGTTGTAGTTTGGGCTTCTACCTGACATTTAACTTGCCAAAGTTCTGGTAAAAGCGGGCGCATTGCAGCATCTTCATAGATAGCTTCTAAGGCATCAGCACAAGAACCTTCTGTTAGCACTTCCCCTTCTTTTATAGCAATAATATCTGTCATATAAGGTAATACAAATTCTACCCTTTGTTCCACAACTACAATAGTAGTACCAAGGTCTTTGTGAATTTTTGCTAATAAACTATATAATTCTTCTGCACCTTCTGGATCCATTGCAGAAACTGGTTCATCTAATACAATTACTTCTGGCTTAACTGCCAAAATAGTTGCTAAAAGGAGTCTTTGTCTTTGCCCGCCTGAAAGTTCATCTAACTGATAACTTTCACGCCCTGCAAGGCCAACTTCCTCTAAAGCTATTTTTGTTCTTGCCTCTACTTCAGAAGCACTAAATCCATGGCTTAATAAACCAAAAGCTACTTCTTCTCCTGCGGTTAAAGAAACCAATTGGCTTTCATAATCTTCTAATACTAAACCTACTTTTAAGGCTAAGTCAGAAACTTTTTTACCTTTAGTAGATTCCCCTAGTACTTTAACATCTCCGTGATAATAGCCGCCCATGTAGTAAGGAACAATGCCTGCAATAGCTTTACAAAGAGTTGTTTTGCCAACGCCACTTGCAACCTCAATTGTAGTGAACTCCTCTTTTTTTTTTGCAATATAAATCTCATCTAACACTATTTT